>CAZDOH010000062.1:0-15364 GCA_964507005.1 uncultured Prevotella sp. | reverse complement strand
ACATAACCTCGGGTGACTGACCGAAGGGAAGGAAATATAGTGCAAGCCGAACGCAATGAAAGCTTGCTTTTCGATTGCTGAGGCGCAGCCTATATTATGACACCCGAGGATGCGCAACAACACTAACTTTCATCCTCGGAGAGGGCGAACACAAGCGACCTTGCCGAATGCAATGAAAGCCTGCTTTCGATTGCTGTGAGGCGCAACCTATATTATGCCGACGGCGATGAGGGGGCTTTTTACCCCACGGTGTTAAAAACGTTAATGTTAATTTCCGATTTACCGAAAAGTCCATATTTCGCATTGCGAAATATGGACTTTCTATCTCTCTTCCTCTCCCTGTTACTATGCAGGGGGAAGCTTTTTTGGGGGCGTCTACGGCTCATACCACACGCTGTGGCGCGATTCGAAGCTGCCTCCGTAGCGGCGCGACTCCATCTCCTTTTCCGGCGCCGCACGCTCCGCCGAAGCGGCAACCAGCATGCTGCAGATATGCACCGGATATACCTTTATCACGGGAGGGACATAACGCCTGAGAGGACGAACTTTCATAATTTTCTCTTTCCCTCTCCCTATTAGATTAGAGTGAGTCTTTCTCGATATCCTTGAAGTAGCGGTATGTGCCCACACGCAGCTGGTCGGTGGCAGCATCGTCGCACACTATGATGCCGTGGCGGTGAAGCTGGAGCGCGCTGATGGTCCACATCTGGGTTACTGCGCCCTCCACGGCTGCCTGCAGCGCCTGAGCCTTGTTGTGGCCGTTGCAGAGTATCATCACCTCGCGGGCTGCCATCACCGTGCCTACGCCCACTGTGAGCGCATGGGTGGGCACACTGGCTGCATCGCCGCCGAAGAAGCGCGAATTGGCTATGCGGGTGTCGGTGGTGAGCGTCTTGACGCGAGTGAGCGAACTGAGCGACGATCCCGGCTCGTTGAAAGCTATATGCCCGTCGGGACCTATGCCGCCTATAAACAAGTCAATGCCCCCGGCACGCGCTATCTTCTCCTCGTAGGCTGCACACTCGGCCTCAAGGTCGGCAGCATTGCCGTTGAGGATGTGGATGTTCTCCTTGGGGCAGTCGATGTGGTTGAACAGGTTCTTGGCCATAAACGAATGGTAGCTCTCGGGATGGCTTTCGGGAAGGCCTACGTACTCGTCCATGTTGAAGGTGACTACATTGCGGAAGCTCACCCTTCCCTCGCTGCACGCCTTCACCAGGTTCTGGTACATGCCTATGGGCGACGACCCAGTGGGCAGGCCCAGCACGAAGGGATGCTCGGCAGTGGGGGCTGCCTGGTTTATACGGTTCACTACATAGTCTGCCGCCCATTGCGACAGCTTCTCATACGTGGGTTCTATAATGACTCTCATAATGCTTTGTTTTTACTGATATATAATTAGCTCTGCAAATATAGCGAAACTTTTCGGAAACGGCGCGCAAAACGCAGCGCTTCACACTCACCCCTCACCGGGAAGCGACGAGCACACGGCGCGGCGCGACTGCTCCATCACGGCGGCGATGTTGTCGGGGCCCTGCCCCTGCGGGTAGACGGGGCGATGGATGACGAGGCGCAGCGTATGGCGCCGCACGAAGTTGAGCATGCCGCGCTGGCGCGGAAGCACCTGGAAGGAACCGTCGATGGTGAGCGGCACCACGGGCAACTGCAGCTCGTCGGCAAGCAGGAAGGCGCCTTTCTTGAACCGCCCCACATGGCCCGTGGAGGTGCGGGTGCCCTCGGGGAACACCACCAGCGACATGCCGCCCTGCAATGTGGCGCGCGCCTGGGCTATGGTTTCCTCTATCTTCGACGCTCCGCTACGGTCTACGAAGATGTGGTGGGCACGCGCGCAGGCAAAGCCTATGAAAGGCACACGCCGCAACGACTTCTTCATCATCCACTTGAAGTTGCGGCACAGGTAGCCGTAAATCAAGAAGATGTCCATGGCCCCCTGGTGGTTGGCCACAAACACATACGACTCGCCCTCGCGCAAGTTTTCGCGCCCTTCAACCCTGACGGGAAGAAGCAGCACGCCGCACACCACGTGCGACCATATCTTGCCGGGCCAGTAGCCCCAGAAATTGCCGTTGCCAAGAATGCAACCCACGCTCGTCACCACCGAAGTGAGCACCGTAGAAACCAGAAACACGGGCAAACCCACGCACAGCTGGTAGATGTAATAGAAAATTCTCATTCGCGTTTAAGTGTTATGACATCGATAGAAGGCCAGGCGCCGAGACGGAAAGGCATCAGGGCCTCGCCCACTCCACCGCTGACCACGAGCCCACGTCCGCCGCAGCGGTAGAGCCCAAGCCACTCGCCGCTCCACAGCCGGCACGGGGAAACCCCCGCCACCGCAAACTGCCCGGCATGAGTATGGCCCGACAAAGTTAGCTGAATATCCGTTTGCGGCAAAACTTTTCGGCGCCATTGCCACGGATCGTGTGACGCCAGCACCTGGAACGTGCCTGCCGGAATGCCGTTCACCGCTGCCCGCAGGTTGCCGTGGCAATGGAGCGGGTTGCGCCCCTCATTCTCCGAGCCCACAACGGCTATGCTGTCGGTGCCGCGCCTCAGGAACAAGTGGGAATTGAGCAGCAGGCGCCAGCCCATGGCGCGCTCCACAGTCTGCACCTGCGCTATGCCGCGCTGCCTCTCGGCTTCGCTGCAGTGGATGTAGGGCAGATAGTCATGGTTGCCCATCACAGCCACCACGCCGTCGCGCGCACGCAGGGCAGCAAGAGCAGCCCTATGACGCGGCAGTTCGTCAGCCGAATAGTTCACCAGGTCGCCGCCGAACACCGCCAAGTCGGCATGCTCGGCATTGGCAGCCTCCACGGCGCGCCGCAGCGCCTCGGGACAGAAGTCGAAAGTGCCAACGTGCAGGTCGGACACCAGCACAATGCGGTAGCCGTCGAAAGCCGCAGGAAGCGAGCGCGAGCTGAAAGTGATGCGCTTCACCCCCACAGGGGCAAAGCACGCAGCCACGCCCACAGCCACAGACAGGAACGCCACGGCAGCCGCCACAGCGGCAGCCGCCCTGTCCCACCGGCGACCTGCAGCCGCACCGCGCACCGCGGCATACAGCGTCTCGGGCACACCAACGGCAAAACACGCAGCCAGATACACAGCCACTGCCATGCCCCGCGTAGCCACCATGTCGCCACGCCACGAAAAAAGCACCGTGAGCAGCACCAGCACGGCATTGGGCAGCAGAAACAGCCGTCGCCAGCCAGCCGAGCGCCACGGCCCCATCCACTTCCTGAAGATATACAGCGCAGGAAGCGTAAGCAGGGCAACAAGCAGAACGCTTATACGAAGAATCATGGCTGGAGGTTTGAGCCTAGGAACGCGCGCATCCTCTCCTCCGGCAAACCGCGGCGCGAGTCATAGTCGGCAAGCTGGTCATCGCCAATCTTGCCCACACTGAAATAGCGAGCCTCGGGATGCGCAAACATCAGTCCGCACACCGAAGCATGGGGAGTCATCGCGCCCGACTCGGTAAGCTCCACGCCCACGGCACCGAAGTCCACAAGGTCGCGCAGCAGGAAGGCAATGCTTTGGTCGGGGATGGAAGGATAGCCCACCGCCGGGCGTATGCCGCGGTAGCGCGCCGCCAGCATATCGTCAATAGTAAGCGACTCGTCGGGGGCATAGCCCCAGAAGCCGCGCCGTATCTCCATGTGCGCCCTCTCGGTGCCAGCCTCTACCAGGCGGTCCGACAGCGTCTGGCACAGCATGCGCAGGTAGCCGTCGTCGGGATACTGGCGCTCCATGCGTGCGTCGTTCGAAGCCACAAACACCCCAAGCACATCAGGCACCCCTTGCGAAGCAGGGCGTATGTAGTCGGCCAGGCAGCGGCAAAAGCCATCGGGCGAAGGGTTGTACTGCTGGCGCAGGAAAGGCAGGCGCACCGTGGCGCCGCCCTCGGCGCTGACAAGCACGTCGTCGCCGTCGGAATTGGCAGGGAACAACCCGAAGCGGCATTGGAAGCCGAACTGCCCGTCGGCCTCGCGCAGCAACTGCAGGGCATCGTCGTAAAGTCGCACTGCCTCGCGCGCACGTAGCACATCGGCGGCATCGGTCCAACCGTTAATCCATTCATTGCGGCACGAACTGCAGCCGTGAACGCGCATCACCGACGCAAACTTCGCCGGCAAGCCCCACGCATGGAAAAAATAGCTCCAGCTGATGTAGTCCGCAATTTCATGTACGGAATACTGCAGAGAACGTATCATATTTATCTTTCGAAAACAATTTCTTCGGGAAAAGCCTCGGAGGCGAACCCCTCGCGGGCTGAGTAAACGCAACGACCGTTGCAGAAAGTGCGCTCTACGCGCCAGGAATAGCTACGCCCCACAAACGGGCTCCAGCCGCATTTGCTCCTGACGTCGCCCTGCTGCAGGGCATAGCCCTCGCAGCGGCGCACCATCACGAAGTCGGCAGCATAGCCCTCGCGCAGGAATCCGCGCCCGCTGATGCCGAACACCTCGGCAGGGTTGTGGCACATGAGCCGGGCAATGCGCTCGAGCGTGAGCACCCCCTCGTCGTGAAGCGCAAGCATGTTGAGCAGCGAGAACTGCACCGAAGGCATCCCCGACACGGCCGTGAACGCCCCGCCATGTTTGCGCGACAGCAGATGGGGGGCATGGTCGGTGGCCACGGTACGTATGCGGCCGTCGGTAAGCGCACGCCGCAGCGCGGCACGGTCGGCAGTCGTCTTCACCGCCGGATTGCACTTAATCAAAGCCCCGAGACGGGTGTAGTCGTCGTCGCAGAACACCAAATGCGGCACGCACACCTCGGCTGTAATGCGGCTGTCGTCGGGACTGAAAAGCTCCAGTTCGCGCGCGGTAGTGATATGAGCCACGTGCAGACGTGCACCCGTGCGGCGCGCCAAAGCCACAGCCTGCGAGCTCGACTTGAAGCAAGCCTCGGCACTGCGTATGCGCGGATGCCACTCCACGCCGGCATCGCCTCCATGCTGCTCCTTCACCCTACGGGCGTTGTCATCAATAATGCCCATGTCTTCGCAATGGGCCACGACAGGCACTCGGCTTTCGGCAAAAATCTGCTCCAGCGCCCCGACGTCGTCAACAAGCATATTGCCCGTAGACGAGCCCATGAATACCTTTACGCCGCAGACACGGCGCGCGTCGAGCGCACGTATCTCATCTATATTGTCGCACGTAGCCCCCAGATAAAAACTGTAGTTCACCAAACTGTTGCGGCAAGCCGAGCGGCGCTTGGCCTCCCAGGCTTCGGCAGAAGTGGTGGCAGGGGTATTGTTGGGCATGTCGAAGTACGAAGTCACACCGCCGGCAGCAGCCGCACGGCTTTCGCTGTAGATATCGGCAGCGTCGGTCATCCCCGGTTCGCGGAAATGCACATGCGTGTCTATCACCCCCGGCAGCACATAAGCCCCGCAGGCATCGATAACCTCGTCGGCACCAACACATGAAGCCGAAGGCCCAACGGCAGCAATGCGCCCGTCTTCAACAGCAATGTCGCCTTCGGTGACACAGCCTTCATTAACTATAAGCGCATTTCTTACAACGCTTATCACGCCCTTACTGTTTTTTCGTTTTACTGAATTTACCGCAGATGCTGTCGAGCCGCAGCCTCAGCACCCCGAACACGGCCTCGCCGAAAATCGAGCTGTTCATCTTGCTGGTGCCCAAGCGGCGGTTTACAAACACCACTGGGACTTCCTCAAGCTTAAAGCCCATCTTGACGGCCGTAAACTTCATCTCAATCTGGAAAGCGTAGCCCTTGAAGCGCACCGCGTCGAGGTCGATGGTCTCGAGCACGCGGCGCGACCAGCACACGAAGCCCGCAGTGGTATCGTGCACTTTGATGCCCGTCACGGCACGCACGTATTTCGAAGCGAAATAGCTCATCAGCACACGCCCCATGGGCCAGTTCACCACATTCACCCCACTCACGTAGCGCGAACCCACCGCCACGTCGGCACCCCGCTTAACGCAGGCATCGTAGAGACGCGGCAAATCGGCAGGAGCATGGCTGAAGTCGGCATCCATCTCGAAAACGTAGCTGTAGCTATGGTCGAGGGCCCATTTGAAGCCTGCTATGTAGGCGGTGCCCAGCCCCTGCTTCCCGCTGCGTTCCATAATGTCGAGCCGCTCGTGAAACTCGCTGCCCATGAGCCGCTTCACGATGTCGGCAGTGCCATCGGGCGAACCGTCGTCAATCACAAGGATATCGAACCGGTGTTCGGGAAGTGCAAACACGGCCCTTATTATTGCCTCAATGTTTTCCCGCTCGTTGTATGTGGGGATAATTACAAGACTGTCGCTGGAGTCCATCTGTTTCATGTTTTTGTCGTTGTGACATTGTCGATGGCGAGCTTTTCGTCATCCGTTAGCAAAAGTAATGATTAATTTCAAGAAAAGCGCCACACACCGCTGCGAAATACAGAAGCGCACCGCAAGCGCCGTCGCAGGCTTCACTTCGACTTCGGCATCTCGATGCGGAAAACGGTGCCCTTCCCCACTTCCGACGACAGCACGTAGATGCGTCCGTGGTGGTATTCCTCCACTATGCGGCGGGCAAGCGAGAGGCCCAGGCCCCAGCCGCGCTTCTTAGTGGTGTAGCCGGGCATGAACACCGAATTGAAATTTTTGCGGGGAATGCCCTTGCCGGTGTCGCTCACGTCGATGAGCACCTTCCCCGGCACGTCGTCAACGCGGAACGACAGCGTGCCGCGGCCGCCCATGGCATCCATGGCATTCTTCGAAAGGTTTTCCACCACCCACTCGAAGAGAGCCGAATTCATGCTCACGTTGATGGTCTCGCGGGTATACAGCTTCACGACCTTCACATGGGCCGATGCCCGGCGCGACATATAGTCCACAGCCCTGTCGAGAGCCGCAACGATATTCTGCGTCTCGAGCTCCGGCACCGAACCTATCTTCGAGAAGCGCTCGGCTATGAGCTGCAGGCGCTTCACGTCCTTTTCCATCTCGGGTATCAGCGGGCTTTCGGCATACGTTTCCTTGAGAATTTCGGTCCAGGCCATAAGCGAGGAAATGGGAGTGCCAAGCTGGTGGGCTGTCTCCTTCGAAAGCCCAACCCACACCTTGTTCTGCTCGGCGCGCTTCGAACTCATCAAGGCGAAGACCGCCACCACAGCAAACACCAGCACCACCCCGAGCTGCACAAAGGGATAGACGGCAAGGCGCGCAAGCATCGAACTGCGGCCATAGCATATATCGAGGTGGCTTTGGGGGGCAAAGGCGGCTTCGCTTTCGTCCACGGCGCTAATCCCAACGCTGTTGCCGGCGCTCTTCCATTCCATGGCCAGTTGCCGCAGCGATTCCACCGAGTCGCGGCGCTCATGCTTCGAAAGCTGCACGTTGCGCGACATGGCAGGACGCCCCGCGTCGTCGAGCACCACTACGGGAATCGTGTTGTTGCCGTTAATCACCTTGAGCACAAGAGCCAAATCGGTAGTCTCGTCGGCCCGGTTGAGCGAGCGCATGGCCTCAGCCCAGATTTCCATACGTTCGTATTCCTCGCGCTCCATGTCGACGACAAGAAGATGCGACACCACCAGCGACGCCACGGCTATGAGAAGAGCCGCAGCCACAAGGGCAATCTTTACACGCTTAATTTTGTCAAGCCACTGCATACAGAATGATAACGCATAGGCCCGGCATTCTATTGCCTGCCCACAGCGGGCACAACAAAAACTTTATCCGGAAAACTCCATGCGCACAGCGTTGAAATTCCATGCGTACAGCGTCGGAATTCCTTGCGCACAGCCGAAAAACAATGTGCCTTACAATTTCCGCGGCACCGCCCTTGTTTTGTATCTTTAATCTTTCTGCACATTATTTGTGCCATTAAATTTTGAAGGTACAAAATAAATCCTCACCTTTGCTGCAGTTATCACACATGTTAAACCATACAACAAACAAGGCCATGAAGAAATCAACGCTTGCAATTGTACTGACATTGATGACATGCATCAACGCATCGGCTCTAAGCTATGAGGAATCGCGCACACGCTCCTGGTATCTCACCGACAAAATGGCATACGAACTGAACCTCTCGCAGAAGCAATACGACAAAGTCTTCGAGATAAACATGGATTATTTCCTCAACATAAACTACCCCGGTGACATCGACGGACCGTATTGGCGCTACCGCAACGAGGACCTCGGCTACGTGCTCTTCGACTGGCAGTTTTCGCGGTACAGGGACATAGAATATTTCTACCGCCCGCTAATATGGCGCTCAGGAGTATGCATAATGACTACCTACGACTTCTACGACCGCGGGTTCTACTACTTCGCACGCCCTGCAATATACGGCACCTACCGCGGCGCAAGCTGGGCACACCGCCCCAAGCACAGCCCCTACCGAAGAATGACATTCAGCGCCAACATGGGCATGCGCGACCGCTACCAGGACAGAGGACACGGATACTACTTCCGTGGCGGGCAGCGCACCGACGCCCCTCCCTTCAACGGCAACGACTACGGCAAGCGCAACAGCTTCCAAAACCGGCGTCAGGAAGGCCCACGCAATTCCGGACCGAATTTCGGCAACAACCCGAAGCAGTCGCCCAATGCCAACCGCAACCGGGTGCAAACTGAAGGCCGCAATTACCGAGATATGGACAACAACAGCGGTAGAAACAACAACTGGAACAAAGGCAGAAACAACGACAGGACAAACAACTCGACGCGCCAAAACCCGACTAACAACTACCGGGTGAATTCCAGTTACCGCAACTCCGGCAGCAACTCCAGCATCAATTCAGGCAACGGCAGCTTCCGCCCCAAAACCGAATCAAGTTCAAGCAGTCGCACCAACGACAGGCAATCGCCCAGCGTAGGCACAACTCCGGCAAACGACAACCACCGAAGCCACACGAACACGAGAATCCAAAACAGTTCCTCGAATTCAAGAAACAACTCAAGCCGCACTGCACCTACGCAAAGCAGTTCGGACAAAGTAAAAGCCCCAACAAGAACGCAGTCACCGTCAACACCCGCCAACAACACGCGCACACGCTCGTTCGGGCAATAAGCGCTGACGCAAAGCAAAGCAAAACAAAACTGCGGCGAACCTTTTCGGAGGAGCGCCGCAGTTTCTTGTTTATGGGTTTCGCTTAAAACATTGCATTCTTTGGAGTGCGCGGGAAAGGTATCACGTCGCGAATATTCTGCATACCGGTAACAAACAGGATAAGGCGCTCGAAGCCAAGCCCGAACCCTGCATGGGGGCAGCTACCGAACTTGCGGGTGTCAAGATACCATCCGTAATTTTCCTCTTCCATGCCGCGCGCCTTGATTTCCGCAACAAGCTTGTTGTAGTTGTCTTCACGCACCGAACCGCCGATGATTTCGCCGATACGCGGGAACAGCACGTCGGTGCCCTGCATGGTCTTGCCGTCGGGGTTCTTCTTCATATAGAACGACTTGATTTCACAAGGATAGTCGGTCATTATCACAGGGCGCTTGAAATGCTCTTCCACGAGATACCTCTCGTGCTCGCTGCTAAGGTCCATGCCCCAACCGGTAATCGGGAATTCGAAGCGATGCCCGTTCTTGGCTGCCTCGTCAAGGATTTTCAAGCCGTCGGAATATGTGAGGCGAACGAAATCCTCTTCAATCACGGAAGTCAAAGTCTGGACAAGATTCTTGTCAATCATCTTGTTGAGGAACTCAATATCGTCCTTGCAGTTGTCCAAAGCCCAGCGAACGCAGTACTTGATGAAATCTTCCTCAAGGTCCATAAGCTCGTCCTTGTCCATAAAGGCGATTTCGGGCTCTATCATCCAGAACTCGGCAAGGTGACGGGGAGTATTGGAATTCTCGGCTCTGAAAGTAGGTCCAAAAGTGTAGATGGCTCCCAGCGATGTGGCTCCCAGTTCACCTTCCAGCTGTCCGCTTACCGTGAGGCTGGTCTTTTTTCCGAAAAAGTCGCGGTCGTAAGCCACTTCTCCGTCTTTCCCCGTACGATTGAGGTCGAGCGTCGTTACCTGGAACATCTCGCCGGCACCCTCACAGTCACTGGCAGTGATGATTGGCGTATTGAAATAGTAGAAGCCGTGTTCGTGGAAATACTTGTGGATGGCAATTGCCATATTGTGGCGTATGCGGAAAACCGCGCCGAAAGTATTCGTACGCAAGCGCATATGGGCATATTTGCGCATATATTCAAAAGTCTGGCCCTTCTTCTGCATCGGGAACTCGTCGCCGCAAGCGCCAAGCACTTCTATCTTAGTTGCAGTAACCTCCACGTTTTGTCCGCCGCCAATGCTTTTCACGAGCTGGCCGTCAACGCTAAGGCATGCCCCGGTAGTTATCTGCTTCAGCAATTCTTCGTCGAAATTGCTGACATCGGCCACAATCTGAATGTTTTTAATTGTAGAACCGTCGTTAAGGGCAATGAAATTTACAGATTTGCTTCCGCGCCGGGTTCTTACCCAACCTTTCACGTTTACCGTCGAGCCGTAGTCCTCGCTTTTCAGGAGGTCTACAATCCTAATTCTTGACTTATACATAAATTATTGCAGATAAAAATATAGTCGCCAGCATGCACTGGCGACAAAAATTATTCGAATTCACCCATTTTCAGATAGTTCACCTCGTCTTGCGTGAGGAAACGCCACTGGCCCCGCTTCAGGTTCTTTTTGGTAAGCCCTGCAAAATAAACGCGGTCGAGCTTCGTGACGTGATAGCCAAGGCTTTCGAAAATACGCCTTACTATACGGTTCTTCCCGCTGTGAATCTCGATGCCCACCTGCTTCTTGTCGGTAATCGAAGCATACTCAATGGCATCGGCATGCACTTCACCATCCTCGAGCATCACTCCGTTTGCAATCTGCTGCATATCCACAGCCGACACATTCTTGTCGAGGAAAGCATGATAAATCTTCTTTTTCTTGTATTTTGGATGCGTGAGTTTCGATGCCAGTTCCCCGTCGTTCGTAAGCAAGAGAACACCTGTAGTGTTCCTGTCGAGACGCCCCACGGGATAGATGCGCTCGCGGCATGCATTCCGCACAAGGTCCATGACAGTCTTGCGGTTCTGCGGGTCATCGCTGGTGGTTACATAGTCCTTGGGCTTGTTGAGAAGCACATACACCTTCTTTTCAAGCGAAACGGTTTCGTTGTTGAAACGCACCTGGTCGCTGAGCTTTATCTTGGTTCCCAACTCGGTAACTACCTCCCCGTTCACAGTCACAACACCGGCAGTGATATACTTGTCGGCATCACGGCGCGAGCACACCCCGGCATTTGCCAGGAACTTGTTAAGGCGAATCGGGGCTTCGGGATCAAAATTCACTTCGGCATATTGTATGCGCTTGCGCATAGAATATTTGGCATCGGGATTATAGCCATCGTACCCGCCCCTGCGCTGCGGGCGCGGTGCTCCATAACTGCCGGGGCGGCGGCCCTGATATTCATAACGCCCACTGCGGCGCTCACTGCGCTCCCCGTAGTTGCGCGGCTGATCACCACCGTAGCTGCGCGGCTGCTCACCACCTGCATAACGGTAGTTGCGTTCATCGGAACGACTGTAACCGTCTGCCGCGCGATATCCGCCATCGGAATACTTGTCACGCTGGTAACCGCGCTGATAGCCACGCGAGGGGCGCTCGGTATTTTCATAAGAATTATACTGACGCGAATAGCCGTCGTTGGCTGAAGAACGCTGCCAAGAGCCGTTCCCCTGACGGTAGTCCTCGTTCCTGAAATTGTTTTCACGGTAGCTGCGATACCCTCTACCTTCATTACGATTGTAGTTTCCGCCACGATAAGCGGAACGGCTTGCATCACGGTCGAAAGCATTTTCTCCACCGGTGTAAACATTCACTTTTCTGTAGCGCACACTTCCATTGTTATCATCGCGACGCGGTGATTTGTCGGCACTACCTTGATTGAATTTTTCTTCGTTGTCCATCACGGATTAAAATTTTGATTGATTAATAATATACTGCATCTACGCAGTTTGAAATTAACTCGCTACTATATTAAACTTTCATACACCTACATAATTCTGCGGTGTAATTTTCAGAAGTTCCCGTTTCACATCCTCGCTGACATTGAGTTTCCCGATGAAATCGGCGATATCTTCACGGCATATCTTTTTGTTGGTACGCGTGAGGGCTTTAAGAGTCTCGTAGGGATTGGGATATTTTTCACGGCGCAAAACCGTTTGTATAGCTTCGGCCACGACTTCCCAATTGTTTTCAAGGTCAGCCTCGATTGCCTCGCGATTGAGCAAAAGCTTGTTCAGGCCCTTGAGCGTGCTTTGTATGGCTATAAGGGTATGCGCCAACGGCACGCCGAGGTTCCTTATCACGGTGCTGTCGGTGAGGTCGCGCTGCAGACGCGAAACCGGCAGTTTGCGCGAAAGATGCTCGAAAAGCGCATTGGCAATTCCAAGATTGCCTTCCGAGTTTTCGTAGTCTATTGGATTGACTTTATGCGGCATTGCGGAACTGCCAACTTCCCCAGCCTTGATTTTCTGCTTGAAATAGTTCATGGAAATATAAGTCCAAAAATCACGGTCGAGGTCGAGCAGCACGGTATTGATTCTCTTCAGGGCATCAAGCACTGCCGCAAGCCCGTCGTAGTTCGAAATCTGCGTGGTATACTGCTCACGCTCCAAGCCGAGGCGTTGTGCCAGGAAACTATTTGCTTGGGAAACCCAGTCTATTTCGGGATAAGCCACATGATGCGCATTGAAATTGCCCGTAGCCCCGCCGAATTTTGCAGTAACATTCAACGTTTTAAGTTGTTTTACCTGGCATTCTATACGGTAAGCGAACACCTTGATTTCCTTGCCGAGGCGTGTGGGCGAAGCTGGCTGGCCATGAGTATGGGCAAGCATCGGGATTTCGCTCCATTCCGATGCCAGGCTTTCGAGTTTGTCGGTAAGCAACTGCAGCGCCGGGAAATACACTTCTCTGAGCGCATCGCCTATCATCATCGGGAACGAAGTGTTGTTGATATCCTGCGACGTAAGGCCAAAATGCACAAACTCCTTGTAGTCATCGAGTGAGCCTATTTCATCGAACTTGTGCTTTATGAAATATTCCACAGCCTTCACATCATGATTCGTGGTTTTCTCTATTTCCTTGACCATAGCAGCATCTGACTCTGAAAAACTTTGGTAGATATTTCTGAGTACGGGGAACTTGTCATGGTCAAAGTTTGCAAGCTGAGGCAAAGGCATCTCGCAAAGCCAGATGAAATACTCGATTTCCACCTTCACACGATATTTCAGCAAGGCATATTCAGAGAAATAGGGAGCCAAAGGCTCGCTCTTGGAGCGGTAGCGTCCGTCTACAGGACTAACGGCATTCAATATATTCACACTCATAGTATTCCGATTGTATTCCGATTTTCGTTTTGCAAAAATAATTCATTTTCCCGAACTGGCAAAACCGCATTTCCGCCGGCCGGCCTTCCTCATTTGTATCTTACCCACTTTACCAGTTCCTTTAGCGAAGGTTTCTTGCCATACATCAATATTCCCACACGGTATATTTTCCCCGATATCCAAATCATGAATACTGCTGACAGGTAAAGCAATAGGATGGAGAGCAGTTCCTGCCATAAAGGCACTCCAAACGGGAGCCTTATCATCATTACTATCGGAGAAGTGAGCGGGAAAATAGAGCACCAAAAAGCAAGCGGACCATCCGGGTTTTCGATACTAAACAACCCCGCATACAAAGCAAACACCATCAGCACTGTCACGGGAAGCATAAACTGCCCGGTATCTTCACTGGAATTTACTGCCGAACCTACAGCGGCAAAGAAAGAAGCATAAAGCAAATACCCCCCGATGAAAAACACCACAAAGAGCCATCCTATTTCCCAAAAATTCACATTGCCCAGCAGATAAAGCACACTCGTTGCATCCATATCTGTGCTTCCAGGCACAGTTGCGCCGTATGCCAAAGCCGCGCTGCCTACGCCATCAAAGCCAGATGCAGAAAAGCCCAACAACGCCCCGGCTACAGAAATTATAAGCATCAGCATCAAGCCCCATACAGCCATCTGCAGCAAACCAACCAGCGCTATGCCTACGATTTTCCCCATCATAAGCGTAAATGGTTTTACCGAAGACACCATAAGTTCCATTATCCGGTTTGTTTTTTCCTCGGTAACGCTTTGCATCACCGTTCCGCCGTAACAAAGCACGAACATGTAAATAAGCATGGAAAAGAAAATTCCTACAAACATTGCCACGTCGGTGCTGGATTGTTGTTCACTACCATCATCCGACCACTTGACAGTCGGCACCTTAAAACCTTCCCGGCAATCCTTAATCAGCCTGTCTATCCCGGGGGCATCGATACTTGCGATGCGTTGCTCCATTATTTTATTGCCAAGAACAGTTTCAACCAGATGAATAAATTCTTTTGAAACATCCTTACGGGAATAAATGCATACGGCACCAGGATTTTTCGACAAGTCATCCCATATAGAAAGCACGGCATATACGGAGCTGCCGTCACTACGGTATTCGCTACGCATTTGCTGGCTTGCAACAAAACGGTAGCCTTGCGCATCAGCAAATTGCGACGAATATATATTTGTGCGGTCTATGACAACAACCTCACGGTTTTCGTCACTTTCTATTGTGGAAAGAACCAACGGCAAAATTATAACTGTCGCCAAAAGAAACGGCATCAAAATCGTGAGCAGTATAAACGAGCGTTTCTTGACACGGTACGAGAACTCACGCCTTATTATGATACCTATCTTACTCATCTTTTAAATGACATTAAAAAAGTTCCGGCTTGTTCCTGCGGGCCTCCTGCAAGGTAACCTCACTATTTTGCTCATTGCCGGCATTGTGTTGGGCGCGCAAATCTGCATACCGCCGGTCAAGACTGGCAGCATACTCTTTGGCAGTGCGGGGATTGACAAGTTTCTCTGCCACAATTGCCGCTTGGGAAGCATCCTTTGTCCATGCCACCGGCCCTGAATAGCGCGGCGCGATTTTCAATGCTGTGTGCAGTTCCGACGTCGTAGCACCGCCCACCATGATTGGCATACGCAGGTTTGCCTCTTCCATCATTGCAGTAACTTTCACCATCTCTTCAAGGCTTGGGGTGATAAGTCCGCTCAGAGCAACTATCGCGGGTTTCTCGCGCAAAGCTGCCTCCACGATTTTTTCGGGAGGAGTCATCACACCCAAATCGCGGACCGTGAAACCATTGCATGCGAATATCGTGGCAACTATATTTTTCCCGATATCGTGCACATCGCCCTTCACTGTGGCTATAAGAATTTCGGGAAGGGAAGCCCCGGCGGTGCCTGCCTCGTTTCTTTGCGATTCGATTGCGGGCTGCAGCAGCGACACGGCG
>CAZDOH010000061.1:7864-15490 GCA_964507005.1 uncultured Prevotella sp. | reverse complement strand
GCTGTGCGCATGGCGCAACTACGCAATGCGCATGCCATGCCGCCGCTGGGCTTTATAATTGGCAATAATATACCTGTTGTCACAAAATTTAGCCATTATTGGAAAATAGTTGGCTAAAAATTTGGTTATCTCAAATATTCTTCATATCTTCTCTTGTAGAAAACTAGAAAATGTGATTGAATCTGAATGGTTCACCTTTATGTTTGGCAAAGTTATAGGCAAGGTAATGCCGAATAAGAAGTTCAAGCTATGTAGAGTAGCATAAATGAGATGGCAGCATAATTGTCAAAATAGGACACTGAATGCTAGTAGATTTATCAGCAGGGTAAACAGGTAATCATTGCCAAATATTTCGGGCGCCCGACACTTTCATTTCCGCGCTGCGCGCGGATGGTGCATCATGATTTCCTCGCGCAGCCGGCTCATGTCGAGATGGGTATAAATTTCGGTGGTGTTGATGCTTTCGTGCCCCAGCATCTCCTGTATGGCACGCAGATTCGCCCCGCCCTCCAACAAATGCGTGGCAAACGAATGGCGGAAGGTATGCGGACTAATCTCCTTCGCTATCCCCGCACCACGGGCTATCTGCTTAACTATATGAAACACCGTGATGCGCGACAACTTCCGCCCACGCCGGAAACTGAGAAACTCATAATCCTCGTGCCCAGCACACACTGCGATATCACTCCGGCACTCCTCCCATAGCTTCAGCTCGCCCAGTGCGCGCCCCGAAATTGGCACCAACCGCTCCTTGCGCCCCTTGCCAAGCACACGCACCAGTCCCTCGCTGCGCCATATATCGGAATGACGAAGGTTGCACAACTCGCTCACACGCAGCCCGCACGAATACAGCATCTCTATTATCGTGCGGTTGCGCTGCCCTTCAAGTTCCGAAAGGTCAACCCACGATATCATCCTGTCTATCTCCTCCACGGACAGCACCTCGGGCAAATGCTCGCCCAGCCGGGGCGATGGCAACAGCTCGGTGGGAAGGCTCGCAATGCGCCCTTCAAGGAGCAGAAACCTGTAGAACGAGCGCACACCGCTCAGGATGCGTGCCTGCGAGCGGGCGCAGATGCCAGCGTCGTGCAGCGCCGAGGCAAAGGCTTCAAGGTCGCGAAGCTCGGCATCTTCGGGCATGATTCCCGCTGCCTGCAGCCAATCCAGCAGTTTGCCTACATCGTCAGTATAGGCGCTGACGGTATTGGGACTCACATTACGCTCCAGCAGCAGCCAGTCGCGGTAAAGCCGCATCAATTCTTCGCAATGCGCCACATCGTCACGGTTCATTGAAATTTCTTATTTTTGCAAGTTGAACTGCAAAGTTACAAATTACCGGCAACTATGAAAATTGAAATCATCAACGGCCCGAACCTCAACCTTCTGGGTGTGCGCGAGCCTGAAATATACGGCCATTCTTCGTTCGGCAGCTATCTTGACGAACTGCGCAAACGCTACCCCGAAGTAGAAATAGGATTCTTCCAAAGCAACGTGGAAGGCGAGCTCATAAACCGCCTGCACGCCGTGGGCTTCGGCTGCGACGGCATCATTCTCAACGCGGGCGCCTACACCCACACGAGCATCGCCCTACACGACGCCATAAAGTCGATTACCGCGCCCGTGGTGGAAGTTCACATATCGAACGTGCACCGCCGCGAGGAATTCCGCCGCCATTCAATGATTTCGCCGGCCTGCGCCGGTGTGATATGCGGCTTCGGGCTCGACTCCTACCGCCTGGCACTCGAAGCGCTTGCCGAAACCTGTCGCGGCTGATGGACCTGGAAAGCTATATCGAGTCGCACTCCACAGCCGAAGACGAATACCTCTACCGCCTTTGGCGCGCCACCAACCTCTGCCTTGTGCGGCCCCACATGGTTTCGGGCCATACCGAAGGGCTTCTGCTCAAGATGCTTGTGCAGATGATACGCCCCCGAAACATCCTGGAAATAGGCACGTTCACCGGCTATTCAGCCATCGCCATGAGTTACGCCCTCTCTCCCGAAGCAAAGATATATACCTTCGACGTCAACGACGAACTGGAAGACTTCGCACGCCGGTGGATCGCCGGATCGCCACGCGCTTCCAGCATTGTCTACACCATAGGCGACGTACTCGACATACTGCCCCGTTTTGCGGCTACACACGGCGGGTTGCGCTTCGACATGGTGTTTATCGACGGCAACAAAAGGCAATATGTGGAATACTTCAACCTGGCCAAACGCTTCCTCACACCCGGAGGCTACATACTTGCCGACAACACGTTGTGGGACGGGCATGTGACCGACAGCGCCTACGACCGCGACAGCCAGACGCTGGGCATACGCGCCTTCAACGACTGTGCCCTGGCCGACAACGATTTCGAGAAAGTGATAATCCCCGTGCGCGACGGGCTTACCCTGATGCGCCGCACGCCCCGGCAGAAAAACGCCGCCACGCAAGGCGCAGATACAAATTGCAGATACAAATTAAATGAGTAATTTTGGAAACGCTTATGGAAACCGTTGAAAACATAGCCGTAATACTTGCCGGCGGCACAGGCAGCCGCGCGGGCTTCGGCGTGCCCAAGCAGTTTGTAGAACTGTGCGGGCGCACCATGATTGAGCGCACGGTCGACGCCTTCCAGCTTAACCCCTGCATAACTGGCATCGTGATAGTTACCAATGCCGAATTCACCGCCGCCACACGCGCTCTGGCCGCCGCCAACTGCTGGACAAAGCTGCGCGGAATATGCTGCGGCGGCCCCAACCGCTTCGCTTCGGGCAACGCAGGGCTCGCCCTCTGCCCCGCCGCCTGCAACGTGCTGCTGCACGACGCTGCACGCCCCATGGTTTCGCAGCGCATCATCACCGAAGTGTGCCAAGCCCTCGGCAAATACTCCGCCGTAGGCGTGGCCGTGCCCGCTACCGACAGCCTTGTAGTTTCCGCCGGCAGCATGGTGGAACGCTACCTCGACCGCCGCACGGTGTGGAACGTGCAGACACCACAGGGATTCCACGCCGACATCCTGCGCGAGGCTTACACCGAAGCCCTGCGCCACGAGGATTTCAGCGCCACCGATGATTGCTCGGTGGTGCGCAAATACTTGCCCGAGGTGGAAATTGCCATCGTGCAGGGCGACTACAACAACATCAAGCTGACATTCCCCGAAGACCGGCAGCGCATCGAGCGCATGCTGGCCGAAAACCCCAACTGCCAACACCGCCAACCATGAGCCGACCGGCACCGATAGCCCTCTTCGCCTACAACCGCCCCCACCACACAAGGATGTGCGTGGAAAGCCTGCTGCGAAACCCACAGGCGGCACAAAGCGACCTTTTCGTGTTCTGCGACGGATGGAAAGGCCCGGACGACAAGCCGCAGGTTCTCCAGGTCAGGGAATATGCCAGGCACATCAGCGGATTCAAGTCGGTAACCGTAAGCGAATCGCCCGCCAACCGCGGGCTTGCCCGCTCGGTGATTGCCGGCGTTACCGAAGTGGTCAACCGCTTCGGGCGCATCATAGTGGTGGAAGACGACCTGCTGTTCTCGCCGCATTTCCTGGAATTCATGAACAGAGCCCTCGACATCTTCGAAAACGACGAGAACGTGGGCAACGTGCACGGGCACCTCTTCAGGATGCACGGTCTGCCCGACACATTCCTCATAAGCCATGCCGACAGCTGGGGATGGGCCACGTGGAAGCGCGCATGGCAACTGTTCGAGCCTTCGGGAGCCAAACTGCTCGACGCCCTGCGAAGCCGCAACCTGCTGCGCACCTTCGACTTCGACGGTGCCTACCCCTTCTCGGAAATGCTGAAGAAACAGATTGCCGGAAAAAACAACTCCTGGGCCATACGGTGGAAAGCTTCGCTGCTGATAAACGGCAAGCTCTCGGTAAACGCCGGGAAGTCGCTGGTGGCCAACAACGGCTTCGACGAAACGGGGACTAACTGCGGGGGAGGGGAACTGCTGCCCACCGACCTTTACGAAGGGGATATAGAATGCTTCCGCCCCGGGAGCATCACCGAAAACG
Organism: uncultured Prevotella sp.; assembly: GCA_964507005.1. GTDB lineage: Bacteria > Bacteroidota > Bacteroidia > Bacteroidales > Bacteroidaceae > UBA6398. The sequence goes on along the minus strand of CAZDOH010000061.1, from coordinate 11,478 downwards.
CAGAAGCCCGGCGCAGTTTCAAGCGCATGTACCGGCGCTACTACAACAAATTCCACAAAGCACTGGTGAAAGCCAGATTCATTGTCAACAAAATGAAACATAAAACCTGCAAACCATGAACAGTCTTACCGACCGCAATTTCTGGAAAGAATACTGGAACAACTACGTATACGAAAAAGTGCCCCAACATTCGGAATTCGAGGCATACTTCCCCGAAGGCATGCTCGAAGGCAACGGACGCACGGCAATAGAAATAGGAGGATTCCCGGGTACAATGTCATTGTATTTCAAACGGCACGGATACTCGCCCACGCTGCTCGACTTCTACATTGACCCTTCCATAATCGAAGGACTTGAAGAAAGCAACGGCTTCAGCAAAGGGTGTGTAGAATATATCGAAAGCGATTTCTTTGCCTTCAGCCCTGCGAAACTCTACGACCTGGTTTTCTCGATAGGCTTCATCGAGCATTTCGACGACACCGCCGACGTCATCCGCCGCCATGCCGACCTTGTGAAGCCCGGCGGCACACTGTTTATCGCACTACCCAATTTCCGCGGGCTCAACGGACTGGTGCAGCGCATCTTCGACCGCCGCAACTACGACGCCCACAACATCAACTCAATGATACCGGCGCGCCTGCGCGGAATGTTGGCAGCCATGCCGCTGCGCAATGTAAAGGTAGCCTACACACGCAAGCCCATGCTGTGGCTGGAACCGCGCAAAGGCGCCGCCAACGCCATAGCACGCAAAGCGGTAAGGCTTTTCAGCTATGCCGCAAAACTGTTTCCCATTCCCTCGCGCCTCATGTCGCCATACATCGTAATATCTGCCGAAAAAATATAAACCCCAAACCGCAACAATAACATGGACAACTTTCTGTTTTACAGCCCCACCGAATACCGTTTCGGAATAAACGCTGAAAACTATGCCGGCGAATGCGCAGCAAAATGCGGTGCAAAGCGCGCCGTGGTGGTCTACGGCGGCGGAAGCGCCGTGGCAAGCGGCGTGCTGGGCCGCGTGGAAGACTCGCTGCGCAAGGCTGGCATTGAATTCACCTCCCTGAGCGGCATACGCCCCAACCCTACCGACGCCATGGTTTACGAAGGCATCGGCATTGCCCGCCGATTCAATGCCGACATTATGATCGCCGTGGGCGGAGGCAGCGTAATCGATGCAGCCAAAGCCATCGCGGCAGGAGTGCCCTACGACGGCGATTTCTGGGACTTCTGGGCAGGGAAGAGAACCCTTGAAACTGCCATGCCCGTAGGCGTGGTGCTTACCATTCCCGCCGCCGGCAGCGAAGGTTCGGGCAACAGCGTCATAACGAAGCTCGACGGACTGCAGAAAATAAGTCTCAAGACGCCGCGCGCCCTGCGCCCGAAGTTCGCGCTGATGAATCCGGCACTTACCTTCACCCTTCCGTCATACCAGACCGCAGCCGGAGCAACCGACATGATGGCACATATACTTGAGCGCTACTTCACCAACACCCCGCATACCGACGTCACCGACAGCATCTCGGAAGCCTTGCTGCGCACCATCGCCAGCCTCACACCGAAGGTGCTTGCCCAACCCTACGACTACGATTTGAGGGCAAACCTCATGTGGAGCGGCACCCTAGCCCACAACGGCATTTGCGGCACAGGGGTTACCGAAGACTGGACATCGCATTTCCTCGAGCACGAGCTAAGCGCCATATACGGAGTAACCCACGGGGCAGGACTGGCAGTCGTCTCGCCGGCCTACCAGACTTTCATGGCACGCCACCGCCCGCAACGCCTGGCAAAACTGGCACGCAACGTGTGGAATGTCACCGCTACGAGCAACGATGCCGACGATGCTCTTGAAGGGACAAGACGTTTCAAGGAGTTTCTTGTCTCAATAGGAATGCCCGTGACCCTCGCCCAACTTGGCATAGAACGCCCCGACATACCGCTGCTTGTAAAAAGCCTTCACGAACACAAGGGCAATCCGGTGGGCAATTTCTTCGTATTGCATCCCGACGACACCGAAGAAATCTACCGCCTGATGCTCTGACAGTCTTCAGAACGTGCAGGGCAGCGACATCAGTTGCCACAACAATGTAGCTGCCATGCGCCTGTGACCTTCGCTGTTGGGGTGCAGACGGTCAGTGGCGGCATTGTTGAAAAACCGGGTATTGGAGTCGAGCACAGGATAAAGTCCGCTTAAAGCATTCATGTCAACGACGGGCACGGACCATACTTTCCCCGCGTTCCTTACGGTTTCCACATATTCGTCGAACCATATTCCGGCCGCGTTCTGCCAGTTCTCGTCGGGCTGCACGTTGCTTTCGCCAAACTCGGCATAGGCACGGTGAATGGGAGTAAGCAGCACTACCTGCTTCGTAGGATATTCGGTCTTTATCTTGCTGAGCGCCATATTGATTCTGCCGCAGAGCGTAGAGCCGTCCATTGCCAGTGTGCGGTGTGTGCGGGTTGTTTCGCTTTTGGGCTGCCCTGCCGCGGCAACTACCTTCCCTGGAGCCTCCGTCCAGAAATTCCCTATCGGCACCGAGGCATTGAAGTCGTTTGTGCCCATAAACACCAGTATGGCGTCCACATCCTGCCCGTGTTCCCGGGCCAGCGCATCGGTCTGCCGCGGAACGTCGTCCCACTGGCGGCCGTTCACGGCATATACGTAAGGTTCTATGCCGAGCCAGTCGCGCAGATACTCCCAGTATTTCGTCTTTGCCGCCATGACGGCAGGGTCGGTAACCGAGTCGCCGAAATAGGCCACACGTTTCTTTGCCCAAGGATGTATTGATGCTATTGACACGCTCTGCGCATTGCCCGGGCTTTTGGCCTCCCCGGAAGTGGCCTTTATTGAAAGGCACGATGTTAGTGCAAGCGAAAATGCCGCTGCGGCCACAAATGCCGCTGCATGCCGGGCAGGCCGCAGCCTGTCAGAAAGAAATCCCCTGCTTCCCATGGAAATATGTAGATTAATAAACGGATTAAAGTAGTTTCTTGCTCAGATACCTCACCGGATACCATGTGGTGACATACCCGGCCGCAATGACGGTAACGAACGTAAGCAGCACGTCGTCCCACCTCACGCTGACGGGATAGGAATCCACGATGAATGTCCCTGCGCTGCCGCCCATCTTTATCAGGCCGAAATGCTGCTGTGCCATGCACAGGGCCACCCCCACCACAATTCCCGCCACCACTCCGGTCAATGCCACGAGACGCCCCTCGTGGAGGAATATACGCGCAACGGTGGAATTGCCGGCGCCGAGAAAACGGAGCGTGCGCATGTCGTCGCGCTTGTCGATTATGAGCATCGACAGCGAGCCTACGATATTGAAGCATGCCACTATGAGTATGAAGGTGAGGAAAAGGTAGGCTACAAGTTTCTCGATGCGCATTATGCGGAACACGTCCTCCTGCTGCTCGTAACGGTTCTGCACCTTGAGTTTTCCGCCGCAAAGCTTTGCGATTTCCTTCTGCGCCGATGCAATGTCGGTTCCGCTTTTCAGTTTCAGTTCCAGCGAAGAAATGCAGCCCTGCTTCTCGAACACCGAGCGCGCGAATTCAATTGAGGTTATGATGTAATTGGCATCGTATTTCTTCTGTTTCACCGAAAACACCAC
>CAZDOH010000061.1:0-7764 GCA_964507005.1 uncultured Prevotella sp. | reverse complement strand
TTGATGGCATGCCGGCGCTTGTGGGCGAAAAGGTAACGGCGCGCTATGAAAAACGGGAAATTCACGGGGCTGCAATCTTTATTTTTCCGAGCTTTATTTTCCGAGCAACTCGTCGATGTGCTGAATATAGTCGAGCGAATCGTCGACATAGAACCGCAGTTCGGGTATTATCCGCAATTGGAACCGCACCCGCTTGCCCAGTTCATAGCGGATGGACCGGGCATTTGCACTTATGTTGGCCACAATTTCGGCAGCTTTTTCCGACGGGAAAACGCTGAGATATGATGTGCATATACTGAGGTCGGGGCTTATTCTGCACTTGCTTACGCTCACGATGATGCCGTGAGTCAGCCTGGTCTGCTGCTCGAAAATCCCGCTCAGTTCCTTCTGCAGCAGACGGGCTATCTTGTTCTGACGTGTAGTTTCCATAATCTGTTGTGTTTTTGGCATTGCCGCAGAAGTCCTTTCCCGGCAGCATGCCGTTGTGCAAAAATAGCGAAAAACGCGAAAGCCGCAAAATTCCGCAGTTCCGCTATGCCAACTGAACATGAAGCAGCGCCAAGATTTAATTCAGCCAACGGGTTGGCTTCGTTTTGCTTTCTCATGCCGTTGTGCTATCTTTGCCGAAGAAACCGTATAATTTTACTTTCAAAACATTGAGTATGAAAAAGCTTCTTAAAGCGGGAAAGTTGCTTGTCTTGGCGGCAATAAGCCTGCTTCCCGCAAGTGCCCTACGGGCTGAAACCAACCCCAAGCCATTCACCGTGCCCGAGCTAAAGGCGTGGACCGGCACAGAAGGCGCCACCACCCTGTCGGGGCGCATAATTGCCAAATCGTCGGCCATGAAAAGCGTGGCCCGACAGCTTGCAGCCGACTACAAGGCCATGACAGGCAAAAGCCTTGCCGTGGTTTCGGGAAAGGCTAAGGCAGGCGACATTGTGCTTGCCGCAGTGAAGGACAAAAGCCTCGGGCAGGAGGGCTACACCCTGACGATAGGCAATGCCATTGAAATCGGAGCGGCTACCAAGACCGGCGCATTCTGGGCCACACGCACGCTGCTGCAGATTGCCGAGCAGCACAAGGACGGCCGTCTGCCCAAAGGCAAGGCCGTTGACTCCCCCGAATACGGCATGCGCGGCTTCATGCTCGACTGCGGGCGCAAATACATCCCCATGAACTATCTGCGCAACCTCGTGAAGATTATGGGATACTACAAGATGAACACACTGCAGATTCATCTCAACGACGTAGGCTTCGGGCAGTTTTTCGGCGACGACTGGGACAAGATTCCTACGGCTTTCCGCCTTGAGTGCGACACCTATCCCGGCCTGACAGCAACCGACGGCTCCTACACCAAGAAGGAATTCATCGAGCTTCAGAAACTTGCCGAAGAAAACGGAGTGGAGATAATTCCCGAAATCGACGCCCCCGCCCACTCGCTTGCCTTCACACGCTACAAACCCGAAATAGGAAGCAAGGAATTCGGCATGGACCACCTCGATCTGTTCAAGCAGGAAACCTACGACTTCATGGACGGGCTCTGGAAGGAATACATCGGCGGCAAGGAGCCGGTATTCCGCGGACCGCGTGTGCACATCGGCACCGACGAATATTCGAATGCCCGCAAAGACGTGGTTGAAAAGTTCCGCTACTTCACCGACTACTATATAAAGTTTGTTGAAAGCTACGGCAAGCAGGCCGTGGTATGGGGCTCGCTAACCCACGCCAAAGGCGACACTCCCGTAAAGTCGGACAACGTGCTCATGCACCTCTGGAGCAACGGTTATGCCGATCCTAACGAAATGAAGGAACAGGGATACAAGTTCATCAGCATTCCCGACGGCTGGGTATACATCGTGCCCGCCGCAGGCTATTACTACGACTACCTCAACTGCCAGTACCTGTACGAGCACTACACCCCGGCCGTAATGGGCAACACCACCTTTGAGGAGAACGATCCGTGCATCGCCGGCGGCATGTTCGCCGTATGGAACGACCATACCGGCAACGGCATTTCAACAAAAGACATACACCACCGCGCCTATCCCGCCATGCAGACCCTCGCCGTGAAATGCTGGAGCGGAAAGCACACCACATTCTCCTACGACGAATTCAACAGCAAGCGCAACAATCTGAGCGAAGGCCCGGGAGTCAACGAACTTGGGCGCCTCGGCAAACCTGGCACCGTAGCTTTCGAAAAAGCCACAGTCAATGCCGGAGAGAAACTCGACGTCGAGGAAGTGGGCTACGACTACGCCGTGACGTTCACCGTCGACGGCAAGCAGGAAGACAAAGGCACGGTGCTGTTCAAGTCGGCCAACGCCACAGTATACATCTCCGACCCCAAGCAGGGGAAACTGGGATTCGAACGCGACGGCTACCGCAACCTATTCAACTACCGCATACCGGCGGGCGAAACCCATACCATAACGATAGAAGGCAACAACCGGGAAACGCGCCTCATCGTTGACGGCAACGAAAGGCAAGTACTCGGCATAAAGCCGCTTTATGTGGTACGCGAAAGCGACCGCGCCCACTATCTGGTGGAAGGCACCTACACCTTCGAGCCCATAGTATACCAACTCAGCGAGCACATGAACTATCACCAGACCCTCGTGTTCCCGCTGCGGCAGGCCGGCAACTTCAAGAGCCGCATTACCAATCTCAAGGTTGAAATGAAATAGCGGAAAAGCCCGCATTTTCCGCATCAACCGCGCAAAGCATCCTGCCCACGCCACAGGCCCCCCGGGATGCTTTGTGCTTTCTTTGCGCTTCTTTACTGGCGCGGGCAGGCATTACCCTTTTGCAGGTTGCGCCAAATTGCGTAACTTTGCACGTCAAATACAACTGTTTACACCCAATGAGCAACAATATGGTACGCGTACGTTTTGCCCCAAGCCCCACAGGCCCCCTGCACATCGGCGGCGTGCGCACTGCATTATACAACTATCTCTTCGCACGCCAGCACGGCGGGAAGCTGATATTCAGAATCGAAGACACCGACTCCAACCGCTTTGTTCCGGGAGCCGAAGACTACATACTAGAATCGTTCCGCTGGCTAGGTATCAACTTCGACGAAGGCGTAAGTTTCGGCGGTGACTACGGCCCATACCGCCAGTCGGAACGCCGCGACATATACCGCAAATATGCCCGTCAGCTCTACGATGAAGGCAAAGCATACATCGCCTTCGATACCCCCGAGGAACTGCAGGCGGCACGCGAGCGCACACCCAATTTCCAGTACGACTCCACCACACGCTTGCAGATGCGCAACTCGCTCACTCTGCCAGCCGACGAAGTGAAAAGGCTTGTCGGAGAAGGCGCACAGTTTGTGCTGCGCCTGAAAATCGACGGCGGTGAAGACATACACGTGCACGACATGATACGCGGCGAAGTGGTGATAAACTCGTCGGTGCTTGACGACAAGGTGCTCTACAAGTCGGCCGACCAATTGCCCACCTACCACTTGGCCAACGTGGTAGACGACCACCTCATGCTCATAACCCACGTGATACGCGGCGAAGAATGGCTGCCGTCGGCGCCGCTCCACGTGCTGCTCTACCGCGCATTGGGATGGAGCGACAGCATGCCGCGCTTTGCCCATCTGCCGTTGCTGCTCAAGCCCGACGGCAAAGGGAAGCTGTCGAAACGCGACGGCGACCGCCTGGGATTCCCGGTATTCCCGCTTGAATGGCACGACCCCAAGAGCGGTGAAGTTTCTTCGGGATACCGCGAAAGCGGATACATGCCTCAGGCTGTGATAAACTTCCTGGCATTGCTGGGATGGAATCCGGGCGACGATCAGGAAATACTTTCGCTCGACGAACTGACAGAGAAATTCAACATCGAGCACTGCAGCCGCAGCGGAGCGAAGTTCGACTTCGTGAAAGCGCAATGGTTCAACCACGAATACATTCTCAACACCCCCTCAGCACAACTCGCGCCCGACTTCAACGCAATACTCGAAGCCAACGGCATCCACAGCACAATGGAACGGGTGACTCAAGTGGTAGAGATGATGAAGGGCCGCGTAAACTTCGTGAAAGAACTTTGGCCACTGTGCAAGTTCTTCTTCGTGGCCCCCACGGAATACGACGCCAAGACAGTGAAAAAGCGCTGGAAAACCGATTCGCCACAAGTGATGGCCGAACTGCGCGACCTGCTTGCCGCCACCGACGATTTCTCGATCGAAGGCCAGGAGAAAGCAGTGATGCAATGGATTGAAACCAAGGGCTACGGTACCGGCAATGTGCTCAACGCCTTCCGTCTCACCATAGTGGGCGAAGGCATAGGCCCTCACGTGTTCGACATTTCGGCATTCCTCGGCAAAGAAGAAACGCTGCGCCGCATGGACCGCGCCATAAGCGTGCTCGGCAAAAAGGAAGACTAAAGATTACGGCGGATGTATACTATAGGAATCTTCTTCTATATACTCTGTGTAAAAATCGCCTCGCTGTTCAGCACCAAAGCCCGGCTGCTGCTTGACGGACATGCTGAGATTTTCGGCACTTTGGCAAGAGCCATAAGCGCAAACGGACGCTATGTGTGGTTTCACGCCTCGTCGTTGGGCGAGTTCGAGCAAGGACGCCCGCTCATGGAACGCCTGCGCCGACAACACCCCGAATACCGGATACTGCTTACCTTCTTCTCTCCATCGGGATACGAAGTGCGCAAGAACTACGAAGGGGCCGACATAGTGTGCTACATGCCTTTCGACACCCCGCGCAATGCCCGACGCTTCGTCAGAATGGTGCGCCCCGAAAAGGCTTTCTTCATAAAATATGAATTCTGGAAAAACTTCATCGACGAACTCCACCGTTCAAACTGCGAGGTATACAGTGTGTCGAGCATTTTCCGCAAGAACCAGATATTTTTCCGCTCCTACGGCAAGCCTTACGCCAAAATTTTCAAAAGCTTCACGCATATCTTCGTGCAGAACGACGACTCGCGGCGCCTGCTCGCAGGCATAGGTGTGGACAATGCCTCGGTGGCCGGCGACACCCGCTTCGACCGCGTTACCGACATTCGCAACGCCGCCCGGGAAGTGGACGAAGCCAGGACATTTGCCGAAGGTGCCGGCAACGTGCTGGTGGCAGGCAGTTCGTGGGAAGCCGACGAAGACATAATAATCCCCTACTTCAATGCCCACCCCGGTATGAAACTTGTGCTCGCGCCCCACGTGGTTAACGAAGCCCATATAAGCCGCATAATGTCGGCGCTCAAGCGCCCGGCTATACGCATAACGCAAGCCCGTGACAAGGACATGCACGGCTACGACTGCCTGATAGTCGACACCTACGGCATGCTGTCGTCAATCTACCGCTACGGCAACGTTGCCTATGTGGGCGGCGGATTCGGCGTAGGGATACACAATGTGCCCGAAGCGGCCGTATACGGAGTGCCAGTGATAATAGGGCCCAACCACCACAAGTTCCGCGAAGCCGAAGCCCTGCTGCAACTGGGAGGATGCTTCGAAATCACTTCGTCCGAAACTTTCGCAATGACAATGGACCTGCTCACCCAAAATCCCGAAAAGCGGAGCAAGGCCGGAGAAGCCGCCAGCAACTACATTCTGCAGAACGCCGGAGCTGCCGACAGGATTTTCAACTCAATAAACTGGTAACCGCACACAAAACACAAAGCCATGTCAGCATCGTTGTTCTCATTTTCCGACATCAATCTGCAGCAGATACTCAGCGCCTTCATTGTGCTCTTTGCCGTGATTGACATCTTCGGCTCCACACCTGTGATAATAAGCCTCAAGAAGCAGGACAGGCCCGTAAGCGCCTGGAAAGCCTCGGTAATATCGTTTGCGCTGCTGCTGGGATTCTTCATAGCCGGCGACGCAATGCTCAAATTGTTCAGCGTCGACATACAGTCGTTCGCCATTGCCGGCTCGCTGGTAATATTCCTCATTGCGCTCGAAATGATTCTCGACGTGACCATTTTCAAAAACGTAGGCCCCATGAAGGAAGCCACACTGGTGCCGGTGGTATTTCCGCTGATAGCCGGCGCCGGCTCGTTCACCACACTGCTCTCGCTCAAGGCCGAATACATGTCAACCAACATCATAATCGCCCTGGTGCTCAACTGCCTTTTCGTTTTTGTGGTGATATCGGCCATTAGCTGGGTGGAACGGAAAGTCAACGCCGCGGCAATCTATCTGATGCGCAAGTTCTTCGGCATAATACTGCTTGCCATTTCCGTGAGACTTTTCACGGCCAACATCCTAACGCTTTTTGCCGGAAAATAACCGGCACAGCAATGCGCCTGAAGGCTTTTTTGCCAAGTGGTGTTGCAAAAACAGCACCCACGTGGTACGCATGGCAAAATATATTTGCGCAGAGGCATTGTATGTGTGTAAAAATAGACTTTTGGCAATAAGCGCGATTGCGAAAAAAGAATTATTTTTGTGGCGAAAATAACGTCAAAATCATATTATTATGAAGATTGAAAAAATTCATGCAAGAGAAATCCTCGACTCAAGAGGCAACCCTACCGTAGAGGTTGAAGTAACATTGGAAAACGGCGTAATCGGCCGCGCAAGCGTGCCCTCAGGCGCATCGACTGGCGAAAACGAAGCTCTTGAGCTTCGCGACGGCGACAAGAAGCGCTACGGCGGCAAAGGCGTAACCAAGGCCGTTGAAAATGTAAACAACATAATCGCTCCCGCATTGAAAGGCGACGACGTGCTCAACCAGCGCGCTCTCGACTACAAGATGCTTGCCCTCGACGGCACCCCCACAAAGAGCAAGCTCGGCGCAAACGCCATCCTCGGTGTTTCGCTCGCTGCTGCCCAGACTGCAGCCAAGGCCCTCAACGTGCCCCTCTACCGCTACATCGGCGGAGCAAACACTTACGTTCTCCCCGTTCCTATGATGAACATCATCAACGGTGGCGCTCACTCCGACGCTCCCATCGCTTTCCAGGAATTCATGATCCGTCCGGTAGGCGCTCCCACAGAACGCGAAGCTATCCGTATGGGTGCTGAAGTGTTCCACGCTCTCGCAAAGCTGCTCAAGAAGCGCGGCCTCTCGACTGCAGTAGGTGACGAAGGCGGTTTCGCTCCCGCACTCAACGGCATCGAAGACGCTCTCGAAAGCATCTGCCAGGCCATCAAGGACGCAGGCTACGAACCGGGCAAGGACGTGAAGATCGCTATGGACTGCGCTGCTTCGGAATTCGCTACATGCGAGAACGGCGAATGGTTCTACGACTACCGCCAGCTCAAGAGCGGCATGCCCAAAGACCCCAACGGAAAGAAGCTCACTGCCGACGAGCAGATCAAATATCTCGAGGAACTCATCACCAAATATCCTATCGACTCTATCGAAGACGGTCTCGACGAGAACGACTGGGACAACTGGGTTAAGCTCACCGCTACCATCGGCGACCGCTGCCAGCTCGTTGGCGACGACCTCTTCGTTACCAACGTGAAGTTCCTGCAGAAGGGTATCAAGATGGGCGCTGCCAACTCTATCCTTATCAAGGTTAACCAGATCGGCTCGCTCACCGAAACTCTCGAAGCTATCGAAATGGCTCACCGCCACGGCTACACCACCGTTACATCGCACCGTAGCGGCGAAACCGAAGACACAACTATCGCCGACATCGCAGTTGCTACCAACAGCGGTCAGATAAAGACCGGTTCGCTGAGCCGCACCGACCGTATGGCTAAGTACAACCAGCTCATCCGCATCGAGGAAGAACTCGGCGACATCGCACAGTACGGCTACAACCGCATACAGAAGGCTTAAGCCACCT
>CAZDOH010000060.1:13729-15620 GCA_964507005.1 uncultured Prevotella sp. | reverse complement strand
TATTGCTTTCTATGCTTCTCCGGAAGCTTCCCCTGCCGGTGCGGCTTCGGTTTCCTCCTCCTCAAAATCGTTCACTCCGCCGCTTATGAGTGTGTCGTACCATACGAGCAGCTTGCGGATGTCGCTGTCGTGCACACGGTCGGTGTCGTACTGGGGAAGCACTTTCGCAAAATATTCGTGCAGCTCGGCAGCGGCAATCTTGCGCGGGTTGAATTTCAGGTTTCCACCGTTTTCCTGTGCCTTGACTTTGCCGAATACGCTTGTCAGCGGTGTGTCTTCCTCTTCGCAGTAAATTGAAATGTCGTTGAGCGAAACCACTTTGTCGTGCATTCCTACGCTGAACCTTTGGCGTTTCCCGTCAAGGCTTTCCACGATGAGTGTTCCGCGCCCTTGCCTGAGGAGTCTGAAAAGTCCGGGCCTGCCGGATATCGAAATTATTTTCTCGGTCATGTCTTTATTCTCTTTTGGTTTACTGATTTTTGTATTGTGTTATCTCTGATTCGTCCGGTTTGGTTTTGCGGCAGAGCCGAAATGGTTGTAGTCAACGGCTTTGCGTCCTGCCCTGCGGCTCATGGGCGGGAACCACATGTCGCCGGCAGTGAGGCCGCATTCGTTCACCGCGCCTATGGCATATTCGCTTTGCCCGAAATCGGGGTTTTCGTTGTTGGTGCCGAATGTGAACTTTATGCCGCGGGCTTTTGCCATGCTGATGATTTTGTAGCTCGGGAGCTTGTAGCGCGAATTGATTTCAAGGGCAATGCCGTAGCGGCAGAGCACATCGAGCAGGCGGTTTATGCGTGCGCCGGTCCACAGCTTGTCGTATTCGCCCTGCATGGTTTCGGGGAGGAACGTGGGGTTGACGTATATGTCGACTGGCTCGTAGGTGAGTATCTTCACCGTCTGGTCTACTAGCATGTCCATATACTGCTCTTTGGTGCGGCCGTCGGGATGCACTTCTTCGGGGCGGTATATGCGGCAAATCTTTCCTTTGTCAACTATGGTCATGGCATCGGTGAAAAGGTAGTCGAACCTGGCGAGCACTGCTTGCGGGAACTTTGTGCTCCAGCGGCGCCCTTCGCCCTGTGCTCCGAGCATGAACGGAGCGCCTGCCATTTTCTTGAGATATTCCGTGGCTTCCTTGTCGTCGGCAAGCATTGTGCCTATTCCGCCTTCGCCGAGGTTGACGGCCACTCCGTAGTTTATGCCGTAGTGCTTCGCTTTCGCTTCGGCCATGGCCTGCGTGAGTCCGCCTTTGAGGTGCACGTGCCAGTCGATGACGGGGAAATTCTTTTGCTGAAGCCTTATTGCCCCGTCGTTCGGCTCATAGACGGGCTTTAGGGTGTCGTTGGGATTTTTGGCATCGGCACTCAGCTGCGTCAGTTTCATGTTGCGGAACGTGACTTTGCCCTTGCGCCCTTCAACGGCTATCTTGCCGTGGCCCAGACGGCGGTTTTTGTATTGCGGCAGGCGGAACACTACGCCGGGCTCGGTATAGCATACCACTTCGGTGGAATCAATGGTGATTGATATGTTGTTGCCGCGCACCGATATGGTGAAGTCAAACCATTGACGGTCTTTGGCGGTAGTGTAGTATAGGTTTCTCACGGTTGAGAGGCTGCCGGTTTTGCGTGTGCCGTCGATGCCGCCGTTGTGTATCAGCATTTCGTAGCCGCCGCCGGTGCTGTCGCAGTGGAACAGCACTGCAGCTTCCGCCGAGTCTTCGGCGCAAGCCTGCCCCTGCAGCGTGAAATTGGTGCAGTCGTCCATGCCTGTGAATCTTGTCCCTTCCCCGGCGGTTATCTCCGGCGCATTTACGATGCTGTCGTTCAAGGCCCATTTGTCAAGGACTTTGGTGGCGCTGCCGTTTCCCTGTCTGCATGATACCATAGCA
>CAZDOH010000060.1:0-13629 GCA_964507005.1 uncultured Prevotella sp. | reverse complement strand
GATACCATAGCAAGCGTGGCGAAAGCGAACGCCGATATCGTGATTGTTTGTTTCAGCATAATGTTTCTCTCTTTTATATACAAAAGTATTTCTTTTTGAGTTAGTGCGCGTGGTGGGCGTCATTAATTTTTCGCGCATTAAAATTTTGCGCATTAAAATTTCGCGCTTTCATAGGCTTCGGCAAGCTGCTCCATGGCTTTCTGCAGAATGCATCGCGGTTGCCCCACATTAAGACGCATGAATCCTTGGCCCGGTTGCCCGAAAATTTCCCCGTTGTTGAGGAACAGCCGGGCTTTGCCGATGTAGAACTTGTCGAGTTCTTCGGGCGTAAGGCCGAGGTCGCGGTTGTCGAGGAACACTAGGAACGATGCTTCGGGCAGGATGGCTTTTATGCGCGGGCAGCGGGCTTTCAGAAATTCGTCAACGTAGCGTATGTTGCCTTTGACGTAATCGAGCATCTGTTGCAGCCATTCTTCGCCTTCGGCACTGTAGCAGGCTTCCACGCAGTCGTAGGCAAAGATATTGCCGAGGCCTATGTCGTTGTTGTCGAGATAGGCGAAGAATTTGCGGCGCAGCGAATCGTTGGTGACTATTGTGTGCGACGCCACGACGCCCGGCAGGTTGAAGGCTTTTGTCGGGGCCATGAGCGTAACCGTTATGTCGGCGGCTTCGGGGCACGAAATTGCTGTGGGAACGTGCGCTCCGGTTTTGAAAGTCATGTCGGCGTGTATTTCGTCGCTTATAATGGTTACGCCGTATCTGTTGCAGAGTTTCACGAGGCGCGCGATTTCGTCTTTGCTCCACGATGTGCCGCCGGGATTGTGGGGGTTGCAGAAAATCAAAAGCCTGCATCCCGGCAAGTTGCGCTCTATTGCTTCGTAATCCATTTGGTAGCGCCCGCCTTCGAGCTTCAGCGGCACTTCAACAAGTTTGCGCCCGCTCGCACGGGTAACGCTGGCGAACGGATGGTACACGGGAGTTTCAATCATTATGCTGTCGCCCTTTTCGCTCAGACAGTTTACCGCAAAGTAAATGCCCGGCACGATTCCGGGGATGTAGTGTATGTGTTCGGTGGAAAAGTTGAAAGCGAAGTGCTTGCGGTTCCATGCGGCAATGCATTCATAATATGAGTGGGGCGCGCAGGTATAGCCGAGAATGCGTTGCTGCAGGCGTTGTTCTATGGCGCGGGTAACGAAAGGGGGAGTGGCGAAGTCCATGTCGGCAACCCAAAGCGGGATAAGGTCGTCGCGCCCGGTTTGTTTTGCCATTTGTTCTACGCTGACGCAGTCGGTGCCGCGGCGCTCTATCGGAGTATCGAAGTCGTATGTCATGCTTGTGTTTTGTTGCGTTGTTGCTTGCAAAGTTAGCAAAATCCGTGCAGCCGCCGCATAAAAAATGAGAGAGGTGCATGTACACGCCTGTACCGCCCTCTCTCGCAATAATTAAGTATGAAGAGTGTCTTTTTTCTGTCAGATGTCTTTGCGCTGCATCAGGAATGCCTTGAATTCTTCGAATCCGTTGCCTAGGGGTGCGCTTTGCTTGCGCCCTTTCAGGAAATCGCTCAGTCTTTCGGGCATTTCGGCTTCGCGTCCGATGGCTTTCTGTATCACATCGCCGAATTTTGCGGGATGGGCTGTCTCGAGGAATATTCCCGTTTCGCCTTCGTGCATCAGTGCCTTGAGTGCGCGGTATGCGCAGGCTCCGTGCGGGTCGACGATGTATCCGGTGTTTGAATACACGCTGTCAATTGTTTCGAGGATTTCGTTGTCGTCGACTCTGAATCCGGATATTTCGGCAGCGATTTGGTCGTGTGAGTTGTTGTAGAGTTCGAGAATGCGGGCGAAGTTGCTCGGCGCTCCCACGTCCATGGCGTTGGCATAAGTCTGTACCGACGGGCGCGGAGTGTATTTGCCTGTGTTGAGGTATTCGAGGAAGACGTCGTTGGCGTTGTTGGCTGCGATGAAACGGCTGATGCCGAGCCCCATGCGCTTTGCCACCAGTCCGGCAGTGATATTGCCGAAATTGCCGCTCGGTACGCACACCACGATGTTGTCTTCTATGCCTTTGCGGCGCAGCTGTGCCACGGCGTTGAAGTAGTAGAACGACTGCGGCATGAAGCGTGCTATGTTTATGGAATTGGCTGATGTGAGCCGCATGGCCGAGGTGAGTTCTGCATCGGTAAACGCTTGCTTCACCAGGCGTTGGCAATCGTCGAAGGTGCCGTCGATTTCTATTGCCGTGATGTTTTGCCCGAGGGTTGCGAATTGGCTTTCCTGCACTCGGCTCACTTTTCCTTTCGGATACAGTACATATACATTAATGCCTTCTACGCCGAGAAATCCGTTGGCTACTGCCGAGCCTGTGTCGCCCGACGTGGCTACGAGCACATTGAGCTTGCGGCCGTCGCTTTTTGCAAAATGTGCAAGCAGCCTGGCCATAAAGCGTGCGCCTACGTCTTTGAAAGCCAGCGTGGGTCCGTGGAAAAGTTCCAGGGCATAGGTGTTATTGTCTATCTGGCTGAGAGGAGTGTCGAACGAAAGCGTTTCGGCTGTTATGCGGTTCATCACTTCTGCGTTCACGTCGGGGAACAGTGCCCGCGCTACGCGCTGCGACATTTCAACGAAGCTCATGTCGGCGAAGTTGTTGAAGAAAACTTCGGGAAGCGCTGCGATGCGCTCGGGCATATACAGTCCGCCGTCGGGCGCGAGTCCGCGCGTCACTACTTCGGAAAGTTCTGCCAGTGGGGCTTTATGGTTGGTGCTGTAATATTTCATTTTCGGTTGTGGATTAGTGTTTCATGAATTCGTTTATAAACTGGGCACCCACGAGGTTGCCGTAGCTTCCTTTTTCGCACGAATATTCGTCGAATTTATTGACGTTGTCAGCCTGTATGCCCGGATAGTAGATGAGGAAAGGCACAGGGTCGTTGGTATGCGTGCGCAGGCGACAGGGAGTGGGGTGGTCGGGGAGCACGGCAATGCTTACGGGTTCGTCGAAGTTTTTTGCAGCTTCAGCCACCGGGCCTACGATTCTGTGGTCAAGGTTCTCGATGGTTTTTATCTTGAGTGCCACGTTGCCGTCATGGCCGGCTTCGTCGCTCGCCTCTACGTGTACGAAAACAAAGTCGGAGTGCTTGAGCGCTTCGATGGCAGCCTCGGCCTTGCCTTCATAGTTGGTGTCGGCCAGACCTGTTGCGCCCGGAACTTCAATTCTGTCGAGCCCGGCGTAGCACCCGATGCCTTTGATGAGGTCAACGGCAGTGATAACTGCGCCGCTGTGTATCTTGTCGGGGAAAATCTGTTCTAGGGTTTTCATTTTGGGACGGTTTCCGCCGCTCCATGGCCAGATGCTGTTGGCAGCGTCGCGGCCTTCGCTCACGCGCTGCAGGTTGAGCGGGTGACTGCTTAAAAGTTTCTGCGATTCGAGAATCAGACGGTTGATAAGCTGCGCCGTCTCTTCGGCTTCGGGCACTTCTGCCTTTACGAGCAGCGGTTCCCAGGGTTTTCCCGGCACGTCGTGGGGAGGAGTTGTTGCCAAATGCTTGTTTCCGCCTTTTATTACCAGCAGGTGGCGGTACTGTATGCCGGTGTAGAAATGCACTTTCCCGTTGCCGAGCTTTTCCTGAAGAAATTTTATGAGGATATCGGCTTCTTCGGTCTCAAGGCGTCCTGCCGAATGGTTCTTGAGCAGCGGTCCGTCAAGGCAAACCAGATTGCATCGCAGAGCCAGGTCGTCATCGTCGAGGTCTACGCCTATGCTTGCAGCCTCGAGAGGGCCGCGCCCTTCGTAGACGAGGTGCTGGTCGTAGCCCAGAATCACCGAATTTGCCACTTCGCTTCCGGGGTGAAAGCCGTCGGGCACTGTTTTCAGCATTCCGCTGCGTCCCATGCTGGCCAGCCGGTCCATGTTTGGGGTGTCGGCATATTGTAGAAGTGTCTTGTTTCCTAGCTCGGGCTCTTTCCAGTCGGCCATCCCGTCGCCGAGAATTATGATGTGTTTCATCTTCCTTTTATTTCAGTCCGGTTGCAGAGGTATCTGCCGCATGTGCAAATGCCAGTTCCGGTTCGAGCCTAATGGACATAGTCCGAAAGTGCGGCTCAGTTTTGTTGTTTTGTAAGTTTGTTTTGAAATGTTTGCTTGCTCTTGCAAGCGCGTTCCGCGTAGGAACGTAAAAATTTGCCTCAACCCCTAAGGGTCGTGGTAGTGACGGTAGTGGTGGTGGTTGTAGTGAGCAACCGCCTTGTTATATCATATGTGAATCTTCCGTACATTACCTTTGTTTGTCTTCTGCAAAAGTACGAAAAAGTTTATGAAAGGCCTGCTTTACGAGAAAAAAATCGCAAAAATGCGGCGAAAACTGCAGTTTTTTCAGAATCGGGGCGGAAGACGAAATAATGCTGCCGATTTTTGCAACATGCGCGTTACAAAACAGCATTCAAAAGCTTCGCGCTGGTTTCTGTAGCCTTTCCCGCAGCGTCATGGTGGAAATATTGTCTTGGAAACGGTGAAAAAAGCGCCCGTATGACCTGCTTGTTTCCTGCCGTGCGGAAACTGGCAAAAAAAGTCTATTGTAATTTAAGAACCAAAGCCCCTTTTTCAAATTACAATAGACCTTTTTCCAACGGCATGCGTATTCCGTTTTTCAGCTGTGCGCTCAAAATTTTTGCGCTATGCGCAGAGAATTTTTCTGCTATGCGCAACCAAAGATTCCGCTGACGGTTTGGGGAATGGGTGCGCTAGACGCAATGCCGGCTTAAAGTATGGCTTTCAGCGCGTCTTCGAGTTGCGCCTTGGGCACGCCGCCTACAATTGTGTTGGCCAGCTCGCCGTTCTTGAAATACAGCACTGCGGGTATTGACATGATTCCGTAGCGTTCGGCGATTTCGCCGCAGTCGTCCACATTGCAGCGGCCCACAACGGCGCGGCCGGCATATTCTTCGGCTATTTGCTCTACGAAAGGCATTATGTGGCGGCAGGGGCCGCACCAGTCAGCGTAGAAATCTACCATCAGCGGCTTGTCGCCGCCCAGAAGACTGTCGAAGTTCTCGTTAGTTATTTCCAGTTCCATTTCTGTTTTGATTTTTATAGTATATATAATGTATGTTGTCAATAGTCGCGTGTGAAATAAATATAGTCACCGTCGTCGAAATAAAGCCTGAAAGCGTTTCGGCCCTCAAATTCTATATCCCAATGTTCCGAGGCACGGTCGTAATAGTAGAATTCAATGCCGTAGCGCGTTGCGTTCCAGTCGAAATCTGCACGGTCGGTCATCTTGCCGTAATCGTATTGGGTGATTTCGCCTTCGTGGTTGTCGTAGAATTGCACGAGGGTGTACGAATCGGTGTAGCCGCCGCTTGTGTGCCACACACCTACCAGCCTTTCGTCGCGCCACCATATGTCGGCATCGCACGATGCCAGAAAAAGCGTAAGTACCGCAACAGCCATCACTGCAAACCTTGGGAAAAATGCTTTTGCGATTTTCATTATTTGAAAATTTGTAGCTACTGCAAATGTAAGCAATTTTTTCATAACTTTGCAAGACGTCCCGGCGTGTATCAGCGCATGGTCGGGGCGTCGTGAGAAGCAAACAAATAAAAAAACTACAATATGAACTTGATAAAGTCTCTTTTTCTGGCAGCAGGTGCTTTGCTGTGCACGCAGACGGCTAGTGCGCAGGGCAAGCAATTGTTTGGTAGCGTTTCCTATTACACTCCGGGAAACCAGCAGGTGAAACATTCGCAGTTCGACGTGCGTTCGGGCAAGTATTCCACAGGGGCATCGGCTCCTTTCAAGGTGGAAAGCCAGGTCGCAGCCAATGGCGACGAAGAATTGATAACCGTTAAGGTTACCGCTACCGAAACCGCGTATTTCCGCGTAGAATACATCTATCCGTTTGAAGGCACCGCCGACGGTTGCCTGTACTATATGCCGGGTTTCTGGTACCACAAGAACATGCGCTCGCCAAAGGAAGCCCCTTCGTTCAAGACTTCCAAGAGCTGGACAGTGCGTGAAGACCGTCTGAGTACTCCGCTCACGGGTATTTTCAACACGCAGAACGGCAACAGCATCGTGGTGCTTCGCCACAATCCCGCAGAGGGAACCGATTGCCTCACTCAGAACCTTTCGGGCGACCAGGTGCTTTCGGGCAAGTCGACTGTGGGCTACACCGGCTTCGTAAACGAGGGACAGGACGTTCCTTCGCTTTCGTTCGGTTACCCTTACATGGAAACTCCGAAGCGCTACATACGCAAACTTACGCTGATATCGCCGATCTGGACTTTTGCAAAACTCAACAAAGGCGAGAGCGAAACTGTAAGTTGGAGCGTGCGCCACGCCAAATACGGCGATTATTCAGATTTCGTGGCAGGCACCTGGCAATATTCCTACGACTGCGAGAAACCTGCGCCTGTAACCCAGCGCTACAGTGACGAAAAGGCAAAGGAGATTATGACCAACTATTTCAAGGAAAGCTATGTTGACAAATTTCCCTTGAAATATCTTTCTTCCGGCGGCATGGTTGTTGCAACATGCGAATCACCAACGTGGGCCGAAGTGGGATTTATCGGGCGCACAGTGCTCAACGCTTTCAATTCGCTTGAATTCGGCGAGAAAAACAACCGCTCCGACCTCGTCAAAATCGGCAACAACATCATCGATTCCTATCTTGAACACGGCTTTACGCCCACTGGCTATTTCCGCGAACAACTCGATCTCGGCAGCAACAACGAACCCGACGTTTTCAGCATACGCCGTCAGAGCGAAGGCGCAATGGCAATTTTCTATTATCTGCAATACGAAAAGCAACAGGGACGCAAGCATGCCGATTGGGAAGCGCGCATGAAGACTCTGCTCAACAATTTCGTGAAGATGCAGAAGGCTGACGGCTCGTTTGCCCGCAAGTTCAACGCCAAGTCGGAAGACGTCGACGCTTCGGCCGGAAGCACGCCTTGCGCAACGCTTGCCCTTGCCATGGGTTACAAGTATTTCAAAAACAAGGCTTATCTTGAAGCTGCCCGCAAGACTATCGACTATCTTGAGAAAAACATAATCTCCACATCCGACTATTTCTCGTCTACCCTCGATGCCAACTGCGAAGACAAGGAAGCGTCGTTCTACGCCTGCGATGCGCTCTACTACATCTCGTTCATAACAAAAGGCAAGGAACGCGCCCGTTACATTGACCTTTGCAAGAAAGCAGCCTATTTTTGCGTGTCGTGGTACTACACCTGGGACCTTCCGTTTGCCGAGGGACAGATGCTGCACGACCTGGGATTCAAGTCGCGCGGATGGGGCAACGTATCGGTCGAGAACAACCATATCGACGTCTACATATTCGAGTTTGCCACAATTCTTAAATGGCTAAGCCAGAATACCGACGAGCAGCGCTTCGGCAAAATGGCCGACGTAATACATACCTCGATGCTTCAGCTTATGCCGGTTGAAGGCAACCTTTGCGGCGTGGGCAAGCCGGGATACTATCCCGAAGTGGTGCAGCACACTACATGGGATTACGGACGCAACGGCAAGGGTTTCTACAACGACATCTTTGCTCCGGGGTGGACCGTGGCTTCTTTGTGGACTTTGCTTAGCGAAGACCGCGTAAGCGCATTCTTCAATTCGAAAAAATAACAACGGCGGCAATAGTGGCTACAACCGGTAACACTACGCAGCGGCTCTATATACGCGTGAGTCGGCGGAACCTGAGCTTTACGGTATACCAACCGTTTGGCGGCATGCCGCCTGTGGTTGAAAACTATGAGGTCAATCCCACGGCATCGCTTAATGTCAACCTCAAGGAAGCGCTTGCCCAGTTGCCTTTGGCGCAGGAAAAATACCAGCGGGCCGAAGTGATGCTCAATGTGCCTTTCACCTTGAAACCGGTTGAACTTTTCAGGGAGGAAGACGCCGCGGCTATCTACCGCAAATGCTTTGCCGATGTGGAGTACGACCGCGTGCTCTACGATGTGGCGGGAAGCCTCGGGGCCGTGCTGGTATACGGCATGAGCGAAATGTTCTGCCGCGTTATCGATGAAACCTATCCGTCGGTGCGTTATCTGTCGTCGACTACCGCCATGGCTAACCGTTTTGCCGACAAGGCGCGCGGCTCTGACCGCAACCAGGTCTTTGCATACAGTCACGAAGATATGCTCGACATGTTTGTGTTCAGCTCGGGGCGTCTGCAGCTTGGCAACCGCTATGAAATACATGGTGTTGACGATGCCGTGTATTTCGTGATGCTGGCAGTGCAGATACTTGGGCTTGACGTGCACCGCGACGAGTTCCATGTGTTGGAGTACGGCAACAGCGAGGCCGGACTTGCCGAAAAGCTCAAAAACTTCCTGGCTGATGTGCGTCCTGGTGACGCTCTGACCGAATTCGGCAACAGCCCGGTGAGCAATTCCCCCCGCCTGCCCTACGACATGATGGCATTTCTGCTGCAGCCGTTCTGAAAACTTTTTGCCGTGAGAATTATAACAGGAATATACAAAGGCCGGCATTTCGAAATACCGCGCACATTCAAGGCAAGGCCCACAACCGACTTTGCCAAGGAGAACCTCTTTAACGTGCTTCGCGGATATATCGAAATCGAAGGCGCCGATGTGCTCGACCTTTTTGCCGGTACCGGAAGCATTACCGCTGAGTTCCTTTCGCGTGGATGCGCCAGTGTCACTTCGCTGGAGCTCGACCGCGAACACTATGCCTTTATCGCAGCTGTGGTAAGGAAACTCGGCGCACGCAATTGCCGCCTATTGCGCGGCGATGCGCTGAGATTCGTGAAGCGGGCATCGGAGAAATACGACATTGTTTTTGCCGACCCTCCATATAAACTCAAGGAACTTGCCGATATCCCGCAGATGGTTTCCGAAGCCGGGCTGTTGAAACCCGGCGGCATCTTCGTGCTTGAGCACGGCAAGACAAACGATTTCTCGCAGCATCCGTGGTTTTTCGACCATCGCTCATACGGAAGCGTGAACTTTTCGTTCTTCTCTCCGCAGCGTGCCGATACCGACGCAGCTGCCGAGCATTGACATCAACTTTTTCAAATCAATTATTGTATGCAGGACTTCGTACATCTGCACGTACACACGCAGTATTCTCTGCTCGACGGACAATCGAAAATCCCAAATATAGTCGACAAGGCCATTGCCGACGGCATGCGAGGCATGGCAATCACCGACCACGGTAACATGATGGGCGTAAAGGAACTCGCCGACTATGTGGTGGGATTGAAAGGCAAGGCAAAGAAGAAACTTGCCGAACTTGAGGCAAAGCAGAAGGATGCAGATGCCCAGGACGCTGAACATTTGGCCGAAGACATTGAGAAGCAGAAGCGGATTCTTCACTTTATGCCGATATTCGGGTGCGAGATGTATGTGGCCCACCGGCGCAAGGAAGACAAGTCGAAGGACAAGGGCGATGCCTCGGGATACCACCTTATAGTGCTGGCAAAGAACCTGCACGGGTACAAGAACCTTATAAAACTTGTTTCGCGCTCGTGGGTTGACGGCCTTTACTACAAGCCGCGTACCGACCGAGCTGACCTTGAAAAATATCACGAGGACCTTATCGTTTCGTCGGCATGCATAGCCGGCGAAGTGCCCCACAAAATACTGCATGGCGACATTGCCGGCGCACGCGAGGCCATAGAGTGGTATAAGCGCGTGTTTGGCGACGACTATTATCTCGAACTGCAGCGTCACGAGGTGAAAGACCCGAATGTCGTTGCCAACCGCGAAACGTTTCCCTTGCAGCAGCAGGCAAATGCCGAAATTATAAAGCTCGCCGGCGAATACGGCATAAAGCTGATATGCACTAACGACTGCCATTTTGAAAACCAGGAAACGGCCGAGGCCCACGACCATCTGCTTTGCCTCGCTACGGGAAAGGACCTCGATGACCCCAACCGCATGCGCTACTCCAAGCAGGAATGGTTCAAGACGCGTCAGGAAATGAACGAAGTGTTTGCCGATGTGCCCGAAGCGCTTTCAAATACTTGCGAGATTTGCGACAAGATAAGCGAATACAGCATCGACAACGGTCCTATCATGCCGTTCTTTCCCATTCCCGAAGATTTCGGCACCGAGCAGCAATGGCGTGAACGCATAACCGAAGAGCAACTTTATGCCGAATTTACAAGCGATGAGCACGGCCAGAACCCTTTGCCGAAAGACCAGGCCGACAAGGTGATTGAGCGCCTCGGGGGCTTTGACAAGATTTACCGCATCAAGTTCGAGGCCGACTATTTGGCTAAACTTGCCTACGACGGAGCGCGCCGGCTTTACGGCGACCCTGTGCCCGAAGACGTTGCCGAGCACATAAACTTCGAGCTTCATGTGATGAAGACCATGGGTTTCCCCGGCTACTTCCTCATTGTGCAGGACTTTATCAACGCTGCGCGCAACGAACTCGGCGTAGTGGTGGGGCCGGGACGTGGCTCGGCCGCCGGCTCGGTCGTGGCCTACTGCCTCGGAATAACCAAAATCGATCCGCTAAAGTACGACTTG
Organism: uncultured Prevotella sp.; assembly: GCA_964507005.1. Classification (GTDB taxonomy): domain Bacteria; phylum Bacteroidota; class Bacteroidia; order Bacteroidales; family Bacteroidaceae; genus UBA6398. Next base: position 3,124 of record CAZDOH010000060.1, on the reverse strand, counting down.
CTTTTCGAACGTTTTCTTAACCCCGATCGCGTCAACCTTCCTGATATCGATACCGACTTCGACGATGACGGACGCGGAAAGGTGCTGAAGTGGGTGATGGACAAATACGGCCACGAAAATTGCGCCCACATCATAACTTACGCCACTATGGCGATGAAGAATTCGCTCAAGGACGTGGCACGCGTCGAGAAACTGCCGCTGCAGCAGGCCAATGCTCTGTGCAAGGCCATCCCCGACAAGTTTCCCGACAAGATGAAGCAGAATCTTGCCAATGCCATAAAGATAACTCCAGAGCTTCAGCGGGCCGAGATTTCAAGCGACCCAAAGGAAAGCAACACCATAAAGTATGCCCGTATGCTCGAAGGCACCATACGCGGCACCGGCCTGCACGCCTGCGGCTTCATCATCTGCCGCTCGCCAATTAGCGACTGGGTGCCCGTTTGCACTGCCGACGACCCCGATTTTCCCGGGGTGAAGACTGCCGTGACGCAGTACGACGGGCATGTAATTGAATCTACCGGACTGATAAAAATGGACTTCCTTGGGCTCAAGACGCTTTCGGAGCTTAAGGAAGCCTGCCGCGTGGTGAAGCAGACCACTGGTGACGTGGTAGACCTCGACACAATACCTATTGACGACGCCAAAACCTACGAACTCTACCAGCAAGGAAATACGATAGGCACTTTCCAGTTCGAGTCGAACGGCATGCAGAAATACTTGCGCGAACTTCATCCCACCGTGTTCGAGGACCTTATCGCCATGAACGCGCTTTACCGCCCCGGCCCTATGGACAAGATTCCCGAGTTCATACGCCGCAAGAAGGACCCTTCGCTCATTACCTACGACATCCCCTGCATGGAGAAATATCTCAAGGATACCTACGGCATTACGGTATATCAGGAGCAGGTGATGCTTTTGTCGCGTTTGTTGGCCAACTTCACGCGTGGCGAGAGCGATGCCCTGCGCAAGGCCATGGGAAAGAAGAAGAAGGCCATAGTAGACGCCATGAAGCCCAAGTTCCTGAAACAGGGATGCGAAAACGGCCACGATGAAAAAGTGCTCGAGAAAATATGGGGCGAATGGGAGAAATTCGCCGAGTATGCCTTCAACAAGTCGCACGCCACATGCTATTCGTGGGTAGCTTATCAGACTGCCTACATGAAAGCCCATTATCCGTCGGAATATATGGCGGCACTCATGACGCGCCGCTTCAGCGACATCACCGAAATCACCAAACTCATGGAGGAATGCCAGAGAATGCGCATTTCAACACTAGGCCCCGATGTAAACGAAAGCTATATGGAATTCGGTGTGAATGCCAAAGGCGAAATTCGCTTCGGACTATCGGCCGTGAAAGGCATGGGCGGTGCGGCGGCAAAGACAATCGTCGACGAGCGCCGCGAACACGGCCCGTACAAGGATATCTACGATTTCATGGAGCGCGTGAACCTTTCGTTGCTCAACCGCAAGTTCATGGAATGTCTTGCGCTGAGCGGAGCTTTCGACTGCTTCGGCATTGAGCGTGAGGCGTATTTCGCACCATATTCCGACCGCGAGAATTTCCTCGAGGCTCTGATGAAATACGGCGCAAACTTCCAGCAGGAAAAAAACGAAGCCCAAAATTCGCTGTTCGACGATATTGGCGGCATGGAAATTCCTCACCCTGCCGTGCCGGCAAAATACGAAAAATGGAGCAATATGGAGCGTCTCGACCAGGAACGCTCGCTGGTGGGCGTATATCTGTCGGGCCATCCGCTCGACCCGTATGCCGTGATTATGGAACTGCTTTGCAATACCAGTTGCTCCCAGCTAGGCGACCTCGAAAAACTCAGGGGCAAGCAAATCGTGCTCGGCGGAATGGTTACGGCCGTGCGTACGGGGCTTACCAAAAAAGGCTCTCCTTACGGAATAGTGCATTTCGAGGATTTCGACGGCGACGGCGAGATTCCTTTCTTCGGCTCCAGTTGGCCGCAGTGGCAAAACTTCCTACAGTTAGGCTATGCCGTGCTGCTGCATGCCACGGTTGAACCCAGAAGGTTCGTGCAGAATTCCTACGACCTCAGGGTGAACAAAGTTGAATACCTTTCCGACGTAAAGGCCAAAGGCATTGCCGAACTGGAAATCCATGTGAACGTAAACATGCTCAATGCAATGGAAATCGGCGAGCTTTGTGCGCTGGTTGAAGGCAATCCCGGCAATACCAGCGTGATGGTTTCGTTCAGCGATAGCGACAAGTACCGCAACATTATGGTACGGTCGAGGAAAAGGAAAGTGAAAATCGAACGGCCGCTTATAGAGTTCATGAAGCACAGCCAGGCTTTCAGCAAATTCAAGCTCGTGCCGAAGGAATAGGGCCCACCGTGGCATGCTAATGCAAACTTTCTAGGCGTTCGGTCCGCACTACAATTAATTTCCGCTTTGCGTATACAATTTTTCCTTTATGCGCATAGCGGAAAAATTGTATGCGCATAGATTTTGTACAGAATGAGTATTTCCATTATGCCGCGGTCGCTTTTTGCAACATTTACTTTATGCATATCACTTTTTATTCGAGATTCACTTTTGTTTGCTTGCAACTCGTCTGCCTGTTTACTCATTTTATTTTAATTCTATTCCTTTGATTGTTTGCTCTTGCCATTGTAAGATGAGACTAATACCTTTATTGTAATCGTCACACTCAATGCATTCTTTTATCAAACGAGCATTCTCAATTTCGTGAAAGAAAAGATAGTTGTCATCTTTTTTCTCAATGAGATTATTTTATCTAAGAAATATTCTGATTTGCCATAATCTTTTAATATATTTAGTAAAAGCAAAATACATATCACGTCCTGTTTTTGAGCCATAATACGGATGATTTTTCAATATTGCCAGAAAGTCTTCAAATGTATTCAGCTCGTTGAACACATCAAAATTATTTATTTTGTCTTGAAGATCTGGCATTCTGTCTATTTGCCAATAAGAACCTATTCTATCCCCTAAGCTAAAATTATAGCTACAAAATGGCACATAAAGACATTGAGCAAAATAGTTAACAAAGAACGAATTGGGATCACTCGAATTATCTAAATAACGTGAGTTCGACGAATTAAAACACCGCCAATTGCGTGTCAATAGTTCTTTG
>CAZDOH010000059.1:0-16016 GCA_964507005.1 uncultured Prevotella sp. | reverse complement strand
CTTCGCTATTATGACGAACTCAGTTATGAGGAAATAGCAGAAGCAACAAATTCCAGGGAATGAAACCAATGCCTCACTCGTCGTTTACCTGCACGGAGGCTCCAGCAAAGGCGATGACAATGAAACCCAGATGCAAGAACCGGGCATTGACTCCATTGCCAATTGGCTTCGGGACAACAAACGCAAAGCCGTCATGCTCATACCGTAATGCCCCGCAGACAAGGCTTGGCTGGGCACAACCCAAGAAGTGCTGGTTGCTCTAATCAAGACTTACATTGACCGTGGCGCAGTTGCTGCCGACAAAGTATATATCCTTGGCGGTTCGATGGGCGGAACCGGCACTTGGGGTATGCTTTCAAACCATCCGGAACTGTTTGCCGCAGCCATGCCGGTGGCCGGGAACCCGGCAGGGATGGACGCGGAGGCAGTGGCAAAAACACCTGTTCTCACTGTAATGGGTACAGCCGACCGAATCATGAAAATATCCAACGTGGAAACATTCCTTGACGAAATGGACAACTACCGCGCCGAATACGAGCTGGACATGGAAGAAGGATGGACCCACGAGGACGTATGCAAAAACAGCTATACCGGGCAACGCCTAAATTGGCTGTTCGGGCATACCAAAAAGCAAACGACCGGGATTGACAATATCGCTATACAGGAAAGCAAGGCAATCAAGGTCACTTGGTTTACCACAAGCGGGCAAAAACTGGCTTCACCTCCCAAACAAAAGGGAATCTATATCAAATCCGTCATTTATGACGACGGCAGCATGGCATCGGGGAAATTCTACATAAACTGACCCGTTCCGGGACAAGTTCTGTGTTTCCTGATATCCACATAGCTGTCATTCATCGGATTTTTTGCAACTTTGCACAAACACCAACAATTTACAACCATGGAAGAAAATATGATTAGAGTAACCGGTAGCGGTTCCATTCACGTAGTGCCGGACGTGACTCGTATAGAACTGTCTTTGGTAAGTATTCACGAATCTTACGAGGGAGCATACAGACAAGCCAAAAACGACACCGACAAGTTGAAGAAGATCATGGAGGAATTGAAACTTGATGTCACTTTGCCGAAGACAAAGAGTCTCGACATCAACAAGAAAACAAGGAATGACTATGACCGAAACAACCATTATGTAGGGGAAGTCTTTCTCGGCTTTGAACTCAACCACCATGTCAAGATTGATTTGGGTATGGACAATGTACTGCTCAACAACCTTATCAGATTGATTGGAAAGAAACTCAAGCAAGCCGAAATCAATATCGGCTATACGGTGAAAGACCCACGCCCAACACAATTGAAGATGCTGGAACGTGCCGTGAAGGATGCCAAGGAGAAAGCAAATATCATGGCAAAGGCAAGCGGATGCAAGCTCAGCTCGGTCAACCACATCGACTATTCTGTCAATGAACTCCATATCTACTCACAAGCACGCAACATCCATGGTGCTGATGAAGCGGTGTGCTGTGAAGAGTCATCGCTCGACATCACGCCAGATGACTTGGTTGTCTCAGACAGCGTGACGGTAGTATGGTATTTATGCAATGAAGAAGCAAAAGAATAAGTAGCCATGAACAAGTCGGGATTTGTTATTGTCACAGAAAATGGGCTCTATGGTCTGGAGGATGCAAATGGCCATAAAATCATTCCGTGTGAATACGACAAGATACTCGACTACGACGATGACGGCTATATACGTCTGCTGAAAGGCGACGTCTACAGCACTATAACCGTCAAGGGCAAAAAGGCAATACCCCTGTCGAAAGGCCTTACTCACCTCGGGGTGTTCTGGGGCGGCACGGCAAGAGCCAGAAAGGGAAACTGCTGGGGGCTGGTTGACGTGCACGGAAATGCAGTTTCCGATTTTACTTACAAGCAAATCAATGCCCACCACAACAACGGCTACTTCGCTATAGACCAGGACGGCCTAAAAGGCTGGTTGCTGGAAAACGGCAGATTTTCACCATTCCGTAACCAGACAAGCGCGGGAAAGACACGGAAATTCCAAATGGTTAGGGTTTTCCACCACGGAATAGCGCCAGCACTCACATGGGAAGGCAAATGGGTGTTTGTCAACGAGCAACTGGAACGCGTAAACAACATTGAATACGAAGGTCTCGACCCCGTGCTGCGCAATGGCATTTATTCCACATGGAAGAACGGAGGGCAGGGCTATGGCGCTGCATTTTATGACGGACGGCCAATTGTAGACATTTGGTTTCAATATCCTCTGCATTTCGAAAACTGCATGGCTGTTTGCTGCATAGACCGTGCCGATGGAAATGACAGAGAGCCAACCTTCAGATACGGAATATTGTACAGCAACGGTACATGGCTTTTCCCGGCAAAATATTCATCCATACATTGGAACGATTACACGGAAAAGGACTGCTGGTATGCTGAAGACGAAAATGTCTCCTATCTCCTTTTTCCCGACGGAAGCCGCAAAGTCTACGACAAGAGCAAGGCCGTGAGAGAGTGGCCGAACCAGCCTTTCATTCCCAAGAGCGAAACAAATAAAGATATTCCCGAAGAAGCACTGCAAGACAAACCTAAAGCAATTGCCGAACGCCATCTCGAAGTGTTCAACAAGAACAAATTCGAGGGAGCCCTTGGCAAATACACTGGGCAGATATTTTGGGAATTTCCTTTACAGTTCTACTATCGCGACACCGACGCCAAATTTGATATCGGCAAAAACTACAAGGCAGGCAGGGTAATCCGTGCTGGGGATTTTCTTGAAGCAACAGAAAAACTCCAGTGCCCCATTCATAAAGTGCGCTTTATGATAGCTGCGCCCAGACTGTTCTCCGTAGGGCAATATCTGAAAGATTGCCCAAATGCGCTATACCCTTTCCCTTTCAAGGAAAACATAATTCACCGCAACACGTATTTTGTTGTCATGGATGTATTCAGCGTTGCAAAAAAGACTCAAATTCTACTCCTGAAGATACCCCACGGGGCTTATGTCCTTGGCAAGAAATACGGTTACAGGTTCCGCTGTCTCAAGGCTTACAGCGAAAACTTCGGCATGAGCCTGAAAGAGTTTGCGCGAATTGATTTCCAACGAAAGATGTCGCAGCCTGTTCACGGCCATTCCCTTGACAATGCCTGGAGTAAGGCGATGCACCGCCCCGTAGGTCTGGACAAATCAATGAAGCCCGTGGCTATTGAACCGGATTCCGGACCATACACGTTCGGGCACCCATACGGAGAAACAGAATACGAAAACTTTGAGCGCTATTACGACATCATTTCCGACGACAATGATTACGAATGGAAAGAAGCCTATTTCAAAATGGAACAGAAAAATTCAATCAAGGTCATAATCGCAGACATTACCAAACTGCGGGTTGACGCGATAATCAATGCAGCCAACACCAGTCTGCTTGGCGGCGGCGGTGTTGACGGGGCCATACATAGCGCGGCAGGTCCTAACCTGTTGGAAGAGTGCCGCACACTGAAAGGCTGCGAAACCGGGCAGAGCAAAATGACCGATGCCTACGACCTGCCTTGCAGCAAAATCATACATACCGTAGGACCGGTTTGGCGGGACGGCAACCACAACGAAGAAAAGTTGCTGGCTTCGTGCTATTCTACCGCTTTGGACATTGCCATTAAAAACAAATTCTCAAGCATTGCATTCCCCTGCATCAGCACCGGAATTTACCACTTTCCAAAGAAGTTGGCTGCACAGACAGCACTCGATGTGATTTGCAGGTATCTCAAGACTGACAAATATAAAGGCGACGTGATACTTTGCTGTTTCCATAAAGACGATGCGGAAATATACAAAAGTCTGCTTTGAAATTTATCTTTACGCCGGCGCAATAAAACACACAATAAGCAGTTATAGAAATGAATTATGCGCAAAAAGCTACTGATAACATTTGCCTTTCTGGCGGCCTTTACCGCCACGAGAGCGCAATACGACCCGGAATACACCCATTTCTGGATGCTTGAGACATCGTTCAACCCGGCAGCTGCCGGCAACGAAGATGCCCTTTCCGTTATCGGTGCCTATTCCATGCAGATGACCGGCTTCCACAACGCCCCCAAGACGATGTACGCCGCCGCAGACATGCCCTTCATAGTGTTGCGCAAACGCAACGGCGTAGGCCTTGTGTTCCAAAACGACGAAATAGGACTTTTCTCGCACAAAAGATTCTCGGCGCAATATGCCTTCCACCTCGAAAAACTGTTTGGCGGACGGCTCAGCATAGGCGCACAGGCCGACCTTCTGTCGGAAACCTTCGACGGCACAAAAGCCGATGTCGAGACGACCAACGACCCTGCCATACCCACGACAAAAGTTACAGGTTCGAAAATCGACCTCAGCGCAGGTTTGTTCTACCGCCACCGCGACTGGTACGCCGGCCTTTCGATGCTTCACGTGCTCTCGCCTACTGTAACGCTTGGCACCAACAACGAACTGGCAATCGACCCCACCTATTATTTCACTGCCGGATACAATATAAAGCTGCGGAATCCGTTAATTACTATACATCCGGCAGTGCTGTGCATGTACGACGGCGGCGATTTCCGCGCCAACATAAGCGGCCGGGTGGAACTGCACAGCGACAAGAAAAACCTCTTCGCCGGCGCCACCTACAGCCCGCAGCATTCAGCGGCGGCCTTCATAGGCGGCCTTTTCCACGGGATAACGGTGAGCTACTCCTACGAAGCATACACCTCAATGCCCGACCTGAAAAGCGGCGCACACGAGATAATACTCAAATACAAAGTCGATCTCAACCTCTACAAGAAAGGGCGCAACCGCCACAAAAGCGTGCGCTATCTGTAAACATAGAAACAACAACGAAACATGAAACAAATAACTTATGCCCTGTCAGCTTTCGTGGTCTGCATTATGCTGGCCTCGTGTTTCAGCAGCAACAAAACCGTGAGCGATGGAGGCGAAGTGACTGGACAACGCGGCGTGCACTCCGAAGAGCCCACGCCATACGGAATGGTTAAAGTGCCGAGAGGATACCTCAAGGTAGGACTCTCGGAGCAGGACAGCCTTTGGGGAAACGTCATACCGCAGAAGGAAATCTCGGTTGACGGTTTCTGGATGGACCAGACCGAAGTTACAAACTCCATGTACCGGCAGTTTGTGTACTGGGTGCGCGACAGCATCATCCGCGAACGTCTTGCCGACCCAAGCTATGGAGGCGACGAAACCTACAAGATAGAAGAAGACAAATACGGCGACCCCGTAACCCCGCACCTCAACTGGAAGAAACCCATTCCCTGGCGCAAGCCGAGCGAAGACGAGGAACGCGCTATAGAAAGCGTATATACCTACCACCCCATCGACGGCTCGAAGATGCTCGACACGCGGCAGCTCAACTACCGCTACGAAATATTCGACTATGCCAAGGCGGCAATGCGCAAATACCGTCTCAACGCCGAAGAACGCTCGCTCGACACCGACAATCCCGCCGACCCCAACGAAGTGGTCATGATATCGAAGGATACTGCCTTCGTTGACGACGACGGCAATATAGTAAGGCAGACCATAACCCGTCCGCTCTCGAGTATGTACGACTTCCTCAACACCTACATAGTAAACGTCTACCCCGACACCACATGCTGGGTGAACGATTTCCAGAATGCCAACAACGAAGTGTATCTCAAGACATATTTCTCATCGCCGTCGTACAACGACTACCCGGTAGTGGGCGTGACCTGGGAGCAGGCAAACGCCTTCTGTGCATGGCGCACGGAATACCTGCTGAGAGGACTCGGCCCGGAAGCGCGCAATATACAGCGCTACCGCCTGCCGTCGGAAATCGAATGGGAATACGCTGCACGCGGCAAGGAAGGCAATCCCTTCCCATGGAAAGAAAGCGAAACGAAGAACGACAAAGGCTGCTTCTTTGCCAACTTCAAGCCCGACCGCGGCAACTATACCGAAGACGGCAACCTGATAACTTCGAAAGTGGGCATATACGGCGCCAACTCCAACGGCTTGTTCGATATGGCCGGCAATGCCGCCGAATGGACAAACACCGAATACACCGAAGCCGGCGTCAGCAACATGAGCGACATGAACCCCGAACTGAAATACAATGCCGCCAAGGAAGACCCCTACCGCCTAAAGAAAAAGGTTGTAAGAGGAGGTTCGTGGAAAGATCCCGAATCGCTCATACGCTCGGCATGGAGAACCTTCGAATACCAAAACCAGCCGCGCTCATACATAGGATTCCGCTGCGTGCGCTCGCTTGCAGGAGCAGAAGCCGGTACAACAAAAGACAAAAAGAAATAAACCATACAACATGAAAGCAAACAGCTTTAATATAGTGGTCCGCCTGCAACGTTGGATGGACAGCGTTCCCGGACAAACATTCCTCAACTACGCATATTCCTGGGGCGCATCAATCGTAATACTCGGTGCACTCTTCAAACTGACGCACCTGTACGGCGCCGACATAATGCTCTTCATCGGAATGGGTACCGAAGTCATCGTGTTCTTCCTTTCGGCATTCGACCGCCCATTCGACAAAGACGATGTAACGCCCGAACTTGACGAAGAATACACAGAAGGCGGAGAAGATGAAAATGAAGAAACGGCGCCGGAAACGCAAGGCACATCCATGGGCGGCGCTACAACCATCATTCTCGGCGGAGGCGGAGGAAGCGGCACAGCGTCACCGGTTTCAGCCGCATCGTCAACCACGGCCGAAGCACCCGCCCCAGGCAGCGTAGCTATCGGAGGAAATTTCGCTGGCGGAACAACTGCCGTAATCACCGATGCCGGCAATGCTGCAAATCCCGAACTCGGCGACGTAACGCAGAACTACGTTGAAAAACTCAAGGAACTCACCGAAGTGCTTACTAAGGTTGAAGAACAAAGCCGCAAGATGACAACCGACAGCGAAGAGATGATAAACCTCAACCGCACGCTCACCGGAATAAATACCGTCTATGAACTCCAGCTCAAGAGCATAAGCTCGCAGATAGGCACCATTGACCAAATCAACGAACAGACACGCAAGATGGCAAAGCAGATCGAAGAACTCAACGGAGTTTACAGCCGCATGATAAAAGCCCTTACCGTAAACATGAAGAACGCGGCGGCAACAACTGCGGCCGACAACAACGACTGACTTTCCCCCAAGCACAACACCAAGCACAGAACAAAGAGAAACCTGAACAGCTAAAATGGGAATCAAAAGAAGACCGGTATCTCCAAGGCAGAAGATGATAAACCTTATGTACATCGTTCTGCTGGCAATGCTTGCGCTCAACGTGTCGCCAGATGTACTCAACGGATTCACAATCGTAGAGGACAACATACGCCGCTCCACCAAAAGCACTGCTACCGACAATGCTGCCATGTACAAGAATTTCGACGAGCAGATGAAAGCCAATCCGGTGAAAGTAAGGGAATGGTTTGAAAAAGCACGCCGTGTGCGCACAATGAGCGACTCGCTCTACAACTACGCCGAAGAACTGAAAAAAGCCATAGTGCTCCACTCCGACGGCTCAAAAGGCGACGTAAACAACATACTCAACAAAGACGACCTCGAAAGTTCTACGTATGTGATGCTCAACCCCACAAGCGGGCAAGGGCGCAAGCTCTACAATGCGATAAACAACTACCGCAAACAAATCACATCGATGATAACCGACAAGGAAGAAATCGACGTTATAAGCCAAAACCTGGCTACTGTAGTTCCGAAGCGAGAAGGCACCTTGGGAAAGAACTGGCAACAATACATGTTCGAGAACACTCCTACCGCTGCAGCCGTAACCCTTCTGAGCAAACTGCAAAACGATGTCAGGTATGCAGAAGGAGTTGTGCTCCACAACCTCGTGTCAAATATCGATGTAAAAGACATCCGTGTAAACGAACTCGACGCGTTTGTAATTCCCACGTCCAACACCATAGTGCAGGGCGGAAAATTCAGTGCCCGCATTATCATGGCCGCAGTCGACACCACAATGCGCCCGTCGATATATGTAGGCGGCCGCAAAGTAGCCTCAGACGGACTGTATGAATTTACTTGCGGCACCACCGGCGATTTTAACTTCTCGGGATATATAGAGATGCAGAACGGACAGGGTAATACCGTGCGCCGCGACTTCACCCAAAAATATACCGTAGTGGCACCGACCGCCACCGTTTCGGCCGACTTGATGAACGTGCTCTATGCCGGATACGATAACCCCATGAGCGTTTCGGCGCCGGGAGTTCCGCTCAACAAACTCGGGGTATCGATAAGCGGCGGCACATTGCAACCCAGCGGTAACGGCAAATATGTGGCTCGCCCGGCAACCGTAGGCAAAGATGCCGTGATAACGGTAACCGCAGACATGGAAGGACGAAAAGTGGAAATGGGACAATTTACATTCCACGTGCGCAAACTGCCCGACCCAACCGCCTACATCGCATACAACGACGACAAAGGGACGGCAAACCAGTACAAGGGAGGACGTCCGCTCTCGAAATCGCTGCTTATGGGAACGCAAGGAATCGGCGCAGCTATCGATGATGGTCTGCTAAACATTCCGTTCCGCGTGCTCGGCTTCGAGACAGTGTTCTTCGACAATATGGGCAATGCTGTGCCCGAAGTTTCAAACTCTGCTAACTTCACCGACCGACAGAGAAACATGTTCCGCATGCTCTCAAGAGGCAAGCGTTTCTACATCACACGAGTAAAGGCCATCGGCCCCGACGGAATAGAGCGCACATTGCCACAGGCTCTGGAAGTAATAGTAAACTGACAATACCACAACAAGGCAATATAATTATGTATCACATAAAGATGAAATCACTGCTGACCGTTGCCGCCGCAATAATGTTGTTTACGGCTGTTCCGGCCGAAGCGCAGAACAATTCCGGCAACAGCAAGTCGTCACTGTCGGTTAGGCGCGAACGCCAGTCGGCCTTTGGCACAAAGTCAAAAGCCAAAAAGGAAGACAATGCCAAGCAAAAAAATGACGAAGCGAAGAAAGCCGACGCAAAGAATACCGATGTAAAAAAGGCTGATAAATCTGCTGCAACAACAAAAGCCGCTACAGCACCTGCTGCAAAACCTGCCGTTTCGGCCGCAAAAGACACGACCAAAAATGCAACCCGTCCACGTTTTGTGCCGCGTCAGGCAAAAAACACGGCAAACACGACCAAGACTTCAGACGACCGTGCACAAAACGAGTTTCCCGTAGCCCCCGAAATGCCCAGCGACGTTTCGTGGCGCAGAGACATTTACCGATCGCTCGACCTTATGGACGATGCAAATGCCACACTTTATTATCCGCTCGAAGCGCAAGGCGATCAGATAAACCTTTTCACTTATTTGCTGAAACTCATTCTTCGCGGTCAAGTAAAGGCATACGATTACTCGCTCAACGGCAACGAAAACTTCTCGGCTTCAAACCAAGTTAAAGCCAAGGATATCCTCGACCGTTACCATATCTATTACGAGACCAAAGACGGCAAGATGCACATCAACGACAATGACATTCCTGCCGCAGAAGTAACCGAATATTTCCTTAAGGAAAGTTCGTATTTCGACCAGCGCACCGCCACCTACCACACCCGCGTAACCGCTTTGTGCCCCGTGTTGAAGCGCGCTGACGATTTCGGAGGAGCCGAAGCAAAATATCCTATGTTCTGGGTGAAGTATTCCGATATCTCTACTTTCCTAACCAAACTGCCACTCACCGGAAGCAACTACAACAACGCTGCTACCATGAGTGCAGACGACTATTTTGCCATGAACCGTTACAAAGGAAAAATCTACAAGACAAACAACCTTCAGGGCAAAGTACTGGCAAACTACTGCACCACCGACTCGGCACTCGTAAAGGAACAGAAAAAAATAGAAAAACAACTTACCGACTTCGAAAGCCACATTTGGGGAAACGACTCAACGGCCGATTCTGCAAAAGTCAAGACTGATACAGTGTCAGCCAAAAACGTAAAACGCACACGTACGCTTTCTAGCCGCAGAAGTTCCTCAGCCAAAAACGTAAAAGAAAAGAAAGTGAAAACTTCTTCATCGGCTTCATCGGGAAGTGCACGCGTATCGGTTAGACGCGAAAGGCATTGACCAAGCATACAACCAATAACACTCAGACGGCAGTATTCCAAAAGGCAAACTGCCGTCTGTCTGCTTTAAAGCGCCACTGCAAGCGCACCCTTCACGTTGTCTTTTTTCCAGTATACCTTTGCAAAGTATTTTTTCAACATGCGGCACATCTAAGAATTTCAGGTAAAGACACCAATCTGTTAACCGCACATAGCGCAAAAAACACAAGGCAGTAATTTCCGCGCAGATACTCTGCAAAAATGCACACTTTTCAAAGCCCACCGATTTTGTATGATACTAATAATGCGCTAATTTTGCATTTAAAACCAGCGCAAAAATGCCCACCAAACACAGCGTTTGCGCAATGGCACAAAAAAGACGAAAATGTGTATGAAAACTACAGCGATTGCGTTTCTTGCCATACTCTGTTCCGCAACGGCAAAGTCACAGCCGATATTGTCTCTTGACAGTTGCCGCTCCATGGCTCTTGCCAACAACAAACAGCTGCTTGCAAGCGAAAAAGAAATAGAAAAAGCCTATTATACCAACAAGGAAGCCAAGACCAACTACCTTCCCAAGCTTAAGGCCACTGCAACTTATTTCCGCAACAGCCGTTCCACCCATCTACTCAATAGCAACACGCGCAACACGCTCAACAATCTCGGTTCGGCTGCTGTAGAACCGCTCACCACGGCCACCCAGATAGTAACGAAATATCATCCCGAACTTGCCGACGCCTTGTCGCAGTTAGGTAATGCCATTACCGGCGGCATTTCGGAAGTAGGCAGCAACATCAACAAGGCATTCGAAACCGACACGCGCAACATTTTCGCCGGAGCGCTTACCATAACCCAACCTATATATATGGGCGGCAAAATACGCGCCTACGACCGCATTACAGGCTATGCGCAGCAGATTGCCGAAGAGAAACACCGCGCCGCAGGTCAGGAAGTGATACTCAGCGTTGATGAAACTTACTGGCAAGTAGTTTCGCTGGCCTATAAAAAGAAACTTGCAGAAAGCTACGTCGAACTGCTCCAGCATCTCGACAGCGATATGCAGAAAATGATTTCCGAAGGTGTGGCAACACGAGCTAACGGCCTCACGGTAAGCGTAAAGCTCAACGAGGCGGAAATGGCACTGACCAAGGTTGACAACGGGCTGTCGCTTTCACGTATGGTGCTTTGCCAATTATGCGGGATGCCGCTCGACAATTCCTTTACGCTTGAAGACGAAAACCGCGACAGTCTTCCAGCTACAACCAGCGACGCATCATTCGACATTGCCCAGGCATATGTCAACCGCCCCGAATTGCGCAGTTTGGAACTGGCTACCAAGGTTTACGACAAAAAAATACAGATTGCCCGCTCGGAATTCCTGCCGCAAGTTGCACTTACCGGCAATTACCTGCTCACCAATCCGTCGGTATACAACGGTTTTGAAAACAAGTTCAAGGGAATGTTCAACATTGGCGTAATGGTAAGCGCACCGCTGTTTGAATGGGGAGCAAACAAATACAAGATACGGTCGGCAAAGGCTGAAGCGGCAATCGCAAGATATGAGCTCGACGACGCAAAGCAGAAAATAGAACTGCAAGTAAACCAGCAGTCGTTCCGCGTAAAAGAGGCTGAAAAAACTTTGGAACGGGCGCTGAAAAACCGTGAGCGCGCCGACGAGAACATGCGCACCGCCGACATAGGCTTCAAGGCGGGGGTAATTCCCGCCAGCGACCTGCTGGCCGCACAAACAGCATGGGTTTCGGCCCACAGCGAAGCAATCGACGCACAGATAAATTCGCGGCTTGCACAACTTTACCTAAAGAAATCACTCGGAACACTAGTAAATAACTAAAAGGCTATGGCTAAAATGACAAAAGAGAGGCGCAATCTCTCTATAGGACTCGTAATTTTCACTGCCGTAATCGTAGCGGTTGCCATAATGGGAATAATACTGCTTCAACCTTCCACCGAATACATCGAAGGTCAGGCCGACGTGGAGGAATACCGTGTGTCGAGCAAAGTGCCGTCGCGCATAGTGCGCTTCCTTGTAGAGGAAGGCGACACCGTGCATGCGGGCGATACACTTGTCATACTCGATGCACCCGACATTGAGGCAAAACTGCAGCAGGCACAGGCTGCCGAAGCCGCAGCGCAGGCTAAAAGCGACGAAGCGCGCAACGGAGCGCGTAAGGAGCAGATACAGTCGGCAAAGAATATGTGGGAAAAGGCAAAGGCTGGAGTTGAAATCGCCGAAAAGACATACAGCCGCATCAAGAGCCTCTACGACCAAGGCGTGGTAGCAGCACAAAAATTCGACGAAGCGACGGCACAGCGCGATGCTGCCGTCGCCACGGAAAAAGCAGCACGCTCGCAATACGACATGGCAGTAAACGGGGCACGCCGGGAAGACAAGGAAGCGGCCGAAGCCATGGTCAACCGCGCACAAGGAGCCATCAATGAAGTAAAGTCGTACATCAGCGAAACGGTGCTCACTGCACAGGAAGACGGCGAAGTGACCGAAATCTTCGTCAAGGCTGGAGAACTCGTCGGCTCAGGCGCCCCGATAATGAACATTGCAATGATGCAGAAAATGTGGGTTACCTTCAACGTACGCGAAGATATGCTCCAGAATTTCAAAATGCACAAAACATTCAAGGCAACTGTTCCGGCCCTCGGAAACGCGGGAACAACACTCACGACATACTATATGAAGGACCTAGGAAGCTATGCCGCATGGAAAGCCACGAAGACTACCGGCGACTACGACCTCAAGACCTTCCAGGTAAAAGCCCGTCCAGAAAACACCCCCGAAGGCCTTCGCCCAGGAATGACCGTTGTTGTTCCACAAAAGACACATTGACAAGCAACTGCACTACGGTTTTTCTGTCACAAGCATTTCCATGTCCCGGATACCAAGATCAATCAAACCGCTGCTCAACGTTTCCCGACGCGAAGCAAGGAGACTATTCTCTAGTCCGCTCTACATGTTCTGCATGATAGTGGCTCCGGTGGTCTGCGGCATCTTTTTCCTCACACTGATGAAAAGCGGTTCGCCCACCGGCATCCCCGTTGCGGTGATAGACCTTGACAACTCGGCCAATTCGCGTTCGCTGGCCCGCAACATCGAGGCTTTCCAGCACACAAAGGTTATAGCGCATTGCCGCACGTTCGGCGAAGCGCGCCGTATGATACAGCGCGGCGAAATATACGGAGCTTTTCTTATACCCGAAAACTTCTCGAAGGAACTGCAGGCACAGCGCCAGCCCACAGTTTCGTACTACTGCAACTATGCCTATTTCACCGCCGCATCGCTCGCTTTCCAAGATTTCAAGACCATGAGCGAACTTGCCGGAGGAGCTGCCACCCAAAGCACGCTTCAGGCAAAAGGCGTGGACAAGCAGCACACCAGCGCATTTCTACAGCCAATAGCCGTAGAGAAACATGTGCTCGGGAATCCCTGGGTAAACTATTCGGTATACCTCAACAATATTCTTGTTCCGGCAGCGCTGATGATATTCATTTTCCTCACCACAGTCTACAGCATAGGCGTTGAACTCAAAGAACGCACTGCATACGAATGGATTGGCACTGCCGGCAATTCCATATTCCGGGCGATAACCGGCAAACTTCTTCCGCAGACAATAATATTTCTTGCAATCGGCATTTTCTGCGACTTTCTAATGTTTGGAGTCATGAAGTTCCCGTGCCGGTGCGGAATGCCGACGATGCTTGCAATCACTTTCCTGTTCATCTTGGCATCGCAGGGATTCGGCGTGTTCCTTGTAGGTCTTATACCGCATTTCCGTTTTGCCATGTCGCTGGCCTCGCTATGGGCCATAGTGAGCATTTCAATGTCGGGATTCACGTTTCCGGTCACTAGCATGTCGCCTGCACTCAAGGCACTATCGTTCTGCTTCCCGCTAAGACACTATTTTCAGATATATGCGTGCGCAGCTCTCAACGGCTACCCCCTTCACTATTGCCTAGTGCATATACTGATGCTTCTTACACTTGTGCTTTTGCCGCTTACGGTGCTCTACCGCCTGAAGGGTGTACTTCTGACATATAGATACGAGCCATGAAACTACTGCACAATTTCATACGGAGAATACAACGAACACTGTCGGAAACGGCATTTGTCTGGATACACGAAATAAACACCGCCTTCCGCGACGAGGCAGTACTCGTATTCATGATAATCGTGCCGCTCGGCTATCCGCTGTTGTACTCCTACATCTACAACAACGAGGTGGTGCGAGAAATACCCGTTGCAGTTGTCGACAACTGCCGTTCGTCACTTTCGCGCGAATACATACGCCTGCTCGATGCCTCGCAATATGCAAATGTTACACAGCAGGCGCCCGACCTTGAAAGTGCACGTGAACTGATGCGCCGCGAGAAAGTATACTGCGTGCTGCACATTCCGGCTGATTTCAGCCGCAATCTGAACACAGGCAGACAGACGCGCGTCTTTGCGTTCTGCGACGCACGTACCCTGCTTTATTACCGCCAGTTTTCGTTGGCCAACACCGATGTCTCGCTAAAAATGAACGCCCGCATAAAGTTGGCACAAGCCGGCAACACCACACGGCGCCAGGACGACATAACCACCGCCCCGCTGCAATACCGCGAAGTGAACCTATTCAACCCCACTACAGGTATAGCCTCAAGCATACTGCCAGCCGTATTGATTCTGATACTGCAACAAACAATGCTTCTCGGTGTTGCCATAAATGCCGGAACAATGCGCGAGAAGAACACGTTCCGGCTCTTCAGCCCCATAGCCCACCATTCGGGCGGAATGCTGCAGATTGTGCTTGGCCGTTCGCTGTGCTATATGCCGGTCTACATAGCTACATCGGTTTACATACTCGGCATAACCCCCATGCTATTCCACTTCAACCGCCTTGTTCATTTTGCCGACATAGTCGCATTCATGCTTCCCTATCTGCTTGCCATATCGTTTTTGGCACAAGCAGTGTCACATCTCGTAAAAACACGCGAATCGAGCATGATGATGATACTGTTTTCATCGCTGGTGTTGCTTTTCATTTCGGGCATATCATGGCCGTGGTGCTCGATTCCGCCTTTCTGGAAAGTTGTAAGCTACCTTTTCCCTTCCACATTCGGCATAAACGGTTTCGTAAGGATGACCAATGAAGGCGCGCACTTGTCACAGGTGTCGTTCGAATATACGGGACTCTGGATTCAGGCTTTCGCATACATGTTGCTCGCCATGTATACCACCCGGAAAGACATAAGCCAAAGTTGTCGCAAATTCAACCGTCTTCACCGGAAGCCAAAGGCCAACCGCACAGAAAGTGCTTCAATCGGAGCGTAAAATAACTGCTAGAGACTTAATTCCATCCGAAAAGCATTTTTTTTTGTCAGAAATGCCTCCATTTTAAAAATAACCCGTAAATTTGCATCGCTTTTCAAGCAAAACTGCTTCAATAGCTCAGTTGGTTAGAGCACCTGACTGTTAATCAGGGGGTCGTTGGTTCAAGCCCATCTTGAAGCGCTAGACAACGGGATTGCATTATGCAGTTCCGTTGTTCTTTTATATAAGCCACGCAATACGCATCGCGTCAAAATTATGTGCCTTTCTTTTTGAAAAATGTGTACCAAAGTAGGGAAATTATAAAGCCCAGCGGCGGCATGGCATGCGCATTGCGTAGTTGCGCCATGCGCACAGCGCGCTGACGGAAAAGCCTGGCAGAATCCCGCAAAACGAGAGCACCAATCAGTGCAAATCCTGCAAAACTGCACGAATCCGATGGGAGTGAAATTCTCTTTTTGGGAGAAAAAATTTTACACCTCGAGCGTAAGTGTCTGATTGTCACCGTCAATTTGTAAAACGTAAAAATGCAAAACGCGCGAAACATGGTTTTTTCTCTATATAATAAATAAAATAATATTATATATTCATTACTAGGACTGTTTCTTTCTCAAATTGAGTAAA
>CAZDOH010000058.1:0-16045 GCA_964507005.1 uncultured Prevotella sp. | reverse complement strand
GAGATATAGCGGGTGCGTCCTGTCCTCGGGTTCCTTTCAGTCACCCGAGGTTATGTATATTCACCCCCTTCGGGGATGCATAGCCGCTGATATCATTCGAGTGCTTTGCGCGTTCTTGAGGTCTCCGAAGGAGGCCAACAAGCATAACCTAGGGTGACCAACGGGAACCCTAGGAAAGCAAGGATAGACTATCTTTCGTCCCCAGCGGGGGCGAACACAGGCGAGGATGCTACATGAGGGTATTTTGAGGATACTATATATTGTATGCCTTATGAAGACTATTGTGGGTTACGGCACTTGTGTGGCGTCGTTCGTGCTGGGGCATGTGCTGTGCTACTGCGACTTCTTCGCCCATGCCGAGATTGGCAACGACGTGTTGTTCTATCTGGGCCAGTGCCTCATCTATTCAGCTTCTTTTCTCGGCTTCCGGCTGTTCTTCAGCCACTCCGACCGTTCACCTAAGGACCGCAAGTGATTGCGGCCCTTTTGGCTTTTCGGGGGCGCGGTGCTAAAACGCTAAAGTGCTAAAGTGTTAAAGTGTTAAAGTGATAAAGTGCGCAGCGTCAAAGTTCTATTCCCGTGCTGCGTGGTGTTCAGCAGGGGTTTTCTATCAGTCCGTCGCGCATGTGTATGGTGCGGTCGGTCTGGCGTGCGAGTTCTTCGTCGTGGGTTACTATCACGAAGGTCTGTCCGTAGCGCTCGCGCAGTTTGAAGAACAGCGAATGGAGTTCCTGCTTGTTTTTCGAGTCGAGGCTGCCCGAGGGCTCGTCGGCGAAGATGATGTCGGGGTTGTTGACAAGTGCCCGTGCCACTGCCACTCGTTGCTGCTCGCCTCCCGACATTTCGGTGGGCTTGTGGTGGCTGCGTTCCGAGAGCCCGGTGAATTCCAGCAGTTCGCGGGCGCGCGCTTCGGCTTCGCGCCGTGGTGTGCGGGCTATGAATGCGGGCATCATCACGTTTTCCAGGGCCGTGAATTCGTTGAGCAGCTGGTGCTGCTGGAACACGAATCCTATGTTGCGGTTGCGGAAGCGTGCCAGTTCCTTCTGCCCCATGCTGCCGAGGTCCTTGCCGCACACTATGGCGGTGCCGCTGGTGGGGCGGTCGAGCGTGCCCATTATCTGCAGCAGGGTGGTCTTGCCGGCTCCGCTGGGCCCTACGATGCTCACTATTTCGCCCTTGGCGATGTGCAGGTCTATGCCGCGCAGCACTTCGAGGCTGCCGAAGCTCTTGTGTATGTCTTTGAGGTCTATCATGTTCTTTCTGTTTTTGTAGTGGAAACCAGGCGGGTGATGACGTGCCCGGCGAGGAAGCATCCGAAGGCAGCCGGCATGTAGGCCACGGTTCCCGCTGTGGTTTTCTTGTTGCGTTCGCCTTCCACGGCCTTTATGGCATTCATGTCGGGCGTTTCTTCTGAAAACACCACTGTCAGCCGGTAGCGCCCCATTCCGTTTTTCTTCAGTGCGTGCCTCACGGCGCGGCTCAGTCCGCAGTTGAACGTGTCGCGTATGTCGGCGAAGCGTATGCGCGTGATGTCGGTTTTCGCCCCCGCGCCCATCGACGACACTATGTTCACGTGCCTGCGCAGTGCCTCGCTTATGAGCGCCACTTTGGGGCGTATGGTGTCGATGGCGTCTACCACGAAGTCGAAGTTCCCCTCTTCGAGCAGGGTGGGGATGTTGTTTTCGTCGAGGTATATGCGCAGGGCCTGTATCCGGGCTTCGGGGTTGATGCTGCGCAGGCGCTGCTCCATGACTTCTACCTTGGGCAGCCCCACGGTAGCCGCGGTGGCGGGCAGCTGGCGGTTGATGTTCGACGGCGCCACACAGTCGGCGTCGGCAATGGTGATGTTGCCTATGCCTGCGCGGCACAGCATTTCGGCGGCGTATGCCCCCACGCCGCCCACGCCGGCAACGAGTATGCGGCAGTCTGCAAGGCGCTCCACGGCGCCGGTGCCGAGAAGCAGCGAGGTGCGTTCCCTCCAGTCGTTTTCCTGTATTGGCATGCGGCGATAGCTGTTTTTGTGGAAAAATCACTGCAAAGTAACGAAAAACTTTACAACTGCAGTGTTTTATAGCCCGAAAAACCATAAATTTGCAAACGTATGTTGCCGGGAAGGCGCATCGCCCTGAACTTTTCAGTTTATACCAATACAAAAGAGACATATAAATGAACGTAGCAATAGTAGGCGCAAGCGGAGCTGTGGGGCAGGAATTCCTCAAGGTGCTCGCCCAGCGCAATTTCCCCATAGACAATCTCCGCCTTTTCGGTTCGCAGCGCAGCGCCGGCCGCAAGTATGAGTTCCGCGGCAAGGAATACGAAGTGGAACTGCTGGCCCACAACGACGCCTTCAAGGGCATTGACATTGCCTTCACTTCGGCTGGCGGCGGGGTGTCGAAAGATTTCGCTGCCGACATCACCCGCTTCGGCGCCGTGATGATTGACAACTCCAGCGCTTTCCGCATGGACAGCGACGTGCCCCTCGTGGTGCCCGAATGCAACGCCGAAGATGCCCTTTGCCGCCCCCGCGGCATCATCGCCAACCCCAACTGCACTACAATAATGATGGTGGTGGTGCTCAAGCCGCTCGAGAACATCAGTCACATCAAGCGCATTCACGTGGCTACCTACCAGGCTGCCAGCGGCGCAGGAGCCGTTGCCATGAAGGAACTCGAACAGCAGTACCGCCAGGCGCTCGACGGGCAGGAGGTGACGGTGAGCAAGTTCCCCCACCAGCTGGCTTTCAATATGATTCCGCAGGTTGACGTCTTCACCGACAACGGATACACGAAGGAGGAAATGAAGATGTACAACGAAACCCGCAAGATAATGCACAGCGACGTGTGTGTGAGCGCCACCTGTGTGCGCGTGCCGTCGTTGCGCTCGCACAGCGAGAGCGTGTGGATAGAAACCGAAAGCCCCATAAGCCCCGCTGCCGCGCGTGAGGCTGTGGCTACCGCTGCCGGCGTGACGCTGGTTGACGAGCCCGCCAACGGGGAATACCCCATGCCGCTGTTCACGGCAGGCAAGGACGATGTCTATGTAGGGCGCTTCCGTGCCGATCTGGCCAACCCCTGCGGACTGACGTTCTGGCTCTCGGGCGACCAGATAAGGAAGGGCGCAGCACTCAATGCCGTGCAGATAGGCGAGTATCTCATTCAGTCGGGAAACCTGAAGTAAACTCGAAGCGCGTTTGTCGCTTCGGCACTAATAAAAAATGTGCTGTGAAGCACTACTGTGTTTTTCATAATTTTGAGGGGCTGCTTCGGCAGCCTCTCTTCGTGTATGTAGTCGGGGAATGCCGGCGTTACGGCAATTGCGGTGCGCGCTTTTCCATTTCCAACAATATTCTTTTGGCCTCCAGACCTCCTGCAAAGCCGGTAAGGGAATGGTCGGAACCGATGACGCGGTGGCAGGGGATTATGATGCCGATGCCGTTTGCTCCTATGGCTCCGGCCACGGCTCTCACGCCCTTTGGGTTTCCCACAGCCACGGCAATTTCCTTGTAGGTGCGCGTCTCGCCGAAGGGAATCCCGAGCAAGGCGTCCCACACCTGTTTCTGGAAAGCGGTGCCTACGGGGTGCAGAGGGATGCTGAATGCCCGTCGTGTGCCGGCGAAATATTCGTCGAGCTGCTGCCGGGTGCGGCTAAGCACTGCCGACGGCTCTTCGGTGAAATCCGCGCCTAGCAGCCGCACAAGCCTGCGCTTGTTTTGCCCGGCACAGGGCATGGAGTTCCAGTCGCAAAGGCATAGTTCGTCGCCAACCGAAGCCAGGATGATTTCCCCGCAGGGCGAATCGTAATACTGTATGTTGACTGTCTGTTTCATGAGTCTTGGCGAATCTTGTGCTGCAAAGGTAATAAAAAACGGACTGCGCTCTCCGTGATGGGAAAGTGCAGCCCGATAGGGATTTGTAAAATTGCGCGCGGCGGTGATTAGTACTTAGTGTTTTCGGGGTCGAAGTTAGTCCATCCGCTGAGCCAGCTGTTGCCGTCGCCCAGCGCTCCGATGTACGAAACTTTGGTGAAGCCCGTGAGTCCGTCGAACGATGCTCCCGAGAGCAACGGACTGCCTACGATGGGTGTGTAGCCGTCGCTGCCTACGAGCGTTGACCACGAGTCGTAGTATTTGTTGCCTGTCTGGGCAAGGAAGAATGTGTGGGAATACGATTTCTGCGAGGCATCGATGACAGTCTTGTTCGCAGCATCGTAGAGCACATCGTCGTAAATCTTGTTGGCGTCGCTTCCAAGTGCGTCCATTCCGGCAAACACCAGGTGGTTGAGCTTGAGGCCGCCGTTCTTCGCAGTCTCGGGGGTGTTGCCCTTTTCACCGTCGAGCATAAGTCCTATAGGCCAGCCGATGGCTACGGAGTTTACGCAGTTGAGGTGCGAGCCGCGCCTTATCTGCATGGCTGCCTGGAACTTGCCGAGGGCCGAGCCGTTGTTGGGGTAGAGGGCCGAACCGTTGATGTAGTTGGTGTTGTTCTGGAAATCGCTGTCGAGCACCTTGGGGCCTACAAACGTGATGTTCGAGAATGTTGCCGAGGTGTAAGGCTGCACGTCGCCGCCGTCGGCTTTGTTGTCGCTTTCGAAACCGTTGCTCTGCGAGGTGTCGGCAATGCGGCTGTCGCGCAGGGCAAGGCCGAACTGTACGTTGCCCGAGAAACCGTTGTCGGTGTCGAAGTCATCGTCCCAGCCGCGGAAGGCCACGAGGTTGGTGCAGTTTACTGTGCCGCCGAACCATTCGAACGAGTCGTCGTTTGAATAGGAAACCTGTACGTGGTCAACCTGTGTGCCTCTGCCGACGCTTCCGAAGGTGAGGCCGTTGATTTCCTTGTCTTTGTCGAACGGATTGCCTGCGAATTCAATGCGTACGTAGCTCAGTACGCCCGAGTTGTCGGCATCGTCGGTGCCGCCGTGTTTTGTGCGCGGACCGCCTTCAATCTGCATTTCGTTCTGGTTGTTGTGGGCGCGGCCGCACAGTATGATGCCGCCCCAGTCGCCCGGACGACGGTTGCCTGCTGCCTGTGCCGAGGTGAACACAATGGGTTGCTGCGCTGTGCCGCGGGCTATAAGCTTGCCGCCGCGCTCGGCTATGAGGGCTGCCTTGGTTTCTTTTTCGCCTTTGATTATGGTGCCCGGCTCGATGGTCAGTTCGGCACCGTTGGCGATGTATACCCAGCCGCGAAGCGTGTAGGTGCCGCGAGTCAAGGTCTGCTTGCCGGTGAACACGAATTGCTGGTTGCCGTTGCCGATGACATTGCCATTGGGCGCTTCATTGCCGTTGGCATCGAAGAGAATGTGGTCGCATGCATCCAACCCGTCGTCGGTGGACCATACGTAGCCCGACTGCTTTGACTCTTCGTTGTCGTTGTCATCGCTGCTGCAGCTGGCGAAAGCTCCTGCCAGCGCAAGCATGGCGAGGCATTTGACTGTTGTTTTCTTTCTCATTGTCTTGTGTTTTGTTATGTGAAACTTATTGTCGTTTTTGTGTGCTTTAGAACTTGTATACAGCCTGTATTCCGAACGTGCGGCCTGGCTTGTAGCAGCGTGCCACTTCTTCCACTTTGCGGTGGGTGCCGTCGGCATAGGTTACCTTGGCAAACTGCTTGTAGTAGAGCTTTTCGGCAAGCAGGTCGCGCACGTTGAGTTTGGTTTCCCAATGCTTTCCGAAGCGCTTGCTAGCCGAGATGTCGATGGTGTTGCGCGGCATTTCGTAGGAGTGGGGCACCCGGGCATTGTCGTCGGCTACCGAGCCTTCACTGCGGCCCACGCCAATGATGCGCTTTCCGATGCGGTTGTAGAGCACTGCCAAGTCGAGGTCGAGCTTTTCGTTTTTATAGGTAATGCCTGTGTTTATGAGGTAGGGCGACTGTCCCTGCATCGGGCGGCCTTCTTCCTTAGAACCTTTCTCGAAGTCAACTCGGCTCTTGATAAGGGCGCCGTTGAATGACCAGCTGAACTGCGGCAGTCCGATAAAGTCGAGTCGCTTGCGCACGTCGAGTTCCAAACCGTAGCTGTTGGCGCCCTTGGCGTTCATGTAGCTGTAGATGAGGTCGGTTCCGCCCGATACTGTGTAGGTCCATTCTATAGGCTTGTCGAAATGCTTGTAGAAGGCAGCCAGCGACACGATTTCGCCGCGTGAGGGATAGAATTCGTAGCGCAGGTCGAGATTGTCGATGTGGCAGTCACGCAGCGAGGAGTTGCCCTGCACGCTGCTGGCCAGGTCGAAGTCATAGAACACCGACGGCGACAGTTCACGGAATTCGGGGCGGTTGATGCTGCGTCCGTACGACAGGCGCAACTGGTGCTCATCGTTGAAGCGGTAGGTGGCATTCACTGACGGGAAGAGGTTGTCGGTGCGGTAGTGGCGGCTCGATTCGCTCACGGCATTGTCGCGTGTGTTGGTGATGAGTTCCATATCGTTGTGCTCGTAGCGGAGACCTGCGTGAACTCCCCATTTGCCTAGCGGAAGGTTGGCGGTGATGAATGCTGCGCCGAGCGTGTTGTGGCCGCTGTAGTTGTTGCGCATCTGCTGCTGCTCGAGCAGATAAAGCTTGTCGGAACCCATGTTGTCGGTATTCGAGAGCAGCTCGGTGATGTCGGAGTATTGGAAGCCGTCGGGCATGGTGTTGTCGTAGTAGTTCCAGTTGTAGATGAAGTTGCGGGTGAAGTATTTGCGGGTGCGGTATTCGCCGTATAAGCCGCCGAGCAACTCCGGTTTCCATCCGTTGAAGTCAAATGTGTGCTTTTCGTTTGCGTTGAGCGAGAATACGTGCTCGTCGAGCTGTGTCCATTCGCGCGTGATGTCATTGCCAGTGTTGAGACCTATTTCCGAAGTCTGTGCATCGCTTAGGGTGTAGCGCTTGCGGTCGGGGATGTGGCGGTTAGCATAGGCATAGCCGGCGTTCCACGATATGATGTCGCTGCCTAGGTTGTGGCGGCCGGTGAACTGTGTGTTGTAGGTGGTGCGGCTGCGGTAGAAGTATTCGGCGCTGTGTTCGTGGTCTGATTGTGCGCTTAGACCCTCGCGCCATGTGTAGCGGTTGTTGCCTAGCTGGTTGAAGATGTTGCGGAACTGGTATTTGTGCGTTCCGCTGGGCGAAAGGTATGTGAAGTTGAGCATGGCGCCCAGACGCGTGTTATGGTTGTATTGCTGGTCGGTGGAGTAGCGCAGGTAGTTTGAGCGGTCGTTGGCCACGTCGTAAAGTCCGAAGAGATTGTTTTTCATGTTGCTGTAGGTGCGGTACTCGTTGGTGTAGTTTACTGCGGCAATCATGCCGAGCGTGCGTTCGCCCAGTTTCCAGCGGCGGTTGATGTTTGCCGAAAGCTTGAGGTCGCCGAGCGGACTGTAAGAGCGTATGCGCCAGTCGTTGTTGAAGCCGTTGTTCTGTAGGTCAGTGCCGTTCGATAGCGGATTAAGTTGGCCGTGAATGCCACCGTTGAACGAACGCAGTCCGCTGTCGAAACCGAGAAAGTCGGTGCCGCTGCCTTTGGCGTGGGCAAACGACGAGAAGTGGGTAGCGTCGTTCCAGTTGCCGCCGACCGAGATGCTGGTGCTGTTTTCAGTGGGAACATCCTTGGTGTTGACTATTATGAAACCGCCCGAATAGTCTGCGGGATATTGTGCCGACGGCGACTTCACTATAGTGAGGTTGTCGATTTGCGACGACGGGATTATATCGAACGAGAAGGCGCGCGAGTCCGCTTCGCTGCTTGGCACGGCGCTGCCGTTGATCCACACGTTGTTATAGCGCTGCGACAGCCCGCGCACCATAACAAACTTGTCGTCGATGAGGCTCGCTCCCGGCACCCGGCGTATCACTTCACCGGCATTGGTGTCCTGCGTCTTGCTGATTTCCTGTGCCGACACTGTGCTTACCACCAGTTCGCTTTTCTTGGCTTGTTGTATTACGGCCGTTTCGGTGTTGTGGCGTGCCGATGCTTTTACGCTTACGCCTGCCAGTTGCTGGGCGGCACTCTCCATTTCGAATGCAATGGGTGTTGCTGTTGCCGAATCGGTGGTCTGGACACCTTCTACGGTGAGCGGCTTATAACCGATGTAAGTGATTTTAATTGTGTACTTTTTCGACTCAAGACCTTTCAGCATGAATGTGCCGTCGAGGTCGGTTACTGTGCGTGCGTTGCTTCCTTCAACCGAAATTCCGGCGCCTATCAGCGGCTCGTGTGTTGCTTTGTCGGTAACTATGCCTATGATTTGCTGTGCCGGCAGTGCCTGGGTGACAAACATAAGCAGCATGGAAAGGAACGTCTTGCAAATTGCCTGTTTCATCTTTTGCTTTTACATGTTGTTTTTGACGCTGCAAAAGTATGACGGCAATGTTACGGCACGGTTGCCGAAGTATTGAGTTGTTTTGAAAATTATGTTACAATCGTGTGACGCTCCGTGGAATGCGCAAACAAAAGAATGCAGTGTTTGCGCCGCTTGGGTACGGCAGTTTGGCAGACAATGGACTTCGCGCGGCTACTTGCTCACGTCTTCGAAGTCCACGTATTCGCCCTCGTCGTCGGGAATGATTTTCTTGCGCTGTGTGGCATTGCGCGTGTCGAGCCCGCTTTTGCTGCGGTGTTTGTGCTGCGGGCGTTTTTTCGGCTCGGGTTCGGGCGCAAACATGCGCAACACTCTTTTTATGGTGCCGAGTATCACGTAGAGCCCAAGGAATGCAAGTAGAAAAAGTATGAGGAGTATCTTCATGTCAGCGTTTTTCTGTGAGCAGCGAAAGCATCAGATACCACAATATTGCTATGGCCAGTCCGCCTGTACCGAATACGGCTATTACCGCAGCCGACACTGCAAGGAAAATGTATTTCACCTTGTTGTCACGCCACGAAAAATTCTTGAATTTCAAAGCGAACATGGGTATTTCGCTTACTAGCAGTGCCGACGAAGCAAACACCAGCACGATTATAATCCACGCTGCGGCTTCGGAAGTCAGCAGTGCCGTCGGCACCGAGCATGCCACCGAGCCCCAGAATATGGCGTTCGCGGGAGTGGGAAGGCCGATGAAAGATGTGGTTTGGCGCTGGTCGAGATTGAACTTCGCCAGGCGCAGTGCCGAAAAGGCTGCCATTACGAATGCCGTGTAGGGGTATATGGCTTCGGCGCCGGAGAGAGCCTGCGGCACGGCGCAATGGCGCAGCATGGTGTAGACTATGGCTGCGGGGGCAAGTCCGAAGGTGATGTCGTCTGCCAACGAGTCAAGTTCCTTGCCGATGTCGCTCGACACTTTGAGCATGCGTGCCGAAAAACCGTCAAAGAAGTCGAACACTGCTCCTATTATAATAAAAAGAAATGCTAGCTGCGGCTTGTCCTGGAATGCGAATGCCGTGGCAATGCCGCCGGATATGAGGTTGCAGCAGGTAAGCCCGTTTGGGATTCCTTTCCTTATTTCGCCTGGCATGGTGCTATGAATTTTAGGTATTGTCTATCTTTTGAGATGCGCGATTACCGTCTGGTTGCCCGTTGTCGACTGCCCTAGCTCCACGCATACTTCGGCATCGAGCGGAAGGTAGATGTCTACCCTTGAGCCGAACTTTATGAAACCCATGTGCTCGTCGATGTAGCATTCCTCGTCGGGCTGGGCGTAGGTTACGATGCGCCGTGCAAGGGCTCCTGCCACTTGCCTTACCATCACTTCCTGGCCGCCCGGGGTCTGTATCACTACGGTGGAATGCTCGTTTTCCATGCTTGCCTTGGGGAGCCATGCCTTGTGGTAGTTGCCGTTCTGATGCTCTACGCGGGTTACGAAACCGTCGATGGGAAACCAGTTGGCATGCACGTTTACAACCGACATGAAGATGGATATCATTCTGCGCCGGTCGCCGAAATATTCGTTTTCCTCCACTTCCTCGTTTACTACGATTTTACCGTCGGCAGGGGCTACTACCGTTTTGTCGGTGCTTCCCTGAAACCGGCGTATCGGGCAGCGGAAGAAATTGAGCAGCCCGGCATATATTATAAGGCAAATTGCAAAGACGATGCCAAAGACCGGCACCGGAGTGAGCATGTAGACCACGGCGCACAGCAAGGCAAAGAATATGCCTGTGCCGGCAAGGGTGTTGCCACCTTCGCGGTGAATGCGTACTTGCTTTATGCGTTTCAGTCTCGACATCTGTTAAGAAAATATTAGTGCAAAAATAGTGATTTTGTGCATATCGGCAAATTTTCTGCGCCTAAAAGCCCCAAAACTCCCCGCGGCAGCATTTTTGACCCCGGGCGATTTGCTTTTTCCGAATTAAACAGTAATTTTGCATCACATAACAGGAACATCATTAACAATTAAATCAAAACACAACTATGGCTTATGTAATTAGCGACGACTGCGTTGCATGCGGAACATGTATTGACGAATGCCCGAGCGGAGCAATCAGCGAAGGCGACAAGTACTCCATTGACCCCAATTCGTGCGTTGACTGCGGCACCTGCGCTGACGTGTGCCCCAGCGGAGCAATCAATCCGGGAGAGTAAAAGCGGGAATCAGACCCGTATGGCATAAAGCGCGCGTCAGCGCGCTGGTTTTTAACAGGGAGAGTAGGGAATTCGGTTCTTTACTCTCTTTTGTATGTATATATTCCGGCACAAACCGGCTCTGAAAGTTGATAAAGCTAATTTTCAGAACCATCCTTAAAAAAAATAGCTATCTTTGCAGCCAACAAGCCGCAGGACGCCACGCCTGGCTCGGGAAATGCAGAAAACAGAATCCCGCTTTGGCAGGCGAGCCGGCTTTTCAGATTGACAAAAACCAAATACAATGGCTCAGGAAGATGTATTCAAGAAAATAGTTTCGCATTGCAAGGAATACGGCTTTGTGTTCCCCTCAAGCGAGATTTACGATGGATTGGGCGCCGTTTACGACTATGCGCAGAACGGCGTGGAACTCAAAAACAATATAAAGCAGTACTGGTGGCAGAGCATGGTGCTCCTTCATCAGAATATCGTTGGCCTCGATGCCGCAATATTCATGCACCCCACGGTATGGAAGGCTTCGGGCCATGTGGATGCCTTCAACGACCCCCTCATCGACAACCGCGACTCGAAAAAGCGTTACCGTGCCGATGTGCTCATTGAAGACCAGATAGCCAAGTACGAGGAAAAGGCCGAAAAGGAAGTGGCAAAAGCCCGCAAGCGCTTCGGCGACTCGTTTGACGAGGCCAAGTTCCGCGCAACAAGCCAGCGTGTGCAGGAACACATGCAGAAGCGCGACGCACTGCACGAACGCTACAAGGCTGCCATGAACGACGGCAACCTCGACGAACTTAAGCAGATAATCGTTGACGAGGAAATAGTTTGCCCCATCAGCGGCACGCGCAACTGGACCGACGTGCGCCAGTTCAACTTGATGTTCAAAACCGAAATGGGCTCCACGGCCGACGGATCGTCAACCATATACCTCCGTCCCGAAACGGCGCAGGGCATATTTGTCGACTACCTCAGCGTGCAGAAAACCGGGCGCATGAAACTGCCGTTCGGAATAGCGCAGATAGGCAAGGCTTTCCGCAATGAGATTGTGGCGCGGCAGTTTATTTTCCGTATGCGCGAGTTCGAGCAGATGGAAATGCAGTTCTTCTGCAAGCCGGGCACCGAGATGGAATGGTTCAACTATTGGAAGAACGCCCGTATGAAATGGCACCAGGCCCTGGGATTCGGAGCCGAGAACTACAGGTTCCACGACCACGAAAAGCTTGCGCACTATGCAAATGCCGCCTGCGACATAGAGTTCCACATGCCGTTCGGCTTCAAGGAAGTGGAAGGAATACACTCGCGCACCGACTTCGACCTTTCGCAGCACGAGAAATACTCCGGCAAGCAGATAAAATACCACGACCCCGAAACCGGCGAAAGCTTTACTCCCTACGACGTGGAAACATCGATAGGCGTAGACCGCATGTTCCTCTCCGTGATGTGCCATTCGTTCGAGGAGCAGCAGCTTGAAAACGGCGAGACGCGCACCGTGCTCCACTTGCCGCAGCAGCTGGCGCCTACCAAGCTGGCAATACTGCCGCTGGTGCGCAAGGACGGACTGCCCGAACTTGGCGAAAAGATAATGAAAGACCTGCGCTACCACTTCAACTGCAAGTACGAAGACAAGGATTCCATAGGCAAGCGCTACCGCCGCCAGGACGCAATAGGCACGCCTTATTGCATCACCATCGACCACGACACGCTCAACGACGAATGCGTCACACTGCGCGACCGCGATACCATGCGCCAGGAACGCATCAAGATTGCCGCCCTGCGCGACACACTTGAAGACCGCGTGAGCATTACTTCGCTGCTCAAGAAGATAGCAGAAGACTGACAACGGGCAAAATCAACTGGACAATGAAAATCCTGAAACAAGCCGGGAAGTGGGTCGTGGCAGCCGTGATGGGCTGCGTGTGCACGGCCGCACTCTGCTCGTGCTCGGAAAACGACGGCGAGGAAGACGAGTATGCCAACTGGCAGCCCCGCAACGAACAGTATTTCGCCAACGCCATGCTCACTACCGGCGACTCGATAGCCAAGGCAAAGCGCGCTTACGGCTCCGATTGGGAGAAATACTGCAACCGCCGGCTCTATCTCTGCTACTCGCGGCAGACCAGCGCTGAGCACAAGACTACCGACTCGGTGGCTGTAGAAATACTCAAGCGGGGGGAAGAAGGCAAATCTCCGTATACATCCGACAGGGTAGTGATTGCCTACCGCACGCTGCTTGTGCCGACGTCGCTCCATCCCACGGGACTTGTGGTTGACCATTCCGGCTTTTCGTCGGAATATGACAAGGTTTTCGACACCGCTACCATGTCGCCATCGACATTCAAGGTAAGCGAACTCGTGAAGGGCGTGTCGACGGCATTGCTCTATATGCACAAGGGCGACCGCTGGAGAGTTACAATCCCCGCCGACCTTGCTTACGGCGAAACGGCCAGCGGCGATGTGCCCGCAAATTCCACTGTGATTTTCGAAATGCAGCTCGTGGAAATCTACCGAAACGGAACCACACCCAGCGACTGGCAGTAACTGCCGCCGCAGCGTATATAAAAGGAATGCCCGCCTTGCGAAACTTGTAACCCCGCATGGCGGACTTTTCTTTTTATGCATAATTCCGCCGCCGGGCAATGCATATAAATGAATGTTCTTTGTGCGCATTGGTTATTTTTGATTACTTTTGCACGTCAAAATTCAGCAAACATAAAAATACAAAATATGGATTGGTTTTACAGTTTGTTTACCGATACGGCTTCAGTGGCCCATATAATGCTGCTGTTCGCAATCGTAATAGCCGTGGGAGTATGGCTCGGAAAGCTCAAGGTGGGAGGCATCTCGCTTGGAGTGGCTTTCGTGCTGTTCACGGGAATCATAGTGGGGCATATCTACAAGACCCTTTTGCCTGCGAGCGACTATGCCTGCCCTGTGGAAGTGCTTGAATTCATGCAGAACTTCGGGCTTATGCTCTTTGTCTACTGTGTGGGGCTTCAGGTGGGCCCGTCGTTCTTCGAAAGTTTCAAGAAAGGCGGCCTTACGCTCAACATGCTTGCAGTGGGGCTTGTGCTGCTCAATGTGGCAGTGATGCTCGTGCTGTATTATGTTTTCTTCGATACCACCAACCCCAACAACCTTCCCATGATGGTGGGCGTGCTTTTCGGAGCCGTAACCAACACTCCCGGTCTCGGTGCTGCCAATGAGGCGCTCTCGTCGTCGTTCCACGGAGCCATTCCGCAGATTGCCAACGGCTACGCGTGCGCATACCCTCTTGGCGTGCTCGGCATCATAGGCGCAACGGTGCTTGTGAGATATATTTGCCATGTGAACCTCAAGAAGGAAAACGAGGATTTCGAACACGAAAGCAACGACAACTCGCATACCAAGCCGCATTCCATGTCGCTGGTGGTTACCAACCACGCCCTTGTGGGCAAGAATATGGAAACGGTGCGCAATTTCCTCGGCCGCAACCTTGTGTGCACCACCATACTCCGCGGCGATGAATTCATCATTCCCGACCGCTCGATACAGATACAGGACGGCGACAAGCTCAACCTCGTGTGTGCCGAAGAGGATGCCGAAGCCATCGAGGCTTTCATAGGCAAGGAAGTGGAAGTCGACTGGGAGGCGAAAGACGAGCCTGTGGTGTCGCGCCGCGTGGTTGTTACCCGCAGCGAAGTGAACGGGAAAACCCTCGGCCAGCTCAATTTCAACGTGCTCTTCGGTGTGAACATCACCCGTGTTACGCGTTCCGGCCTTGAATTCTTCGCAAACAACGGCCTGCGCCTGCAGATCGGCGACCGTGTGAACATCGTGGGCCCGCAGGATGCTGTCAAGCAGGTGTCCGACCGTCTCGGCAACTCGGTGAAGCGCCTTGACCACCCCAACGTGGGCGCCCTGTTTATCGGAATCATACTCGGTGTGCTGCTCGGCAGCTTCCCGATAGTGTTCCCCGGAATGCCCGCGCCCGTGCGCCTCGGCCTTGCCGGCGGTCCCCTTATCGTGGCAATCCTCATAGGCAGCGTGGGCTACAAGGTGCACATCGTCTCCTACACCACTACGAGTGCCAATCTCTTCCTGCGCGAAGTGGGGCTCGTGCTGTTCCTTGCCGCCGTTGGCATAAAGGCCGGCGCAGGCTTCTGGCAGATGATAGTGGCCGGCGACGGTGTGAAATACGTGTGGACCGGTTTCCTGATAACCGTGATACCCATACTCATTATAGGAATCATAGCGCGGATGAAGTTCAAGGTCAACTATTTCGTGCTGTCGGGTGTAATCTCGGGCGCCACCACCGACCCCCCCGCACTGGCTTTTGCCAATGCTACGGCCGGCAACGACGCGCCTGCAATCGGCTATTCCACGGTATATCCTCTGACGATGTTCCTGCGCATTCTTTCGGCGCAGATACTCATACTCTTCTTCTGCGCTTAGCGCAGCTGCAGAACAAGTGAAACCGGCGGGGGTGCAGCGGGATTTTTCCCGTAGGCATCCCCGCTTGTTTTGTGGCCGCTGGACAGCCCTGGTTTTGGTTTTCAACAAGCCCGAAAGAAGTTGCTTTATTTTCGACAGCAAGTATATCATTGACTAAAGAATAACGTGAGTTCTACGGATTAAAACAAGGCTGACTGCCGGTCCATAGCGTTTCGGGCAGAGTTCAGACGTCAGCACGGTTGCACAGGAGTTTTGTGAATTCGTTGACCATCTGACTGCTGTGGCAGTCTTTCGGGAACGACATGCGCACCATCATGCAGTGGCGCGATTCGCTCAGTGTGCCGCATCGCGTGGCGGCCACCACGCGGGGGCGTTCGCCCGCCGGCATGCGGCGGTAGGGGGTGAACAGCACTTCGCCGGCTGTGGAAATCCGAGCCGACCCCTTGATTCTTTTCGGGAATTTGTTTTCTGTTTTCATGGTGTGATGTTGAATGGTTTTATAATCCAGGTGCAAAGATACAACAAAAAACCTTACTTTCGCCATTAAAATTAACTAAGAATTGTTATATTTTAGGGCTTTTCCTTACTCCTCCCTCCCCAAAGCACACTAATACAACGAAATGCACGAATATCGCCGATAAAGTATTCTGAGCCGCTGTTGTTCGCCCTCTCCGAGGACGAAAGTTAGTTAGCTTCCTATCCTCGGGTTCCTTCCCTGCGGTCAGTCACCCGAGGTTATGTTTGTTGGACCTCTTCGAGGCCCCCAAGGCCGCTTGTAATGTTAGCTGGCTTATGGCACGAGTGGCTTCTATGCTCATGAAACTGTCAGCTAGTCTACTGCTCTGAGCGTTTTTGCATCCCCGAAGGGGGTGAACAAACATAACCGCCTGTTCCCGAAGGGAGCTGGCGGACAGTGTGCCCCGCCGTATCTCGTCCCCAGCGGGGGCGAAATATAGTGCAAGCCGAACGCAATGAAAGCTTGCTTTCGATTGCTGAGGCGCAGCCTGTATTATGACACATGCGCGATAAAGCAGACTATTCTAGCTATGTTGCTCTAAACGAATCACTTCCGCACCCTTCGCACACTCGATTTTTTTCTTGCAAAATCGCATTTTTGTAAACCGCTGAAAATGA
>CAZDOH010000057.1:0-16061 GCA_964507005.1 uncultured Prevotella sp. | reverse complement strand
ATCAATAGAACTAATGCTTTATGAGAAAAGTTACGAAAGAATATATTAAAGAAGTGTTTGACGAATGTAATCGCCTATATTTTGATAACCAATTGAAAAATTGTAAGTTTTCGGTATTTAAAGCTGCTTACCAAAGCAACGGATTTTGTTACCATAAGGAAGTTAATGGAAAAATACACGGAAGAATTGGAATTGCAAATAATACAATTTGGTCTGAAGAAACTTTCAGAGAAGTTCTAATCCATGAAATGATACATCTATATAATAAACAAGTAGAACACGTGACTTCTTCATATTTTTGGCATAACAGACATTTCAGAAGAAAACTGAAAGAACTAAACAAAAAATATAATTTACATATGACTATATGCCATCCGAATCTTTACAATATTAATGAAAAAATCCCATCAACTTTCTTTGGAAAATTGATGAGACGTATTAGACTTGAATTAAGCTTTTAATCAGTAAGACTTACCACCACGATTGGAAATCTGTGCTTTGCGGTTCGCTATTTGTCCTGTAAGTTTGCCAAATATGCTTTGGCAGCAAAAATGCCTGTTCTTTTGGAAAATGAACGGCGGTGTGCCGCAATTAAACTTAGACGACACGCCGCCACTTAAATTCTTACAGAGATAACTGCTGTGAATATTTTCGCTTTCTATCTATTTACAAACAATTCCTGCCCGGGGAAAGCCGTGGCATCAGCCGGAAGGTTGTTCATGCGATAGAGATACTTCAAGCGTATTCCGAAGCGTTGCGCTATAGAGTATAGCGATTCTCCTTGCTGCACCACTATCAGTTTGCCCTTGTATGCGTCTTCGGCGCGGCTACGCTTCTTCTCGAGGTAAAGCACTTCACCTCCGGAAAGTACATAATCACTAGGCAGTTCATTGTATTTTATAAGTTTCCGCTTGGACACTCCCGTTTCCTTGGCTATACTTTTGAATGTATCGCCAGCACGGGCTATTATATAATAGTTGTCGTTGTTGAAATACACCCGATGTTCCGAGAAACTTTCAATGCGAGCTACCTGACGAGTCTTTATATCACGCGAATTGTCAAAGCGATATAGCTGATAGTCTTCTATAAGCCCTATCAGCAAATCGGCGTATCGCGGATTGGTGGCATAGCCGGCACTTTTCAGTCCGTAAGCCCATGAGCGATAGTCCGTGGGTGACAATTTGAAAAGAAATGCATAGCGCTGGTTGCGGGTAAGGAAACGCGAATGGTCTTCGTAACTTTCCTTTGCGCTTCCATAGGCCCTGAACCGCTCGTTGGGGCGGTCGTCATTGGCAAGCACGTATGGGCCTGTCCATCCATTGGAACATTTTATCCCGAAATGGTTGTTCGCCTTGCGGCTTAACATGCTTCGCCCCGCATTTGTTTCAATGATACCCTGCGCAAGTGTTATGCTGGCAGGAATGCCATAACGCTGCATCTGCTCCACGGCCATACTCCAATATTGCTCGATATATTCATTGTACCCGTTGCTTTGGGCTCTTGCTGATGGAGCATAAGCAATGAAGCATAGCAATAACAGCGTTGTTCGTGAGAGTAAGCGAAGCATGTTGTTAATGAATTACATAGATTTGTTTTCGTCAATATTCAAACAGCAGGTAATCGCCGGGCGAAAGCCACAAACTGCTGTTGTAAAGGCTGGCTTTGACCGAAGTGCCGTCGGGAAGAATACGCTTCACACCGTCGGCTGCCTTCACTGTGACCTGCTGACGGTTTACAATGTCGGCGCTCAATACCATCAGGAAGCGGCGCTTGCCGTTTGTAAACTGCGAAACCACAATGTCGCTGCCATTGGTTGACACTTCACTGAATTGCGGGGGCAGAGTGCCGAGGCGCTTTACACGCCATGCAATGCTGTCGCCGGTATGCGACACATCGTGCATTTTTGCTCCGAGAAATACCCAACTCAAGCGTTGCACTTCGTGGTTTATATCGCTGATAATATCGTAAACCTCCGTGCGTTTTCCTCCAGCTATCGGAGCATTGCTGTACTCGAAATCCGCATTGCCAGGATTCCAATATGTGAAATACTGTATGCCTTGTGCGCCGTATGCCAAATCGCTGAATATCTGCAGGCGTATCTGTTCGCGCGTGGCCACCGGATAGTGGTCGACGTTGGTGTTGTGGCACGTGGCGAGAGAAAATGCCCAGAAAGGTATACCGGCTTTCCTTGCCTTTGTAGAGATTACCTCCAGATTGTGGTAGTATTCGGGCTTCAGATGCAACCAGCCCCCGTTGGTAATTACCGGATACATATCGTAGGATATCATGCCCAGCTTAACCGAATCGATGAATTTTTGCACGTATTCATCATAGCTGTTTGCTCCGAAGCAAGGTATTTCAACCTCGGGGCGGGAACGGTCGTAGACATAAGGAAAGAGGTTTAGATAAAGTATATGACTGTCGTCTACGGCACGCACTTTACGTGCAGCTTCGGCCAAAGAAGCAAATTCCTGCATTTGGGGCTCGTCTTTCAAAAACCAGCCAGCCAATGCTTTATGCTTCCGGTATTTCTTTACCGTTGGAGCAGGATTGCCACAAAAGTCCTTATAATGCGATGCCATTAGTTTCACTCCGGTGCCGAGCGCCAAATCAAGAGTCTTGCCCAAGGCTTCTTCGTCCTCGCTGGGATGCATCGACAAGTTGAAACCTGCAGCGCGCAATTCCTGGAAACGCTCTTTGGTAGATTTTCCGCCAGGAACCGAATACCATGCCATGATGGGGAATTCTTTCCCTGTGGGGTTTTCATATTTGTGCGGAAGGCTCAGCGCGTCCTGCGCATATACAGGCATAGCTATGGCAATGGCAGCTGCAACAACGGCGGCTCTTGCGAATGTTTCTTTTTTCATAAAGCTATGACTTATCGTAATTTTCGGAGGTTATTCTTCCACTTCTTCGTAAACCACTTTTTTCACTTTCTTCTTCACCTTACCCCCTGCCGCGGTGTAGGCTTCATTGAAAAGCTGGTCTTTGCGGTCGATGGTGAACGTGCGGAACTTACCGCTGTATTTCGAAAGTTTCGTGCCTTTCTTTACCAGGGCTTTGTCGTCGGTTATCCATTCCTCGGCGCTGTAGCTTAAGCCTCCGTTGCGCTCTTCGTCATAAAGATAGTGGATATTCCGCAAAGTGGCGGTATACCCTCCTTCGGCAATCTGGAAAAGCAATTGATAGTAGAAGCGCGTGCGGTTTGTTACCCACGCCGTTTGCTTGAACACCATCCATTCTTCCATGTTTACCGCTACGATGCCATTATTTTCGTCCGACGTAGTCACACGGCACTGGGGCATTGCATCACCGCCCTTTGCCAACTGCCCAGCATAGGCATTGAGCTTGTTGAAGATTTCAGCCTTTGTCTTGCCTTCCAGCTTGAAATTTTCAGAAAAGACAACCTTTCCCTCCACCACGGGCACTGCTCCGTAGCCGTATTTCTTGTCAACAGTGTTTTTTTGCGCAAACACCATCGTCTGCATAGCAAGAGCAATTGTTATGACAATCAGTTTATTCATGCTTCGTTTTAATTTTATGGTTTATTGTTGTTGCCGCAGCGGCGCGTGTTGTTGGCATGGCATTGCGTATTGCCGCATCCCGGGCAGCCATGGGGCTTGCGCACCGATGCCACAATCCTAAGCACGGAAACTATTGCCGCACACACCAAAATCACCACTACTATTATAGTTTGCCACATATAGCGTTTATTTCCCGGAGGCAAATATAGTTCTTTTCCGGCACATTGCCCGGGGGCTTACTTCTTTGCCGGAATGTTCTTCAATATGTCGAGCAGGAAATCCCACACCATTTTCACCGTGGGAATCAACAGTTTCTCGTCGGGAGAATGCACCCCACGCAAGGTCGGCCCGAACGACACCATGTCTATTTCCGGGTATTTTTCGCTGAAAAGTCCACATTCAAGTCCGGCATGAATAGCCAGGACTTTAGGTTCTTTCTTGAAGAGACGGCGATAGGAGTCTACCGTGATTTTAAGCAGCTCGCTGTCAGGATTAAGTTTCCATCCGGGATAGCCGTCAGTTGTGTAAACTTCTGCTCCTGCCAGTTCAAATGCAGCGCTTACTGCAGCACTCATATTGCGGCGGGCGCTGCTGATATTCGACCGTTGCGAAGTGACAACTTCCACGACATTGCCCCTGCGGCGTATGCTTGCCAGGTTTGAAGATGTTTCCACAAGCCAGTCAATTTCCTGCGACATGGCATATATGCCATTGTCTACAGCTTGCAGCGACAACACCATCCGGCGGGCATCTTCCTTGGCTATTACATCATCTGCCGCCTCTGTGCTTTCAAGATAAAACGACAGCGTCTTTTCCGTAACACTGAATTCCTCTTCTATTTCGGAAGCATATACATTGGCTGCTATGCGCACATTTTCCTTTTCACTGAAAGGCACACAACATACGGCCCAGCCTTCACGCGGAATGGCATTGTGAAGCCCGCCACTCTGAATGTCGGCTATACGCAAGTCGCAGCGTTTCATTTCATTGTACAGGAAGCGCACCAGCAATTTGTTGGCATTTGCACGCTTCTTCTCTATATCGTCACCCGAATGGCCCCCAGTTAGTCCCTTTATTCCTACCTTGAAAAAGAAATAGTTTTGCGGGGCAGATTCTGTTTCGAAATGGAACTTGGCAATAGTACTGGCACCACCGGCGCAGCTAATAAAGATTTCCCCTTCGTCCTCGCTATCAAGGTTAAGCAGATAACGCCCATGCATAAACCCGGGCTTCATGCCGCTTGCCCCGGTGAGCTGAGTTTCTTCGTCGCGCGTAAAGACACATTCAATGGGGCCATGCTCCACAGTGTCGTCTTGCAGCAGCGCAAGTTCCATGGCCACACCTATACCGTCGTCAGCGCCCAACGTGGTGCCTTTGGCAGTAAGCCATTCGCCAACGATTTCTGTCTGTATGGCGTCGTTCATGAAATCGAAGTCCACTCCATTGTCTTTCTCGCACACCATATCCATGTGGCTCTGCACAATGGTAGTTTCACGATTTTCATAACCTTTGGTTGCCGGTTTACGTATCACCACATTGCCAGTTTCGTCCACTTCGGTTTCCAGGCCTAGCGAAGCTCCGTAGGCTTTCAAAAATTCTATCATTTTCTCCTCGTGTTTTGAAGGGCGAGGTATACGGTTTATCTGAGCGAAACATGAAAAAACCGCTGCAGGTTCTAATTTTACCTTTGACATGTTTATTGTAAATTTCCAATTGACTATCTTTGCAGCACAAAGATATGAAATTTTGAAATTGACAATAACCCAAATACAATAATTCCATCATGAAAAAATCGCCTACAAAGTTTTTTGCGACATCTATGATATTATGCGCATTGATTTTAACAGCCGGATGCGACTCCAAGCCAGGCAAAGCCTCGCCGGTGAACAACGACGCCCAAAACGCCGAAACCAAGGGCGCAAATGCCGAAAACCTGAAAATAGCATACGTGTGCATAGATTCTATTCTAAACAACTATGAGTTCTGCACCGAGCATTCAAAAGTGCTTGAGAAGCGAATGAACAGTCTGAAAGCTACCCTTGCCTCGAAAGGAAAGGCATTGCAAAATTCGGCAATCAACTTTCAGAAGCGGGTGCAGAACGGCGAAATAAAATCGGAAGAGGAAGCACAAAAAGTGCAGGCTTCGCTGCAAAAACAGCAAATGGATTTGGAAAACCTGCAGGAGAAATATTCCAACCAGTTCGAAACCGAGCGGCAGAAATACAATGACATTATGAAAGACTCCATTGAGAGCTTCCTAAAAGACTACAACAAAGACCACAAATATTCCATGATACTCAGCAAAGTGGGAGACAACATTCTTTTTGCCGATAAAAAGCTGGATATCACCGACGATGTGCTCAACGGCCTCAACAAACGCTACAAGTCGGCAAAAGAGTCGAAACAAAAGAAATAAGTTGCCATGGACTATGGTTTCGTAAAAGTTGCGAGCGCAGTGCCGGTAGTGAAAGTCGGCAATTGCAGAGCAAACGCGGGAAACATTGTCAGTCTTATACACGAAGCCGCAAGCAGGGGTGTGGAAGTGGTATGCTTCCCCGAATTGTGTATTACGGCATACACTTGTCAAGACTTGTTCGAAAGCACCCTGCTCGCAGACGAAGCACTTGCAGCGCTTGATACAATACTGCAAGAAACCATAGAGCTCAACATAATTTCAATTGTAGGCATACCTTTAGTTGTTGACGGATTTCTGGCTAACTGCGCCGTTGCGCTGCAAAAAGGGAAAATTCTGGGCGTTGTGCCCAAAACCTATCTGCCGAACTACAAGGAATTTTACGAAAAGCGTTGGTTTGCGTCTGCCGACGAATTGCGAAGTTCGTGCATAACCCTTTGCCGGCAAACGGTTCCTATAGGCACCGACTTGTTGTTTGATATGCAGGGTGCAGTTTTCGGCATTGAAATATGCGAAGACCTATGGGCCCCAATCCCCAAAAGTTCGCAAACAGCCCTTGCCGGAGCTGACATTGTGTTCAACTTAAGTGCAGACAATGAATGCACGGGGAAAAACGATTACGTAAAATCTCTTGTATCAACCCATAGCGCACAAACTATTTCCGGATATGTCTTTACAAGTTGCGGATTTGGCGAAAGCACTCAGGATGTGGTTTTTGCCGGCAATTCGTATATCTGCGAAAACGGCCGCATCCTGGCCGAAGGCCGAAGATTCGAATTTTCGCCACAATTAACTGTAAGCGAAATCGATGTGGAACTCCTCAGGCACGAAAGAAGAATAAATACCACTTTCCGCCATTGCGCCACACGCTGTAATCATCAAAACAGCTTTAGGATTATTCCGGCACAACCGGGGAGCTCTGCTTTTCCGGCAAGACTTTCAAGATGCATACCCCAACATCCCTTCATACCGTCGCAAGAAGACTATAATGCCCGCTGCCGCGACATAATCAACATTCAAGCTGCAGGATTGGCCAAACGCCTTAACCACATACACGCCAAAAGTGCTGTAATAGGCATAAGCGGGGGACTTGATTCGACACTGGCACTGCTGGTAACAGCCAAGGCTTTCGACATGCTCAACTGCGACCGAAAGCAAATAGTGGGCGTAACAATGCCAGGACTGGGCACCAGCGCACATACGCATACCAATTCGCTTAATCTCATGCACGAATTGGATATTACAATACGCGAAATTCCTATAAGCGAAGCATGTGCCTTGCATTTCAAAGACATTGGCCACAACCCCAATGTATACGACATTACTTTCGAAAACAGTCAGGCACGCGAACGTACACAGATTCTTATGGACGTAGCAAACCAAACGGGAGGCATTGTAGTAGGTACGGGCGACCTCAGCGAATTGGCATTGGGCTGGGCAACATACAACGGAGACCACATGAGCATGTACGGCGTCAACTGCTCAATACCCAAGACTCTGGTACGCCATCTTATAAAATGGTTTGCCGACA
The DNA here is from genome assembly GCA_964507005.1 of uncultured Prevotella sp. Classification (GTDB taxonomy): domain Bacteria; phylum Bacteroidota; class Bacteroidia; order Bacteroidales; family Bacteroidaceae; genus UBA6398. The sequence goes on along the minus strand of CAZDOH010000057.1, from coordinate 8,593 downwards.
ACACTGCCGACGACCGCCAACGCGAAACACTCCAAAGCATCATAAACACCCCCATTAGCCCAGAGCTGATACCTACCGATGAAAACGGTGATATCGCGCAAAAAACCGAAGACAAAGTCGGGCCATACGAGTTACATGATTTTTTCCTTTATTACACTTTACGCTATGGATTCCGGCCTGCAAAAATATTTTATCTGGCCATACAGGCTTTTGTGGATATCGAAAATCCCGCTTATTCCAAGCAAGATATAATCCACTGGATAAAAACATTCTATCACCGTTTCTTCCAGCAGCAATTCAAGCGCAGTTGCCTTCCCGACGGTCCGAAAGTAGGCAGTTGCTCTCTTTCACCCCGCGGCGACTGGCGCATGCCGAGCGACGCAGATGCTGCTGCTTGGGAAAACGAATGCAACAGATTACAGTAAACATAAATAATCACCAATGAAAAAAACAATATTAGTAACAGGCGGAACCGGTTTTATAGGTTCACACACCACTGTGGAACTTCAGGAAGCCGGATACGATGTAGTGATTGTAGACAACCTTTCAAATTCCAAGGCTGACGTAGTAGACGGAATAGAGAAAATCACAGGCATAAGGCCAGCATTCGAGCAAGTTGACTGCCTTGATATGCCGGCTCTCGAAAATGTGTTCAAAAAATACCCGGCAATTTCCGGCATAATACATTTTGCAGCAAGCAAAGCAGTTGGAGAATCGGTGGAAAAACCATTGAAATACTATCGCAACAATCTTGTATCGCTTGTAAACCTCTTGGAACTTATGCCTAAATACGATGTAAAAGGCATTATCTTCTCTTCTTCATGCACCGTGTATGGACAGCCCGAGAAAGAGAATCTTCCCGTCACCGAGAAAGCCCCGATAAAAAAGGCTGAAAGTCCTTATGGCAACACCAAGCAGATAAACGAAGAGATTATAGCCGACGACATCAAGAGCGGAGCTCCCATCAAGGCGATTCTCCTGCGGTATTTCAATCCCATCGGAGCCCATCCTTCGGCAATTATCGGCGAAATGCCTAACGGCGTTCCCGCCAACCTGATTCCCTACCTCACCCAAACAGCCATCGGAATACGCAAAGAGCTCAGCATATTCGGCGATGACTACAACACACCCGACGGAACATGCATCCGCGACTACATTTACGTTGTAGACCTTGCCAAAGCCCATGTATGCGCCATGAGCCGCATTCTTGAGGACAAATGCGAAGAACCCGTAGAAGTATTCAACGTCGGCACCGGCCATGGTGTGTCGGTAATGGAACTCGTAAATACTTTCGAAAAATGCACTGGCGTAAAGCTCAATTATAAAATTGCGCCACGTCGTGCCGGCGACATTGAAAAGATATGGGGCAATGTCGACAAAGCCAACAACGTGTTGGGATGGAAAGCCGTGCATACTCTTGAAGATGCGCTGTCTTCGGCCTGGAAATGGCAGCTTACACTTCGCGAACGAGGCATCATGTAAATACAAACATTCGACATTAATAAAAATCCCGCAATGCTGCAACCATCGTATTGTGGGATTTTAATTTAATATCCTGTCATGGACCAGCTTGAACTATCGACACCTTATTATGTAATGCACGAAGATTTGCTTCGCCGCAACCTAAAAACAATACACGATGTAGCCAGCGAAGCCGGCGTTGAAATAATTCTTGCGTTCAAGGCATTTGCCCTGTGGAAGACTTTCGGTATTTTTCGTGAATACATTAGCGCAACCACTGCAAGTTCTCCTTTTGAAGCGCAACTCGCGCGCGAGGAATTCGGGAATTTGGCACATACCTATTCGCCTGCATACGAGCACTCTACTTTCCACACCATAATGGAATGCTCAAGCCACGTCACATTTAATTCCCTCAAGCAATATGCAGAATTCTCGCCTTGCCTCGCGCAGTGGAATGCAGACAAAACCCACCATAGCATCTCCGTTGGTATTCGCATAAATCCCGAACATTCAGAAATAGCCACAGACATATACAATCCCTGCGCCCCAGGTTCACGTTTCGGAGTGACAGCCGCCAAACTCCCCTATCCCCTGCCCGGCGACATCGATGGGTTGCATTGTCATTGCCACTGCGAAAGCGATTCCTATGCCCTGGAGCGCACGCTGCGCACCGTTGAAGCGAAATTCGGGAAATGGCTTGACCACATCAAATGGCTGAATCTTGGCGGAGGGCATCTGATGACACGGCAAGGCTACGACACTAATCATCTTGTAAAGACACTTCGCGGCTTAAAGCAACGGCATCCACATTTGGGCATCATTTTGGAGCCCGGCTCGGCTTTTGCATGGGAAACTGGGGAACTTGTGGCCACGGTCATCGACATCGTTGAAAACAACGGCATAAAAACTGCCATTGTCAATGCAAGTTTCACATGCCACATGCCCGACTGCCTGGAAATGCCCTATCAGCCTAAAATACTGGGAGCCGAGAGCCTTGGCTCCGCCCTCTCCGGCAATTCTCCCAAGGCACCGCACACCTACCGCATAGGAGGAAACAGTTGCCTGAGCGGCGACTTCATGGGATACTGGCGTTTTGAGCAAGAGTTGAAAACCGGCGACACCATCACATTCCTCGACATGATTCACTATACCACAGTCAAGACAACTATGTTCAACGGCATTCAGCACCCGGCTATTGTCTTCGAGCATTCCGACGGTTGCAAAGAGATTCTCAGGAAGTATGTATACGAGGATTATAAGCGACTTATGGACTGAATTCCCAATAAGAAAACCCTGCCATACGCATTACCACGACTTTCTTCCGCATAGTCGATTTCCTGAATGCGCACAAAATTCCACAGCAAAGCCTTAGAATTTACATTCTATACGCATTACGGAAATATCAGAAAGCCTAAATGGCTGCACTAATGCTTCTTAAAACGGTGCTTCGCCCGGACTTCCCGCAAAAGGATCTTCACCGAAATCAGGAGGCGGTGCTTGCGTTGAGTCTACTGCTGCAGAAAACTCCGGATTGGCATTATAGGTGGATGGGATTATTGAATCGTTTATGTTGTCAAGGTTTTTGAATGAAGCAAAATTCTTTTTGAAACTTAAAGTCACATCTCCCACAGCGCCGTTACGGTGCTTGGCTATTATTACCACGGCTTTGCCTTTCATTTCTTCGCCTCCCAAATGGTAATATTCGGGGCGATGTATGAAACATACCATATCGGCATCCTGCTCTATTGCTCCCGATTCGCGCAAATCGGTAAGTTGCGGACGCTTGCCTTCTTCTCCTTCTCGTTTTCCTAGGTCACGGTTTACCTGCGACAGGGCTATAATCGGAATGTTAAGTTCCTTGGCCATGCTCTTCAGGGCACGGCTTATCATCGACACCTCTTCCTGGCGGTTGCTTACCCTGACATCGCCTGCATTCATCAGCTGCAGGTAGTCAATCATTATAAGCTCCACGTTATATTCCGATTTCAGTCGCCGTGCCTTCGACTGGAATTCGAATATCGTGAGTTGCGAACTGTCGTCAATATAAAGCGGGGCATCGTACAGGCGTTTTATTTGCCGGTCGAGCTGTATCCACTCGAAAGGCTCAAGCTGCCCGCTTCTCAACTTGCCACCAGGGATTTCGCACACGTTGGATATCAGTCGGTTAACCAATTGCACATTGCTCATTTCCAACGAAAAAAAGGCTACAGGCCTATGATTGTCAATAGCCATGTTTTTGGCCATTGACAGGGCAAATGCCGTCTTTCCCATAGCAGGCCGCGCTGCGAGTATTACAAGGTCGCTATTCTGCCATCCGTTTGTGATTTTATCGAGTTCGGTAAAGCCGCTTGCAATGCCTGTCAGTCCTCCCTTGTTCTCCGCTGCCTTCTTAAGCACCTTGTATGCGTCGTCGATAACAGGGTTTATCTGCGTAAAGTCGTTTTTTGAATTCGACTGTGCCAGCTTGAATATTTCGCCTTCTGCCTCTGTAATGACCTCCTTAATGTCGCGCGTTTCGTCGAAGCCCATTTCGGTGATATTGGCCCCGATGGAAATCAATTGCCGGGCCATATATTTTTGCTGAATGATGCGCGCATAGAATTCAAGGTGCGAAACCGAGGAAATGTTTTGGGTGAGCTGTGCGATGTAAAACACACCACCTACTTCCTCAAGTTTTTCCATTTGCTTGAGCCGCTCTTTGACGGTAAGCATATCAATGGGCATTTGCTTAAGGGCCAAATCGCGTATTGCAGTAAATATTATCTGATTACGCGAGTCGTAAAAGCTGTCGGGCACAAGTATTTCGCAGACTTGGGCAAACGCTTCCCTGTTGAGCATCAGAGTGCCGAGAACAGCATTTTCCACTTCCACTGCCTGCGGCTGCAGACGTCCAAGTTCGTCTTCTACTGGCGACAATTTCTTTGTGCGCTTCGCATTGCGCTTTTGGGAATACTCGGGCATGGAAACTATTTCTTGCTGTCGATGAGTTTCTGAAGGTATTTGCGAGTCTTCACCAAATATTCCTTACTGCTTTCGTTGAGTTCGTATTCTATGGTCAAGGCTCCCTTGTAGTTTTCCTGTTTCAGTACTTTTATTACTTCGGGAAAGTCCACGTCGCCTTCCGGAATGGGTTTCTCGGCTCCCAGGTAGTAAGGATTGTCGGCAGTGGGATAGCAACCGTCCTTGGCATGCACATCTTTCACCAGCGGTCCGAATATCCGCAGTGCATCCACCGGATTGGCTTTTCCGTAGAGCATAAGATTTGCCACATCGCAGTTGATAAAGAGATTTCCCGTGCCAATGTCCTTTATGGCGCGCACAAGAGTAATGGGCGTTTCCTGCCCTGTTTCGAAATAAATCATCACACCGCGTTCTTTGGCATAGTTGCCAAGGTCTTTCATCACAGTAACGAAGTCTTTGTAAAGGGCGCTGCCCATATCTTCGGGAATAAACCCAAAATGCGAGTGCATGGCGGGCACTCCGGCATCTTTGCAGAAATCTATCATGCGGTGGTATACGGCAATCTTTTCTTCGCGCCCTTCGCTCGGAACAAGCCCTATCGTTGAAGGCCCTTTCTGGAAATTCCACTCGCAATGGCCGGGAACAGCAACAACGGTGGTTATTTTAATACCGTATTTGTCGGCTGTTTTACGAAGAAGCTTGGCATATTCACTGTCCATTTGCCCGCTGTACTGCACTTGGCACGAAGTGAAGCCGTTTTCTGCGAGATTTTTCATTTCGCTGTCAATTTCCTTCCATTTGTAAATGATGGTGCCGATAGTTATATCGCTGCTCTTCTTTTGTGGGGCTTTATCCAGTTGCGGCCCCGGTGCCACCAACGATGCAGCGAGGCAAAGTGATACTAATACATTCATTGTTATTACGATTTTTGAATTTGCAAATTTATGGAATTATCGTCAGATGGAGTTTGGGGCGAGGGTTTTAAAACGACTCCTGCGCCTTTGCGCCCATCCATTTTTATTATAACGGGGCTCTCGAAATGCACCAGCCTGATATACTCGGTTTCAAAAGTTGCGGAAGCTGCATTCAAGAAATCCTTGTCAACGAATCCGTTGCCGGCATGAGGGTCGAGGGTGAAATATCCCACACCGAACGAAGTGAGATTCTGGAAAAAATGCGTGCCCTGCGAAGGGTCCACATGGTAGTTCTCGATTCCCGATTCAACGATAACCCTTGCCTGGCTTATATGGGGCCATTTCACGGGAATTCCAAGCCAGGGGTCGCTGCTGCCCCACCTTCCCGGACCGATGAGCACGTAACCCTTGTCATTATCTATAAATCGGTGGTTAAGCTTTTCTATTTCCCTAGCCACAAGGCCGTTGTTTTGGGCATTGAAGTTTTCGGTTTTGACATACACAATGTCATGAACATCGTTCACAATGCCCTGCCCCAAAACGCTGTTGCACTGGATTATTGTTTCATCACGCGGAATGGAACTGATATCTTCCTTCACTTCGTCTTTGGCATCAACAATCGGGCGTATTTGCAACAGATAGAACGTGGCCTTAGTGTCGTCGTTGCTGTCGATATTCATGGCAAATTCTATCTCTACCGGGCGCCCCATCTCCTTCTGCCCTATTTCCAGGATGCGCGAAAGAGCTTCGGCTAAAGGAAATGCGTCGTTTTCCAAAACCCCTGCAAACGTCACCACTTTGCGTCCTTCGGGATATACTCCTGGATTAAGCGTTTGATCATAGGCATCATAAGTGGAAGCCACATACTTGAGCGAGCCGTCTGCGGCAGCTTCCTTCACGTTGAGCTTCAGAAGATTGAAAGCATCGTCAGTAGAGAACTTGCTGCCCAAGCTGTCGAGGTCGAGAGCGTAGAAACGGGTTTGGGTTTCGCGAAGCGCAATATCCAACTGCGATGTCTGCAAAATGTTGTGGGGATGCGCCGGGGAGAAACGCAGAGTCAGTCCCCCGTCAACGATGTATTTTCCCAGTCCGAGCGCCACATTGGCAATGCCTTCCTCTGCTTTCTCGTCGCCTATCGGATAGAAATTAAGCGATCGGGCCACTCCCGACATTGTGGGATACAGTCGCCTGCCGTAGGCGGTGCCTACGGTTTCCTGCAACACCACGGCCATTTTCTCCTGGTCGATGAGGTTTGAAGTAGCTGCCATATAAGCCTTGCTGTCACGAAAGAAAACGGAAGCATAAACCGACTTTATGGCGCTGCGCAGGCAGTCGTATGTAGCTTGGATGCCATTATCCGAGCGAGGCACCATATAGGTGGAATAAACCCCGGCAAAAGGCTGATAGTGTGAATCTTCAAGCAAAGAAGAAGAGCGCACGGCAATGGGAGTCTTTATCGCTTGCAGGAACGACTGCAAGTCTTCGAGCAGCGATTCGGGCAGTTGCGCATCCAGGAAGCGGCTGAGTATTTCCTCGTCGCTGGCATCCGACAGCGCAAACGGGTAAAGGTTATTGCTCTCCATGAATTCATCGAAAACATCAGTGCAAATCACCACCGTGCGCGGAATCGTGACAGAAAGATTCGGATAGCGGAACTGCGGATATCTGTTGAGCATAGAACCTATAAAAGCCAGTCCCCGGCCTTTCCCTCCAAGAGAGCCGTTGCCAATTCGCGCAAACCGGCTGTATTCGTCGAATCTGCCGCGACGGTATACGGCCACCACCCCGGTGTTTTTCATGCGGCGATATTCCACAATGCAGTCGAATATCAGCTTCCGTGCTTCGTTCATATCGGCATAATCGTTGACATCTACCTTTTTCAGAAGTTCGGCAGGAGGGAACATTGCCCGGGAATAGAAAAACCGCGAAAAGTGGTTTCGGCTAAGATGATATATAAGAGATTCGTCGGGTATTGAATATATTTTCTGCTGCAAATCCTTAAGGTCGCGTATTCGCATAATCTCTTCGCGCGTGCGCGGATTGAGTATTACGAAATCTCCGAAGCCGAAATGCGCATTCAGTTCTTGCCGCAATTGCGACGAGTAGGTTTTCGACATTTTTTCAATAAACGGAGAACGCAGTTCATCGGCATATACCCTGTTTGCCGCCTCGCTCGACTGAAGTATAAAAGGCACTATCAGCCCGGAATGCTGCAAATACCGCCCCAATTTATAGCCCGCGTAAGCATCCTTCGAGCCATTGTGCATAAAACTCATGTCGGAAATCACACCGAGCACATTTTCTTTATACTGTTCGAAGAAGTCCACGGCTTCTTCGTAAGTGCGTGCCAGGCAAATCTTTGGCCGCCCTCGCATGCGCAGCATCTGAAGGTGCGGATTGAGCGCTTCCTTCGAGAACTCCCTGCTTTGCTCCAAAACGAAATGATAAAGGAGCGGAAGTATCGACGAATATGCGCGTACAGAATCTTCCACCAGCAATATGGTCTGAACCCCTGCGCTGGCAGTGTCGTAAGGAAGGTTCATGCGGTCTTCTATCAGTTTTATTATAGCGAGCAGCAGTTCCGAATCGCCAAGCCAACTGAACACATAGTCTATCGCCGACAGGTCTTCACACGCCACGCGCTTCGACACTTCTTTCGAAAAAGGCGTAAGCACCACGATGGGAATTGCCGGGTAACGCGATTTTATTTCAGTAGCCGCCTGGAATATGTCGCGGTTGTCCATATTGGGCATACAAATCACGAGTTCGAAGTTGCGGTCGGCCAGCATCTGTAGGGCTTCGTCTTCAGTAGTTACCTGAGTAAAACGTGGCGGTGAACTCAGGTTCAGCGACATATATTCGTTGAACACTTGCTCGTCTACACGGCCATCGTCCTCGAGCGTAAACGAGTCGTATTTGGTTGCCAACAACAGCACGTTGTAAATTCGTTTGTTCATCAAATCGGCAAACGACGTGTCGCGGAAAGCAAAGTCTTTTATCGTTGGTATTTTGCTCATCTTTTAGCGGGCTTGAATAACTAACGGCAAAGTTACAAAGATATAGGCTGAAAGCCCCAATGAAGTTATAAAAACGAGGCTATAAAATTTCTTGTTTGCCAGAAAGCCGCACATTATATGCGCATATAATTTTTCTTTTGTGCGCAGAAAATTTTTGCGCTATACGAAACGAATTTTTCCGCTGAGCGCACACCATTTTCCCGCCAAGCGCACAAGCATGCACACCTATCCGAACATATT
>CAZDOH010000056.1:0-16876 GCA_964507005.1 uncultured Prevotella sp. | reverse complement strand
TACTTCTGGGACAACAACAGCAACATCGCCGGCACCGAAGCCTGCGGCTGGATTAACATGAAGATTGACGACTACGCCTTCGGCAGCGGGTTCAAGGCGCTGAAGATGATGTACCGCGTCTTTGCCGGCACCGACCACGACGTTATGCTCCGCCCCAGTGACGTGCGCCCCGCAGGCGACAAGATGTTTGCCAACTGCCCCGACGCGAAGGTTTACGTCGATGCCGAATACTACAACGAGTTCTGCAACGACTCGCTCTGGAGCAAATACAAGGACCACCTTGTGGCCACCACCTCAATGCGCGGCGAAGACGTGAATGCCGAATACGGCGCACGTTATGCCTACGACCGCAACCGCGACAATACTGCCTCGGGCGTGAAGGTTGACAACGGCAGCACTTACGGTTCGCAACAGGTACACGTAATCGGTGCCGACGACAGCTATCTAACCGCCAGCAACGAAAACACTCTTTGGATTTATCAAGACATAGGCCAGACCTACGACTACAACACCACCAAAATATGGGCTTCATCGTTCAAGGGCAAAGACAACATCAAGCAGGTGAAGTTCCAGGAAATCACCAAATCAGCTGATGGTGCCAGTCAGGCGTTCAACATCGTAATCGGCGACTCGGCCTTTGCCAACTGCAAGAACCTCGCAGCATTCAACGTTGCCCTTTACTCTGACGAAGACAACGACCATGTGGAATTCCTCCACCCCAGCCAAATGCCCATCGGCAAGGGAGTGTTCGCTGGCAGTTCAAATGCCAAGATTTATGTTCCGCGCGACCTTGTCGACGAATTCAAATACGACACCCAATACGGTTGGGCACAGTACAAAGACATCATTGAGGCCGGCGATTTCGGCAACAACGACTATACCGAAGACGGCGTGATATATTCCTATTTCACCTCCGAAGACGGCCAAACCTACTACACCAACAGCAACAACGAGGAGATGGAGAAGATTGTGGCTTCGTGGAATACCATGTACGCAAACTTCGCTCCCGGCAAGGTGCTGGAATACAACAACAGTTCCACTATAAAATATATGCTTGCCAGCGGCATCAAGCCCGACAAGATAAACGACAACGACGGCGTGATGCGCCTTTACTGCGACATAGGCGAGACCTATCCCAACCACTACAAGACCATCGCCCTCTCGGGAAGCGGTTTCCAGAACCAGCCGAGCATCAAGAAGATTGTGTTCGAAGACATCGTGGCCAACAACTACAACACGGTTACCGACTTGACTTTCATCATTCCCGACAACACTTTCCGCGGCTGCGAGAACCTTAAGGAGCTGAACATGTTCTACTACGTAACCCGGGGCGAAAACAACTACAACGGCATAAAACCCTCGCAGGTATTCATCGGCAAGAACGTGTTCGACGGTGTGGACGAAGACTTCCGCATAGTAGTGCTGCCTGAATACTACAACGACTATATCACCGATGCCAACTGGAGCCAGTATAAAGACCGCATCGTGGCAGCCGACTATCTACCCACCGACCAGGAACCGGTAGAAATCGACGACATCACCTACGATTACGTTTCGAAGTCGCTCAACACAATGTCCACTTCGGAAATAACCAAACTTCAAAGTTCCGGATTCAACTGGATTATTCCAGCAATTTTTGCAACTTCAATTGCAACAGGTTTTGTAACCGCTATAGTTCCCGCCCTTGGCACCTTTGCAACACTTGAAGCCGTTGCCCCTGCGATAGTCGACATAACGGCACCTTTGTATGCTGCCGCTGAACTGGCAACGCTTTCGGGCCTGGTAGTAACCAACCGGGTAGACGCTGCAAATGAGCAAATCAACTCCACAGCCCAAAACTACTTGGTAAACCGCGTAAAGAAGAACTACTCACGTCCTGCTACATGGAAGATGAACGGCCTTTGGGTAAGAACCGAACAAACCAAGAATGTACCCAACATGTATATATCGAAGGTAGACGATTCCGCTTCGAACATCACCATCTACAACGACCCGGGCGAAGACAGTGAAGACTTCCGCACCATAGGCATCGAAAGGACAGCATTCCACAATAAGACCAACCTGCAGAGAGTGCATTTCCAGGACCGCTACGGAGAACATTCCGAGTCGCTCAACTCCATGGTTCTTTCGTTGCCCGATTCGTGTTTCGCAGGCTGCACCAATCTTGAGCTCCTCGACCTCATCATCTACAGCGGCGGTGACGGCTTTGGCCGATACAACGGCCTTACTCCCGACAACTTCATCCCCTACGGCGATATCTTTGCAGGTCTCGACAAGACGAAGATAAAAATCCGCGTGAGCAGAGAGGCTTACAAGGAATTCATCGAAGACGACTACTGGAAGCAGTACAAAGACATGTACCAGGTTGAAGACGTTACGGAAAAGGAGAAGCAGGACGAGTGGAAGTGTAAATATTCGCTCGCATTCAACAACAACACCATACCTTTGCGTAGCCAAAGCCAAGGCCACGACATAGAGCATGTATATATCTACGGCCCCGGCAAAGGTTTGGAAAAGACGGGGCTTGCTGCACTCATCAACGATTTCGGAGAGTGGAACAACTATAAGCTCGACTTCGTGAAGTCGAAGGCTTTCTACGGCAACAGCGACCTCCATACTCTCGATATCACCGACACCCACACCAATGTGGCCGATGTATACACCGACTTTGATATAGCGCTGATGGACTCGGCTTTTGCAAACTGCCCGAACTTCGAGGACTTCAATATCATCTATCAGGTAACCGATGGCGACAACCACACGGAAAGCATCAGTCCAAGCCAGATAACTTTGGCTGACGGCGTGTTTGACGGTTGCGACAAACTGCGCATCAAGTTCTGCCTCGACCAAGAGAGCGCCTTCCTTTCCGATACCGCCTGGGCCAAGTACAAGAACAAGTTCCGTCCGTGCTTCTTCGAGCCCCGCGACAAGAAAGTAAGCGACATACTACTCCACCACTACCGTTTCCAAACCGATTTGAACAGCGGCACCAACTTCACCCATGTTGACGCCACACGGCCCAACCCCGAAGATTTGAAGAGTCTGTTCAAAGGTCAGGAGATTCGGATGTTCGATGAGTTCCGCGCCTTCGGATGCTGCGGTTTGAAGACTGTTTACAACGGTATGTTCGCCGACTGCACCTCTCTGCAGAGCATCATCCTGCCCGACAGCATTACCTCTATAGAAACCGATGCTTTCAAGAACTGCAGCCTGCTATACAGTCTCGCGATTCCGGCCAATGTAACTTCTATTCAGGAGAATGCCTTCACCGGCAGCGGCATCAAGGAATTCACAGTGAAGAGCGCCGTGCCTGCCGACATCGATGCTGCAAAAGTTTTCGCCGGTCTCGACTCAACCTACGTGATTTACGTCAACGACAGCGTGGTTGCCGACTACCGCACAAAATGGGTAGCCGTGGCCGACCACATCAACGGGCTCAGCCAACGCCATGGCCTAGTTGTAGTAAAACTCACCGAATCGGGCACACTGGCAAAGAAACTCGGCCTTGACTACGACTACAACGAGTCGCTGTTTTCCGACCTCCATCTTTACGGCAACTACGCCCGTTTCGACTCCCTGCGCGTCATCGGCCCCATCGATGGCCGCGACATCGGCGTGATACGCTACCTTGGCGGTCGCGATGCAGAATACAACACAGTTACGCCCGGTCACCTTAAGTATCTTGACCTTTATGAGGCCGAACTCAAGTCGGATGGTCACTACGAATACAACCGTGCTTACTTCGACAACGACAAACCTAATGACGTCGTTCAGTCATGGACTAACAACTACATCAGAAAAGACAACGAAGTGTCCGATTTCATGTTTTGGGGACTTGATCAACTTAAGACTCTCATTTTGCCGAAAACTGCCACCAAGATAAGGGTGGGAGCCTTCGAGCATTGCACCAACCTTCAGACTTTGGTTGTCGGCGACGACATGAAGGAAATCGCTACCGAATGGGATGAATCGTATGTGGCACTCAGCACTCCCAACAAGGTGGCTCTCGTAATGCTGGGCAACAGCGTGCCCGAAACCGACGAAGATGCCTTCCTCGCCTCTTCAGGAACCCACTACGGAAAAGGAGACGGCAACCTTGTTGACTTTGTTTCAGACGACTCGCGCTTCACCGCCGCTATCGTTCCTTATGATGCCGTGAAGAGCTATTCAAGCGATGTTGCCTACACCAGCACCTGCGATAGCCTTATTGTAAACTTCGAAGACGCTGAACTGGTGAAAGCGTTGAAGACCAACCACGTGTTCTCGCCTCTTGACCTGATACGTACAACCAACATCAAGGGCTTCTTCAACGGCAACACAGGAATAAAGAAATTCAACGAATTCTACTACAGCACCGTTACCACACTTGGCGACAGTACGTTTACCGGCATGGCGGGCATAACGGAAATGACGTTGCCCTATGCTTTGGAGAAAATTACCGAGGGCGCTTTCAAGGGATGCTCGTCGCTACAACGCATCAACGCGCTGGGCACACGCATACCCGAGATTGAAGACAGCGTATTCGCCAGTCTGCCCACCGACTTCGTCATAATGGTAAACGAAGGCCAGGAAGAAGCCTACCGCCAGGCATGGCCGCAATACAAGAACCACATCCAGGGCTACCGCGAAGCAAGCGTGAACATACGCGAAATCACACTTACAAAGCCCAACACGCTTGCCGACTCGCTAAATGCCAAAATCACCATGGAAGGCGATCTCGTTGTAGCCGTGGGCGGTAACTTCAACAATGTGCAGGGTTTGAAGATCAACGGCCCGATTGGCGGCAAGGACCTTGCCCTCATACGCTACCTCGGCGGCCGTGAGCCCGACTGGAACAACCCGGTATACGTAACCAGCCTCAAGTATCTTGACCTCTACGATGCCGAGCTCCGTGCCGACAACTACTACTTCATGCTCAAAGGCACCAACCGCTGCATAGAGAACGACAACGAAGTGCCCAAGGACATGCTTTGGAACTGCGACAACCTCGAAACCGTAATCATGCCGCGCACTGCCACCAAGCTGGAATATGAGGCATGCTACAACATGGCTTCGCTCAAGCGGCTCGTAATCGGCGACAACGTTACCGAAATCGAAGACGATGCACTCGGTGACAACCGCAATCTCGAAAGCATCATCTTCCTTTGCAGCAGCAAGCCCGAGCTCGACGGCGATGCCTTCACCGATCCTACCGAGGGCGAGGTTCGAAAGATAGAAAAGATTTATGTAAGACAGTCTTTGGTTTACCAATATTCCAGAGACGAGGAGTTCACCACTCACGCCAACCAGATCACTACCGGTTTTGAAGACGTTGAAACTTTCCGCGCATTCGGCAGTAAGGCCATTGCCACGGAAGACGACGTGCCAAGCATTACCAGCATAGACGGATGGTTTGACAATTTCCCCGGCCTCACCAATCTTAAGATGCTCAACAAGAGTAAAATCACAAACATTGGCAAGAACGGAGTGAACAAACTCAAGAACCTGCAGCAAATTGCCTTGCCGTCTACACTCAGCACGATTGCCGATGGCGCATTCCAGGATAACGCCAATCTGCATTGGCTCGACCTTTCAGAGTGCAACTCCCTCAGCAACAACATAGACAAGCTGGGAGTAAATTCCGAAGCACTGGTATACATTCCCAAGTCGTTCGGGGAGAGCAAGCAGGCCAACGTAGTCTACGGCAAAGCCGGAGCGCTGCAGTGCGCCGAATACAATCTCACCGACAGCCACGACTACGACGTACCCAAGGCATTCACCGCGAAGAAGGTTACCTTCGAGCGCGAATACAGTGCCGGAGAATACTCCACGCTTACACTGCCGTTCAGCGCAAGCCAAAAGCCTTCGGGTTTCACGCTTTACGCTCTCGACACCGACAGCACCCGCAGCGGACGCATGTTCTTCAACCCGACATCGAAACTGGAAGCCAACGTTCCCTACGTGGTAAAGGCTAGAAAAGGAGGCACAATTGTTGTCAACGAAGAAACTGCAATTCCGGAAACGCCAAACCACCGCACTTCAGTAAGGGCAAACGGATACACCATGTACGGCAATCTGCAGACCATTGCTGCCAAAGACGCCAACGGACAGAAGATGATTACAATGAGCGACAGCACACTATGGAATATTGTCTCTGCCGACAGTGCGGATATAAAGCCCTTCTCTGCCTACATGCTAGTGAACAACAGCACCGTAGCAAGCAGCGACATCCCATGTGAGTTCAACTGCGAGCACTATTACATGGGCGACACCCAGTTTGACCTCGACGGCGACGGCTCGGACGAAGATCCGTACTACTGCCCCAGCGTTGACTTCCAGGACGGAACCGACTTCAAGAGCGAAACACCGTTCTATACCGACAAGGCAACCTATCGCCGCACAAAGTACGCTATGTGGAGCCTGCTCTGCCTGCCCTATGCAATAGCTGCAGACGACAATGCAGATTGTGAGTTCTACGAGATAGCAAGCCAAAGCGACGACCAAGTGACGCTTACAAAGATTACCGGTAAAATCGAAGCCGGCCGCCCGGTAATTCTGCGCCAGCTCACTAACGGTGAGCCCGTAGTTATCAGCGCAAGCGGCGACGAAATCTACGTAAGTAACACCACAAGTGAAGACCCGGCCAGCATGATGCAGGGCTCGTTCGAGGAAACCGTAGCACCCAAGGGCTCATACGTTATCTCCGACGGCAAGTTCTGCCTCGTAGACGACCTCAGCAGCGATGACGTCAAAGTGGGAGCCTTCCAAGGATATATCACTGCCGACGCATTCTCTTCAAAGGCTACAACGCTCAACATTGTCATAGACAACATGAATTCAATTGAAAAGCTCAACGCCATTATGGACAATGCTAATGCCGAGTACTACGATATTGAGGGCCACCGCCTTGACGGACTGCAGAAAGGTCTGAACATCATCAAGAACGGCAACAAGACTATGAAGGTGATAATCAAGTGACAAAATTCGCATAACAATCACCTACACTGATTGTCCCCAAGATATCAGCGCAACGGCACCCTACTGTTGCGCTGATTTTATTCCTACGCGTGGTTTTCAGCAGCCGGGAAAGGCTACCAAAAAGTGCCTTTCTTTTTCAAAAACCAAGGCACATAATTGAAATTACAATAGACATTTTTCGAACGATAAAGCACACAATTCGCCCGCTATGCGCATAGCGCATTTGCGCTGCCCTTTAGAATTTTTGGACTTCTCCCCCGGTACGATGCGGCAATTGGGAAACCGGAGAAACGTTTTCAGCCAAGACGCTTGTCCGCTATACGGCAGCAAAAACAGGCAACCCCTTCAGCGCTCCCAAAGGAACCGTGAAGGGGTTGCCCGTTATTGTTTATCTGAATGTAGTTCTTCAGCTTATTTCTCCAGAGTGCGGAGCAAAGCCTTACCGTCGTTTACCAGCTTTTCTACATCCACATCGCGCCCAATCTGTGTGGGAGCGAACTTCTTGAGCTCTTCATCCAGCTTTTTCAGTTTGTCGCCCTTGAGCTCCGAACGCAGAATGCGTATCTTTTCGTAGTCCTGGATTCCTTCGGTGAGCCGTTCCATACGGATACTGCTGCCACCGGGATAAACCAGGAAGCAGTCGCCTGCAGCCCAAGTGCGGAAACGGGTATCCTGCAACGGATTCTTCACCCAACTGTTGTAAGCCCAGCGCAAATAGCCGCTATATCCGGCAGCGGCAGCGTGCCACCCCATGAATGCCGACTCGGCAGGATTGGAGAAGATAAAGGTGTTGGGGCGTTCGGGACCGCAGCAGGTGTAGAAAGTTATGCGGTTGCCCTTGCCCAGATGCGAAGACAGCTGTTCAGGAGTCAGCAGAGGCTGTTCGTAACTGAAGCTGATGTCGTACATACGCTCAGCCACTTCGGGACCGAAGTAATTCACGGCTCCCTCAACGCGGTAGTCTTTGTCGGCCTTGTAAAGAATCTTGTAGGCGGGCTCAAGCAAGTCTTTCGGACGCTCGTCCATGGCGATGCAAGTCTTCTTGAACCATCCTTTCTGCTTCAGGTGCGAGGCAAAATCGGTAAGGAACGGCAACAGATACTCATCATATTCCTTGCTTCCGGGATCGAGCTTCTGCTGACGGGTGCAGTTCTGGGCCTCGTCATAGTATTCAAAAGTGAGATGCCAGGGCACAATGGTATAACAGTCTATCTGCTCGGTGATGCCACACGACATCATGAATTCCACCCACTTGTCGAAAACCGCGTAGTCGTACTTCCATTTTCCGTCAGCGCTCTTGAATTTACCTATCATGCTCTCGAACGGATCTTCGGTCTGCGAATTCCAAGGATGCTGTATGATGCTGCAAGTGATTACCTTTTGTCCGGCTTCGGCCAAAAGCTTCATAATGGGGCGCATCAGGTCGAAATGCTGCTTGCTCCAAAGGGGAACATTATAGAAGCGGGCTACGGAATAGGGATTCTGCCACAAATCAAGATGGAACTTCCATTTGGAAGCTTCGGGAAGAGTGCGCTTGCCCACTTCAAGCACGAAAGGAATCGACAGCGATTTCCCGTCGCAACGTGCAGTGAGCGTTCCCTTGTATTTGCCGCTTGCAGCATTCTGCGGAACACGGATATCGAGCCACAAGGGGCGCAAGTTCTGAGCCTCAAGGCTCATCTTGTCGGCAGGCTTAAGCCAGTCGCCCACAAGGCAGGAGTCGTTCTTGTTTCCCATCACGTCGCTCATCACGTAGCGCACGAAATATTTATTGACGGCACTTGACGGAATGACGTTCTTGCCGCTACGCAAATCGCTTACCGTGAAGCTGAAATCTTTCACAGCTTTGGAGGTAAGGAGCACTGCCTGTGCACTGACGCGTTCGCCTTTCCAAGCATAGAGGTTAAGCGTTTTTGCCAATGCGGGCACGGCATTGCGCTGGTAGTGCACATCGGTAGAGCCCCAACCAAGGGTGATGTTCTTCACAGTCTGCCAGGCTGCAGCAGGTGCAGGGCGAGGGTCGGCCAATTCCGTTTCACTCATCTGGGCAAAGGCCGGCAAGGCTGCAAAAACAAGCCCTGCAAAAATCATTTTCTTCTTCATTTTATAGTGTTTGTTGTGAATAATATTTTCAATGTTCACCGGGTGGGGCGAGCACGCATGATGGCTTTCACCATATAGAGTATAAGGGCAATGTAAGCCAGCATTGCCACTACGTGGCTCCAAGCACTGTTCACCCAAGCTTCGTTGACAGGGTTGAAACCGGCAAAGCGCATGACGGCACTGACTACTCCCATCAGCGCGCCGCCGGCAATGAAACCGGAAGCTATCAGTGTGCCCAAATCGCCGCGCGCCTTGTTGAGGGCGCCGTCCTTCGAGCGCGAATTTACATACCAATTAATGGCACCGCCCACCAGCAGCGGGAGGTTGAGGTCGAGCGGAATAAACATACCCAAGGCAAAAGCAAGAGCCGAAATGCCTATACGGTCGAGCACAATGGCAATAACTGCGCCAATGCCGTAAAGCAGCCACGGTGCCCCCTGCCCGCTCATCAGCGGTTCGATAACGGCAGCCATGGCATTGGCTTGTGGAGCAGCCAACTGCCCGCTCGTGAAGCCATAAGTGCTGTTGAGCAGCATGATAACGCCTCCCACCGTAGCGGCGCTCACCAAGGTTCCGAGAAACTTGAACGTTTCCTGTTTTCGGGGAGTGGAGCCCAGCCAGTAGCCTATTTTCAAGTCGGTTACAAAAGCGCCTGCAGTGGACAATGCCGTGCAGACCACGCTTCCCATCAGGAGAGCGGCTACCATACCGGCCCATCCTTTCAGTCCAACTGCCACCATAATAACCGAAGCCAATATAAGAGTCATCAATGTCATGCCCGAAACGGGGTTACTGCCCACAATGGCAATGGCATTCGCTGCAACGGTGGTAAATAGAAACGCTATGAACGCAACAAGCAATATGGCAACAACGCTGAAAAGCATATTGCCCTGCATTACGCCAAACAGGAAAAACAGGAAAACCACCGCCAAAGTTACAAGCACGCCGAAGGCGATAATCTTCATCGAAAGGTCGCGCTGCGTGCGCTGTTCCTCTTCCATTTCGCCTGTCTTCATGCGGAACGCCTTGCCGGTGAGCTTGGCAGCGCCCGCAATAATCTTGCGGCTCTTCCATATTCCCAGCAGTCCGGCCATGGCAATGGCCCCGATGCCGATGCTTTTCGCATACGCAAAAATCTGTTCGGGCGAAGCTGCCAATGCCGTAACGCCTGCAGCATTGATGGACAAATCGGGCCAAACCACGGGGATAAGCGGCACAATAACCCACCATACCAATATGGAGCCGGCACAGATAATGGCCGAATATTTCAACCCGACAATATAGCCCATGCCCAACACTGCCGCTCCGGTATTTATTTTGAACACCAGTTTCGCCTTGTCGGCCAAAGCCGCGCCCCATGCAAACACATTGGTGGCAAACGTATCAGTCCACGAGCCAAACGAAGCTATAACGAAATCGTAAAGTCCGCCCACGATTCCGGCAAAAAGCAAAGGCTTTGCCTGGCCCGAGCTGCTCTGCCCCGACATCAGGACCTGCGTCGAGGCAGTGGCTTCGGGGAAAGGATATTTCCCGTGCATCTCCTTCACGAAGTATTTGCGGAACGGAATCATGAAAAGAATTCCCAAAAATCCTCCCAACGCACTGGAGAGGAACACTTTCATGAAATCTACAGTTATATCGGGGTACTTGGCTTGCAGGATATACAGTGCCGGCAAAGTGAAAATCGCTCCCGCAACAATCATTCCCGAGCAAGCCCCGATGCTTTGTATTATGACATTCTCGCCCAAAGAGTTCTTGCGGCGTGTTGCGCCGGCCACACCCACAGCAATGATGGTTATGGGAATAGCCGCCTCAAACACCTGGCCCACCTTCAAGCCCAAATAGGCACAAGCGGCAGAAAAGATGACGGCAAAGACCAGCCCCCACGTCACCGACCATGGTGTGACTTCCCGGCAAGGGGCATTAGGGTCCATCACGGGGCAGTATTCCTCCCCTTCTTTCAGTTCACGAAACGCATTTTCCGACAATTTTTCCTGTTTCTGGCTTTCCATAAGATATTTACTGTTTATCTTGCAAATTTAGATATAAAATGCAAGCTATATCTTAATTTGCCCCAATGAAATAGAAACACGGCGCAAAATTCCCCGCACTATTCCAGATTCATGACTACATACTCGGAGCGCGTGCCGATGCGGAACTTTCCGCCCCAGATGCCAATGCCCGAAGTGACGTAGTATTGTGTGCGGCCCTTGGAGCAATGCCCGTAGGCACATTCGTACATAGCGCGCGTTATCCACGACACCGGCCACAGCTGGCCGTTGTGGGTATGCCCGCACAACTCGAAATCCACTCCGCACTTGCGCGCATCATCAAGATGCACTGGCTGGTGGTCGAGCAATATGGTGAACCGCGTGCTGTCAATGCCGCTTACAAGTTCTGCCAACGGTTTGCGCCGGCGGTTTGTGAGGTCGTCACGCCCCACGATGTTTATTCCCGCCACCGACACGGCTGAGTCGCGAAGCATCGTTATTCCGGCCATGCGGTAGAAACGGCATGCCTTGTCTATGTCGGAATAGTATTCATGGTTTCCGGGGCATGCGTAAACCGGTGCCTTTATCCTGCGGAACTCGGCGGCGTCGCGGTCTTTCAGCAAAGGTTCCACGCTGCGGTCGATGACGTCGCCGGCAATAAGCACAAGGTCTGGCTTCTCGCCGTTGATGATGTCCACCCATTGCGAAAGCTCGGCGCGGCGTATATGATAGCCCGTGTGCAAATCGCTGAGCATTACTATCTTCAGCGGCTTTGCCAAAGGCTTTGCGGTATGAAGCGAAATCTCCTCGCGGTGCTTGTGGTGATAGTTTATATTCCCCGCCACAAATACCACGGCAAGTACTGCCGCAAGGCCCAGCGTTCCGGCAAGGCTGTTGAAGCGCAGCGACTGCGGCACGATATGCGCAAGGCCGAGCAAGTCAACAAGCAGAAAGCACACAAGCATATAGAGAAGCACAAACACCCACGACATACTCGCCTTGTAGAGCACAACGGCCAATGGTAGCGGAAGTTTGTCGAGCGTACCGGGCAGCATGCACACAGGCATGAGCACCGTAAGCAGCAACATCGCGGCAAGCACAACGGCATTCCCCCACAGGGCAAACGGCAACAGACGCCACGTGCGCCACATCACGAATGCGAGCGCAACAAACGGCAACACTGCGGTAAGTATCCGCAAAAAGTTTATTCCCGGCATAATGGTTCTGATATTACACGGCGAAAGTAACAATTTCCAGCGTAATAAGTCCCAGCCGCAACTTTTTGTAACTGCCAAATTCCCTATATTTGCAACATTAAACTTACAAACATGGCTACACGAAGAGATTTTCTGAAATATTCAGCGGCTCTTGCCGGTTCGTTTGCCGCCCTACCCGAAGTGGCGCGCGCTGCGGGCAAAAGCCAAACCACCGCCGCGCGAAAAGGCAAGGCAGGTTTCACCCTATGGCAGATTCCAAGCCACAGCAACACTATTGGCAATTCGTATGTATTCCTCACCGCGAAAGGCAAAGTAGTGGTAATGGACGGCGGAATGCCCGAAGAAGCCAACACCCTGCGCGGCTTCGTCGGGGCGCTGGGCAACGAAGTTGAGGCATGGTTCATCTCACATCCGCACATGGACCACATGGGAGCGCTGCTCGAAATACTCAAAAGCCAGCAGGACCTCAAAATCAAGCACATCTACCATTCGCGCCTGAGCGAAACGGTGCGCAAAGCCGAAGAAGGGGCAGCCGGTAAGTGCCAAGAGTTCTACGACAATCTCGAGAAGTCGGGCATCCCCGTAACCGACATCCGCAAACCGGGCGACACGTATACTTTCGACGGCATGAGCCTGAAGATTCTGAGCGTAGCCAACGAAATAACCGAAAATGCCTACAACAACTCGTCGATGATAATGCGCGTGTGGGACAAACGCAAAAGCATGGTGTTCCTGGGCGATGCCGGCGTGGAATGCGGCGAGCTGGCATTGAAAGGCGACTTCAAGGACGACCTCAACTGCGACTACCTGCAAATGGCGCACCACGGCCAGCGGGGTTGCAACCGCGAATTCTACCGCAGCATAAAATTCCGCGCATGCCTCTGGCCCACCCCGCTATGGGTATGGAACAACGACGCAGGCCAAGGCTTCAACACCTCGTGGCTCAAAACCGTGGAAACCCGCACGTGGATGAAGGAAATCGGCATTACGGAGCATTACGTTTCGTGTGAAGACGGGCTCTGCAAGATAGAATAAGACAGCCGCACGGAATAATCTTCCGTCTGCTGCGGGCAAAGCGTAAAAAAGGTTGGGATCTCCGTTTTGGGGGAAAGTCCAACCTTTTTAGTATGCGCCGGGCTTCGCGCGAAGGAAACCGTATGCCGGTAATTTCCATTTCCTGGAAATTAGTAAAGTCATTCCAGCCGTCGGCAGCCTTATAGGCATCAATCATACCCTTGAGAACGTACACAGTGGTGCTGTCCTTTTCCCAACCGTAGAAAGCATCCGGCGAACATATCCTATGATATTTTATGGGTACGGTTGATACTCTACCCTTAACGGATGTTATTACAAGTCATATTCTTGCTATAAATCTGTTTTACGACTATTATTCGCAATTTTTACAAAAGCAAAGCAAATGATGCCCCACATGCCAAAGTGTTCATCCATTCTCCACTTGCCTTGTTGTGCGACGGTTGCAGATTGTAATCAATGAAGAAGCGAATGCCATAATTGTTGTTTGCCTTAAAAGAGAATGACAGTCCGCTGCCAAAGCATACACCGTTTCTTGTACCGACAGTAACATTGGACAGTTCCAAATGTGGGTAATGCACAAAGCCGCAAAGAAGTTTACTGCCAATTGCCCACCGCTGTGACAGCGGATAAGAAAAGTAACTGCCGCCACATAAGGAAACAGCGTCAAATGAATTTTCTTCTGCCTTGTCTCCATTAACTATTAATGCCGTATTTGATACCGTAAAGCGTCCGCCTATGCCGAGGTAAGGATTAAAGAAACAGGCACCTTCCAATCCAACGGAAGAGCCTGATGAGGTGCGAAAAGTATTGTTCTCGTCGATGTCATATTTGCTGAGAGGAACGTTAAGTCCCACATATAAGCTTGCGAACGACGGATTGCCCATTCCGCCATCCAACTGAAAGTCAGTCGTGGCAGAATTATAGATGCCTTTATCCTTGAATATCAAGTCGCCAATCCAATATCCCAACTCTGTGGCAAGTATTCCGATTCCTGCACCTGTCAGCACATCGCTCAGCCAATGCTTGTTGTTGGCCATACGCATAAGTCCTGTTGCAGTAGCCGTGGTATAGGCACCTATACTTATCCAAGGACTTTTGTGTCCGTATTCTTTTGAAAGCATAGTGGCTGTCATGAAGGCTGTTGCAGTGTGACCAGAAGGGAAAGAGTGATTGTTGGATCCATCGGGGCGCGTTACGTGCGTTGTGGTTTTCAGCGTGTTCACCACACTTCCCATAAGCATTGCAGAAAATGCATCAGATACCAACATTCTGCCCCAAGAGCTGCGTCCTTCCACTCCTGCGGTTTTCAGTCCGAGCATTACTGCTGCCGGTGCAAACTGCATATAGTCATCGGTATGGTTGCGGAACTTAGGCATATAGTCATTGCGCAGACTACGGAAATGGTCATCTTCACTCTTTACGATGAGTCCGGCAGCAACCAAGGGGACACCTGCATATGTCATCTGATACAATCGGGATGAAGAGAACTTGTCCAATTTGCTCTCGCCTTTTGGCGAAGATTGAAATGGTTGATTAACAACTGGTATGCTGTCTTTCAACTCTTCTGCTACTACATTACTATTGCTGACAACAAAAAGACAGACGGTTAAAGCCAGACGTAGTTTAGTTCGCTTTGCCATGGTAAGCGTGTAGCGTATGATAAGATGTTTGTCTATGCTGCCAAGTTTGTCTATGAATATTTCCCACATAAGTATCTTGTTTTGTTTACTACAATATAATTCTTTGAGCAAAGATAAGGTGGAACTTTGTGGAAATGTTGGAGATTGTACAAAGTCTCGGGATTTCACGCGAAACTTACAACAAAGCAATGTTGGTTCTCTTTGTATTGGTATTCTATATTCCAACCATGATAATCGCAAATTGCCTTGACAATGGCCAAACCAAGTCCGTTACCGCTCTTGTTTTGTGCCGGGCGATAGAAACGACGGAAGATAAGCGATGGAGACAGCGGCGGCTCTGCTGATGTGTTGGCGATGGTCAGTTTGTTGTCGTCTATACCTATGGTTATTGTTCCATCGGGAGTGTTGTGCCTCACGGCATTGATGATAAGATTGTTGACCATACTCTCCAGGAGGATGCGGTTGGCATTGATGCCCACCGGCTTTTGCGGATACAGTCTGTATATGCGCAACTGTCCTGAAATACTTTCAAGTGAGGGAATAAGGCCCTCAATAAATTGGGCAAGCTGTATATGCTCCTTTGTGTCAAACTGCTTGTTGTCAATCTTTGCAAGCAGCAGCAAGCTGCGATTGAGATGCGAAAGGCGTGATGTCATTTGAAAAAGGTCTTGTATGATGTTTGCCTGTTCTGCCGTCAACTCGGGTTGCTGCAACAGCAGTTCCAGTTTGGTTTGGAATATGGCAAGAGGTGTTTGCAGCTCATGCGAGGCATTCTCCGTGAATTCCTTTTGCGCAACATAACTGTCAATATCCTTCTTCATCAGTTTGCGCAAGGCATCAGCAAGTCTTTCAAACTCTTTCACGCCGCTTTGAGGCAGAACAGGAACTTTCATATTCTCCAGCTTGAAAGACTCGACAATGCCGAGCGTCTTGTCGAAAGGTTGCCACAGCTTTTTCGACATCAATCGTATGGTTAGCATGATGCCGATACACAGCAAGGCTGTTGTCAGCAGATATTGCAGCATGATGCCCTTCATGATGTCTTCCTCCAAATCCGTCGCAGGGATGTTCTTCCCGGCCTGTACAGCCTCTGTCAAGTCTGCCATATCCTCTGCATAGTAATTCTTGGTAAGCAGATAAAATGCAGGGGCGGCAAGCACAAACAATGCAGCAATGCACGCAGCAAAGCGTGTCATCGACCTGCGCATAAGGCTTTTGGGTTTCCTGTGCCTTGTTGCTTCGCTGGATTTCGTCATATGGCATTCCATTTATACCCCATACCGTATACATTCTTGACACAGTCCCTTATGCCGGCCTCTGCGAGTTTGGCTTTCAGGTTCTTGATATGCGTGTAGGTAAAGTCGAAGTTGTCCATCATGTCAGCGAAGTCGCCGCTCAGATGTTCGGCAATCGCACTCTTTGACAGTATACGGTTCCTGTTGCCGATGAAGAACAGCAGCAATTCGTACTCGGACTTTGTCAACGTGAGGGAATGTCCGTTGGCTGCAACACTCTTTTCAAGCAAGTTGATGCAAATGCCGCCACATTCGAGCATATTGTTTGCTCCAAATTCCTTGCGGCGTATGACAGCATAGATGCGCATGCTCAGTTCGGCAAGATGAAAGGGCTTGGCAAGGTAGTCGTCCGCTCCTGTTTGCAGTCCTTCCAGCTTGTCGTCAAGCGAATCCTTGGCGGAAACGATAATCACGCCGGCAGGATTGTTGCGCCGTTTGATGTCGCGCAGAATGTCAAGCCCGTTGCCGCCGGGCAGCATCAGGTCGAGCAGCACACAGTCGTAATCATGGTCGCGGACCTTCATCATGGCCTCATTGAAGTCGAAGGCCTGTTCGCACAGATACTTCCCGGCTTTGAGGTAATCGGCAATGCTGTCGGACAGCTTGCGCTCATCTTCTATTATCAGTACTTTCATTCC
>CAZDOH010000055.1:0-17065 GCA_964507005.1 uncultured Prevotella sp. | reverse complement strand
TTTTTTGCCAAGCCCATGCCTGCTTCTCTGTCCATTGTTTACGCGCGTAACTTACATTAGCTGTCAGCCCTAACAGGAGTGAGAGGGTGAGAAAGATGCTGATTCTTTTCAGGTGTGAGTTGTTGTACATAAATTTAACGTTTTTGTGGTGAGTTGTCTGTATGCTTTTGAACGTATTAGCGCACTATAACCTTCTTTGTAAGAATGCCGGTGCCGTTGGTTGCCTTTGCTATGTAAACGCCCGGCGAGAGGCTGATGACGACAGTGCCTGTAGATGCGTGCGCGGTGGTGATTTCCATTCCGCTGATGTCGTAGACAGCAATCTCGGTGTCGGCTGAGAATCCTCCGGCGCATATGCCGCCTTCAACGGCGTTGACAAAGCCTTGTGACAAGACGTTGTCTTCGATTCCTACGGGGGTAAGCCCTATTTTCTCGTCCATCCATGCCAGGCGGTATTCAAGGAAGTCGCGCACGGTTTGGAGTTCCTTTTCAAACGAGCCGGCGGCCTGCCAGTTTTGGTGTACCATCTGGTTCAATATCGGCCATCGGGTGAAATTGAGTTGCTGCGATTCGTTGATGAGGTCGCGTAGGCTGTCGATGCAGAGGTTAAGGTTGTCGATGTCGAGGCCGCGGTCGTAGCGCGCCTGGCTCCACAGTTTGGTAAGCAGGTTTTTCTCGTTGTTTATGATGCGGTTGATGAATGTGCGCATTTCGCCCACAACAGAACTGGACCCCGATGCATAGAGGAAACTTGTTATGTTTGAAATGGGATGGGTGCGGTTGTCGTTGTCGAGCGCCAGGTCCATGTCCCAAATCGGACCGGTGCGGAAGCGCGTGGAGTCGCGGTCTTTGTACATGTATGTGCTCCAGTAGGCATCGGTATTGGCGCATAGTTCTTCCACGAGGAAGTATTTGCAGAACGATTCAGGGTCGAGTAGTTTGTTGTACCCGTACAAGGTGCTGTTGTACAGGTTGCCCGATACGCGCTGTGCCATGGCATTGAATTGCCTTTGTATATAGCTTTTCTGCTTTGTGGTTATGGAGTCGTCATCGGGAGACTTTATCGTTACCGGAATGCTGTAGACCGAAGATGTGAACCACGACTTTTCCTGCGAGGCATAGCCGTCGAGCTCTATAAGGTATCCGCCCGTGAGTTCGGGAAGAGCATTGTCTGCGGGAGTCATCTCGGTGATGTTGACGCGGTTTTTCTTCACTTCTATCTGGTCGCACAACTGGTATGTGCCTTCGTATTCGCCGTTTACCATTACGTCCACCATTCTTATTGCCGGGGTGTATTCCATGCCCATGCATTCGCTGATGTGAAACGATATGGTGTTGCGCAAAAGGGTCTTGTCGCCGTAGTTGTTGATAAGTGTCCATTTCTTTGCCTTTGCGGGCATACCCAGCAGGCGTGCCTTCTTGGCGAGTTTCAGCTTGTAGGGCTTTTTGGGGAATCCCCAGGCGGCATTGCCGCGGCCGCGTATCTGCAGGCTGTCGCTGAAGAGTGTTTTGCCGCCGTCGGAGATGATGCTTATGATGGCCGGTATGTATACTTCCTTCGAGGTTATTTCCTTGGCGCTGTCGGTGTGTATCACTACTACGGGAAGGTTCGTGGGGGAGTAGAGTTGCGAATCGTCGCCTTCGCCCTTGTAGCCGTAAAATTTCAGTTCGGCCACGTTGCACCTCACGTCGTTGGGGCCAACGTAGCGCACGTAGCGGAAGCCGCGCGAAACTTTGACGTTGGCTGCGGTGAGCACTCCGTCGTTTGGCGTTGTCTTTATCATGTGAATGGGAACGGCATCGGTGAAGTCGGGGTTGTTGGCGCCTTCGAATACGCCGAGAAGCATGCGCTGTGGCCATCCGCTGCGTGGGGCGTATGCCACTTTCGTTATCACGTGGCGCTCGCCGAGGTCAAGCCCCGCCCATGTGTTTGAGCGTGCGTCCGAGGCGTAGAAAGTGGTAAGGTCACCGTCGAATGCCATTGAGGCGTCGCCACTGGAATAGTCGGATTGCGGGCATCCAATTACGGTGCCTTTAAGTTCGGATGACGTTTGGGCTGCCATGCGGGCGAATGCCAAGACGGCAACTATCGGCAAAAGCAAATATCGTTTCATTAGGGTTTTGTCTTTAATGATTCATGATATATTCGACAAAGATACGGAAAAAAGTGTTATTCAAGTGAGTTTGAGTGTTGTTTGTCGCTTGAATATGTAAGTTCGCGGAGTTTTTGCGGCTTTCCGGGAAAACAGAAACCGGCAACTTGTGAGGGACTATAGGAAGGTTCCACAAGTTGCCGGTATGTATATCAGGTGGAGACTGCAAGCAATGCCTGCAGGTCAGCGCACTATTATTTTCTTCTTCAAAGTGCCTGTGCTGTTGGTAGCCTTTACAATGTAAATGCCCGGGGCAAGACTTATGAAGGTTGTTCCGGTCGAGGCATTGGCAGTGGCGATTTCCATTCCGCTTATGTCGTAGACCGTGATTTCGGTGGCCGTTGAGAATCCTCCTGCAGATATTCCGCCTTCAGCATCGTCGATGTGTCCTTCGGCCATGATGTTGTCTTCAATGCCTACAGGGGTCAGTCCTATCTTTTCGTCCATCCATGCAAGGCGGTATTCAAGGAAATCGCGTATCACCTGGATTTCGTTTTCGTAGGAGCCGGTTATCTGGAAGTTTTGGTTCACTATTTGGTTGAGAATCGGCCATCTTATGAAGTTTATTTCCTGGGCTTCATCAATTAGGGTCTGAAGGCTGTCGATGTATGTGTTGAGGCTTTCCATGTCGAGACCGCGGTCGTAGCGGGCACGGCTCCACAGTTGGGTTAGCAGATCTTTTTCATTGTTTATGATGCGGGTTACGAAGCCGCGCATGTCGCCCACCGAGGCACAGTTGTTGGTGGAATAGAGGAATTCTGTCATGCTGGTGATGGGGTGGCAGCGAATGTCGTTGTTGAGCGAAAGGTCCATGTCCCAAATCGGGCCGGTGCGGAAGCGCGTGGAGTCGCGGTCTTTATACATATATGTGCTCCAGAAGGCATCGGTGTTGGCGCACAATTCCTCGATAAGGAAGTATTTGCAGAACGATTCGGGGTCGAGATATTTGCGGTATCCGAACGTGGGGTGATAGTACAGGGCATTGGCCACGCGTTGCGTCATGGTGCTGAACTGCTTCTTTACGTAGGCTTTTTGGGTTGAGGTTATTTCGTCTTCATCGGGCGACTTGATGGTGACGTTGAGGTCGTAGTTCGAAGACGTGAACCACGATTTTTCCTGCGCAGCATATCCGTCGATTTCCACAAGATATCCGCCAGTGAGTTCGGGAAGACTGTTTTCTTCGGGAGTCATCTCGGTGATGTTGACGCGGTTTTTCTTCACTTCTATCTGGTCGCAGAGCTGGTAGATGCCTTCGTATTCGCCGTTGAGCATCACTTCCACCATTCTTATTGCCGGAGTATACGACATACCCATGCAGTCGCTTATGTGGAAAGCTACGGCATTGCGCATGAAGGTCTTGTCGCCGTAGTTGTTTATCAGTGTCCATTTTTTAGCCTTTGCGGGCATGCCGAGCAAGTGGGTCTTTTTGGCAAGCTTCAGTTTGTAGGGCTTCTTGGGGAAGTTCCATGCCGCATTGCCACGGCCGCGTATCTGCAGACTGTCGCTGTAGTACGTTTTGCCGCGGTCGGAAATTACGCTGATTATTGCCGGAATGTAGACTGTCTTCGATGTTATGGCTTGGGCGCCGTCGGTGTGTACCACTACCAGCGGAAGATTTGTTGCGGTGTAGAACTGCGAGTCGTCGCCTTCGCCCTTGTATCCGTAGAACTTCAGTTCGGCCACGTTGCACCGGCAATCGTTGGGGCCAACGTAGCGTACGTAGCGGAAACCACGCGAAACGTTTATGTCGGCTTCGGTGAGCACACCTTCGGTTGGCGTGGTCTTTATCATGTAAAGGGGAACGGCATCGGTGAAGTCGGGATTATTCGCTCCTTCGAACACGCCTAGAAGCATGCGTTCGGCTCTGTTTTTGGGCGGCGCGTAAGCCACTTTTGTTATAACGTGGCGCTCTCCAAGGTCAAGCGCCACCCACGTATTCGAACGTACATTCGAAGCATATAAAGTTGACAAGTCGTTGTCGAAAGCCATTGTAGCATCACCACTGGAATAGCTGGCCTGGGCGCATCCCGAGATTGTGCCTTTCAGCTCGGTGGAAGTTTGTGCCGACAACTGGCAAAGTGTCAATATGGCTGTTGCCGCAAAGAGTAAATATCGTTTCATTGTTGGGGTTTTCAAAATGTCGGCCAAATTTAGTGAAAAAAGAATGATTTGCTTAGGACAACGAGTTTTTTCTTGCGAAAATCTTATGTAAATAGTTCAGACTTGTAGTCTTGTGGCCGATTTGGATTAAATTTGCGGTGTTATGGATACGAAAATTGCTGTTATTATGGGTGCTACAAGTGGCATAGGCCGTGAGGTGGCGCGTATGCTTCTGTTGAAAGGCTGGAAAGTGGGAATTTGCGGCCGCAGGCGGGATTTGCTTGAAAGCCTGAAGTGCGAATTCCCCAGGCAAGTGGAAGTGTTGGAAGCCGATGTCCAGGACAGCGGTACGGCCGAAAGGCTTGCCGGGTTTGTGGGTAGGCTTGGCGCTCGCCTTTATCTGCATTGCAGCGGTGTGGGTTGGCAGAATCCGCGGCTTGAAGAAGGTAAGGAGATAGCTACACTGCTTACCAACGGCGAAGGCTTCGTGAGATGCGTGGGTGCTGTCTTCCGCCTTTTCTCCAGTACTGGTGGGCATATTGCCGTAATATCGTCGATTGCCGGCACAAGGGGACTTGGTCCGGCGCCTGCCTATTCAGCAACGAAAAGAATGCAGAATACATATATTGATGCGCTTGAACAACTAGCCTGCATGCGGCATCTCGACATAAACTTCACCGACATACGCCCGGGGTTTGTGCGCACTGCGCTGATAAACGGCGGCAAAGGCTATCCTATGGCAATGGAATGCGGATATGCGGCGCGCAGAATAGTCAAGGCAATAGAGAAAAAGCGGCGCGTGGAGGTTATTGACTGGCGTTATGCCGTTTTGGTGGCACTGTGGCGGTGCATCCCTCGTTTTTTGTGGAAGCGTTTCCCGTTTCCTGCAGCAAAATAAATACAATCCGGCATTGTATCCGAGATGTCGGACTGCGATGCCGGATTGTATTGCGTCAGTTGGTCTTGAAATCGTATTCCACTTTGGCGAGATCGGCGTTGGCTTTTACGATTTTTTCGCCCAGCTTGCTTTTTGCCGTATGGAGTTTGGCGGCTATTGCAGGGTCGGCCAGTGCCAGCATCTGCTCGGCGAGTACGGCGGCATTAAGGGCTCCGTTGACGGCTACCGTGGCCACAGGTATGGCGGGCGGCATTTGTACAATCGATAGAAGTGCGTCGAGCCCGTCGAGCATTCCCTTTATGGGCACTCCTATTACCGGCAACGTGGTGTGGGCTGCAATCACTCCCGGAAGGGCAGCCGCCATGCCTGCACCGGCTATTATGACTTTTATGCCGCGTGCTTCGGCGCCTTTGGCAAATTCGCTCACTTCTTCGGGGGTGCGGTGGGCCGAAAGGGCATTCATCTCAAAAGGAATCTGCATGGAGTTGAGCTCGGCTGCGGCTTTTTCCATTACGGGAAGGTCGCTCGTGCTTCCCATTATTATACTTACCAATGGTTTCATAATATCATAATATATTGTTTAAACGTATAGAATGCTAAGCATGCCGCAGATGAATCCCACAAGCGTGCCTAGGCCAACCTGCGAAATGGTGTGCTGACGCAGCACGATGCGGCTCGTGCCTACTGCGCCGGCCATGAGAATGGCAAGGCACAGATACCAGGTGGGGTCGAATGAGAAAATCAGTGAAAATGCCAGCAGTGCGCCTACCACACCGCCTGCTGCGGCCGAGTGGGTGCTGATTTTGAACCAGCGGTTTATTATGGTGCACACCAGCTGTATGGCCAGTGCTCCCACGAGTATTCCGTTCATGAAATGCGGCATCCGCATGCGTGTCATGACATACAGGCAACATCCGTAGCACGCCATGCTCAGTATGTATGGCACCATACGGCGCGGGCGATGGCTGGCCTTGAGCCGCGTCCACCCGTTTATCTTGCGGTAGAGGTATATGGAAAGCAGCGGAAGCACCACGGTAAACGCGTAGACTATCACAAGCACCGTCAGTTTGACGCTTGTGGGCAGAAGGCTCATGTAGCTGAAAAGCATCAGCGCTATGAATGCTATTACGGGGAAGTAGAATGGTGTGAAAAGCACCGAAATCACCCTTGCGGCCTGTATTAGGTATTTGTTCATCATTTTCTCAGACGTGCAACGGGCAAGCCAAGTTGCATACGGTATTTTGCCACTGTGCGGCGTGCCACGGGAAACCCTTTCTGCTTGAGCATGTCGGCAAGAACTTCGTCGGGATAAGGATTGTTCTTGTCTTCCGAACCGATGATTTCGGCAAGTGCCTTGCGGATGGCTGCCGTGGAGTGGACATCGCCGTCGGGTGTAGTGAATTTGTCGTTGAAGAAGAATTTCAGGGGGAATACGCCGAATTCGGTTTCGACATATTTGCTGTTGCTGACGCGCGACACCGTGGAAATGTCGAGCCCGGTGCGCTGGGCTATGTCGCGCAGAATCATCGGGTGGAGCATTGCCTCGTCGCCTTCGGAAAAGAAGTCTTTCTGCATATCGACAATAGCCTCCATTGTAGCCAGCATGTTGCGGCGGCGGCGGTTCACTGCGTCGATGAATACCTTCGCCGATTCCACTTTCTGCTTTGTGTAGATATAGGTGTCTTTCTGCTGCCGGGTGAGCTTTGTGCGGCTGCCTGCGTATTCGGCTATAGTGTTGCGGAACGAGCGGCTTATTCTCAGCGCAGGCACTTCGCCTTCGTTGAGGTATACATGCAGATTCCCGTCAGTATCATTCTCCACTCTGAAATCGGGCGTTATTTCCTGTGCAGTGCTTGACATCGTTTCGTTCAGAGCACTTCCCGGGCGGGGGTTGAGGCGGCGTATCTCGGCTACAGCGTGCCGCATCTCGTCCATGCTTATTCCCAGCCGTGTGGCAATCTTTTCCCAGCGCTTGTGTATGAAGTCGTCGTAGTATTTCCCTATGATTTGCAGTGAGAGTTGTTTGCAGGGGGAATTGTAGTCTTCGGCCGAAAGTTGCAGCAAGAGGCATTCCTGGAGGTTATGCGCTCCTATTCCGCGCGGCTCGAAGGTCTGCATCACGTCTGTCAGCTTGTCGATTTCCCCGGGCGTGACTTCGATGTTGTGGTAAATGGCCATTTCGTCGCTGAGGCGCTGCGAGTCTTTGCGCAGGAATCCATCGCTGTCGAGCGAACCGATAAGATATACCATGACGCGTTTCTGCTTGTCGGAAAGTTCGTGCTCGCCTATTTGGGCCGTCAGTTCCTCGTAGAGCGAATGATGTTGGCCAAATGGTAGGGATGAACTTTTGTCGTCTTCGCCGTTTTGGGTGTTGAGAAGGTAGTCGGGGGTGTCGTCGGAATTGAGATAATCGGCCAATGCATCGTCGTTCTGGTCGCCGGTGTTGCCTTCGGTCTCTTCTCCAAACCCGTCGCAGTCGTCGGAATCCTGTTCGCGACGGTCGGTGTCGTCGCCTTCTTCAAGGGCGCTGTTGTCGAGCAGCTCGTCTTTCACCCTCTGCTCGAAGTCTTTGAGCGGAAGTTCCAGCAAGTGCACCTGCAGAAATTGCTGCGGTGTGAGAACTTGGCTGAGCCCCTGCGTCTGGGTTTGGATTAATTTCTGTGCCACGGCTTGCGATGGTTGATTGAAATACAAAATTACGAAATTTTAATGCCCGCCGCATTGCAACCGGAAAATAATTTACGGAGTGACACTTTATAGTTATTTTTGCAGAACATCAATGTAAACAATATCAAGATGAAATGCTTTAGAATATTAGCGGTAGGTGCGTTCGTGGCCGCACTGTGCCTGGTTGCCGCTTGTGAAGACCATGATGATTTCCTGCCCGGCAACTCAAAGGAAATGCGTACCGGCGCCGGTTTGACCGATAGTCTGGAGGAAACTCCGGTGCTCCCGAAGAAGCAGTTGCGGGGCGTGTGGATTGCCACGGTCTACGGTATAGACTGGCCCAACGGATACTACTATGCCTTTTCGCAGAAGAGACTCTATACAAAATACCTCGATTCGCTTGCGAGCCTCAATATCAATGCCGTGTTCTTCCAGGTGCGGCCCATGGCCGATGCCTTCTACGATTCGCAGTTTGAACCGTGGAGCAAATACATCACCGGAACTGCCGGCAAGAAGCCTTCGTACGATGTGCTGAAGTTCCTTATCGACGAAGCCCACAAGCGCTGCATCAGCTTCCATGCCTGGATAAATCCCTACCGCATAGAAAAGAAGAGCGAAAGCGCATCGTTTTCGACTCTTGACAAGAAAATACCCAAATCTATAGTTAAGGACTACAAGACAATAAGGGTATACAATCCGGCGCTGCCCGAAACGCGCGCACGGCTCGATTCCATAGTGAAGGACCTGATAGAGAAGTACGATGTCGACGGAATTCATATGGACGACTATTTCTATCCTTCGCTTACCAGCGGTGAGAGCATGGGCGATGATGCCGAATACGCAAAATATGGGAGCGGCTATTCGAGCATCGAAAACTGGAGGCGCGGCAACATTACGCAAATGGTTACCAGCCTGCAAAAGACTATCCGCAATACGCGCCGCGAGGTGGTGTTCTCGGTTTCACCGCAGGGAAATATCGAAAACGACGAGAATTCGCAATATGCCGATGTGAAGAAGTGGATGTCGGCACGATTGATAGACTTGATGATTCCGCAGATTTATTACAAGACAGGCACGTCGTACTACGATTTCAACAAGCGTGTGGCGCAGTGGGCGTCGCTAGCAAAGAAGTGTCCGCTAGCGGTGGGGTATCCCATCTATCGTTACGACCCTGATTATGGCAGCGCGTTTGCCGTCAACGACAGTTCGATGCTTGTAGAGCAGTTCCAGCTTGCCGATGCGCAGTCGAACATTAGCGGTGATGTGCACTACAGCATGAAGTACATTATCTCCAACCCGCGCGACATAAAGGCCGTGCTGCGTGCACGCTATGCCAAGAAAGCGCTGATTCCGTTCTATGGAAATTATACTTCCGTAAAGCCTGCTTCACCTTCCAATCTCAAAATTCTCAATGTCGACAACCTTACCTGGGATGCGGTCGACGGGGCATACTACGCTGTTTACCGCAGTAATGGCGACAAGCAGGAGGCTACCCTTGTGGAAGTTACGCGCAACACTACGTATGTGATGCCTGAAGACGGCAAGTATTTTGTTACGGCCGTAAACAAAAAGGACAATTCCGAAAGTGCAATATCGGAAATTGTAAGGTTCAACCGCGCCGAGCAGACTATCGGAATCACTCCGGTAAAGATAAAGTAACATACAACAAATGAGGCTGTGTCGGAAAACCGACACAGCCTCATAATGTTAGAGCCCGGGGTGTTGTGTTTGCGGTAAAAGTCATAACGGCTTGCGGCGCAGTCGCCCGGCGGTAAACTTGGGGGACGGCAAGCTAGTGTGTGCTGCAATTTCCTGTAGGCCATGTACCAAGTGCCTTGGTGGCTCAGTGCCGTGGAAACGCTACGTCAATACTCTTCCTCGTTGAAGAAGAAATCCTCTTTGGTGGGATAGTCAGGCCATACATCCTCGATGTTTTCGTACACTTCGCCTTCATCCTCAAGTTCCTGAAGGTTCTCTATAACTTCCATCGGGGCGCCGGAGCGCGTGGCGTAATCTATCAGTTCGTCTTTGGTAGCGGGCCAGGGCGCATCTTCGAGTCTTGAAGCTAGTTCCAGTGTCCAATACATAGTTTAAGTGCTTTATATTCAGAAAACGGCGCAAAATTACAATGTTATTCTGAATAACAAAGGAAAATGGGAGATTTTTTTAAAAACTTACGGTATAGTTTTGTTTGTTGTAGTTGGTGTTGAAAAACACCAGCCCGAGCTCGTAAAGGTCGAAAGTCACTACCGCTTTGGGGTCGTTGCAGACGTTGCGCCACATCTCCCTGTTTTTTTGCGAAGAATGTATGCCTGCCGAGGCGAATACGGTGCGGTTGTCGGCACATTGTGCCGTGATGTGGTAGGCGGTCAGGAAGTCTTCGCCTTCGGCGCAGAAAACGAACTGTAGCCCCTGCGTAGGCAGTTGCCCGGCTTTGGGGTAGATGCTCACCGGCACATTGCGCGTTGCGGCTGCAATGTATTCGGCCGTCAGTGCGGCTTTTGCGCCGACGAGCGAAACGCTGCGCGGGCGGCAGTAGTTGGCTATGCGGAACATCAGCCTGTCGGCTTTGCCAGACAGACATCGCTCGCCTTTGCCGCGCTTCCTGCGGCGTTTGCGCAGTTCGCCATAAGCATAATAGCGCCCGTTTTCGTAAACAACGCCCTTTATGAAATTGTAGGCAAAAGGGGAATGCACGCCGTAACCGTTGCGTTTGCGCAACCGTTCGAGCCGTGAAAGCCAATATTTGAGCGTATTGGAAATACCGTTCATGCCACCCGCAAAATTACGCACTTTTGCAAAAACGGTTGAAGGAATTCTTCATGTAATGAAAAATGCCGTAAAAATATAGGTTTTTGTTTGGTCTGTTTGCGGTAAAGATGTATATTTGCATCGTGTTTTTCATAGTATTAGATTTAAGGTTAACAAGATTGGGATACGGCGGTATCCCTTTTTTTGTGCCCCTTTTTTGTGCCTTTCCTCCAAAATGCCGGATATGAGAACGGATACTGCCGAATTACTTGTGTGCGCATGAAACAAACAAAAAGGAAAATAGGGAAGCGATGACTTTTTACAGGCAATGCGCTCCCCTTTTTCGAACAAGATACATAACAATTAAATCTTAACGCGGATTTACCGCCTCGCGGCGTTGAACTGCACCTCAATTGGTGCATCCACTATGAAACATCGATTTTTTCAATTGCAAAGATATGGCTATAATGCAATGGCTGCAATACCGCAAAGTGGGTATAACCATAATTAAAATGGTGATTATTGCAAAAAATGCGGTATTGCCGTCCTTTTGTGGCGGTTATTTTTTTGTAAAAGTGCGCAGGATAAACCATAGATGCATTGCCGCGGCATGGAACAAGCCGTAGCGGTGCGACATCACTGCAAAGCGTTCAACAAGCGATTTGCGGTGGTTTTTTACCGTTGTGCCTCCGTCGAGATAGTCGGCCACTATGGTATGCGAGTTTACCAGTGTGCGTTTCATCCTTTCGGCCCGGCGCATAATGCGTATACACCAGTCATAGTCGGCCGAAAAGCTATAGTTGAGATTGTACTTTATGTTGCGTGCAATGTCGGTGCGGGCAAAAAACGCCTGATGACAAACGAGCATGCCGCCCAGGAAACTGCGCGAAGTGAGGTGCTCGGGAGGCGAAAGCCTGCGGTGGCGGATGAAGTTGCCGTTGAAATCAACAATGTCGGTATCACCGTAGATAACTCCCGTATCGCCGGAGGCGCATGCGGCAATGTGCGAAAGCACTTTTTCATCGTGGAATTTGTCACCGGCATTGAGGAAGACTATGTAGTCGCCTGTCGCCATGGCAAGGGCCTTGTTCATTGCATCGTAAATGCCCTTGTCGGGCTCGCTCACGGCATTCACTTCATGGCGCGCCTCGCGTGCGTTGCGTTCCTGGTAGTGCAGGAATTCTGCCAGTGTGCCGTCGTGGGAGTTGCCGTCGATTATGAGGTGTTCTACATACGGGTAGTCCTGCTGTTCCACACTGCTTAGCGTGCGGGCTATGACATCGGCGGCATTGTAGGTGACTGTTGCCACCGTAATCTTTACGGGGTTATTCATCTTTGCCTCCCGCCAGACTGTTGTAAAGTTCCGAATAGCGCCGTGCCACGGCCGTTTCTGAAAATGTAGAGACAACTTTATTGCGTGCAGCTTCTGCCAGCATTGCGGCATTGCTGCCCTTCAGTGACCACAGTATGCCTTCGGCAAAGTCGGCTGCATTGCGGTATTCCGCTACATAGCCGTTTATCTTGTGGTCAATCATCTGCGGTATGCCTCCCACATTGAAAGCTACGCACGGAATGCCGCACGACATAGATTCCATTACGGTATTGGGAAGGTTGTCCTGCATTGTGGGTATCATAAACAGGTTGCATGCATTGTATATGCTTATCATTTTGCTTTCGTTGGAAACATATCCGAACGAGTAGATTTTTACTGGCAGCATATCCTTCAGGGCATCGCTTTCCTTGCCGACGGCCACAACGGCAATGTTGCTGGTGAGGTCGGGATGCTGTTTGGCCAGGATATCCATAGCTTCGCAAAGATAGTCAATGCCTTTGATTTTGCTGGTCACGCGGTAGGCAGCGAACAGCAGCAGTTTCTTTCCCTGCGGCAGCGCAAGCGTTTCACGGGCTTTGCTGCCGTTTGAAGGACTGTAAAGCCGTGTGTTTATGGGGTTGGGGATACTGAGCACGCGTTTTCCCTCGAGCAGGGCGCTGGAACGTGCGCATTCTGCCAGCCAGTCGCTGCAGGCCACGAACGTGATGTTGGCATCGCGGTATAGTTTCTGCTTGCGCCGGAATACGCGCCGTGAAAGGTCGTTTGCCGAACCTCCTCCGTAAAGCAACTGGCATTTGCCGCACTTGTCCTTGAACCGGTCACAGTCGCCGTTGTAGTGGCATATGC
Organism: uncultured Prevotella sp.; assembly: GCA_964507005.1. Taxonomy (GTDB): domain Bacteria; phylum Bacteroidota; class Bacteroidia; order Bacteroidales; family Bacteroidaceae; genus UBA6398. Next base: position 4,317 of record CAZDOH010000055.1, on the reverse strand, counting down.
CGGTGAAGGGCCACATGTCGTGCATAGTCCATACCACAGGCTTGCCGCTTTTCAGTATTTGGGCGATGCTTTTTATTGAAAGGAATCCTTGGTTTATCCAGTGCAGATGCACGATGTCGGCCTGGCGGAATTCCTTGAGCGAAGTGATGTCTGTGCCATAGGTGGCGGCATCGGCTTCAAACAGCCGGTGGCGGCGGAAGCGGTTGGCTTTCCACACCGCTATCCTTTCAAGAAGGAAATCCAGTTTTGCCCGTGTGCGGCTGCGTGGTGTTTCGGCAACGGTGATGGTTTCCGTTTCCTTGTGGTTTACAAGCATTGTAGCTTTTACTCCGTTGTTTCCCAAAGCCTCTCTCAGCCGTGCCGCAGCTATTGCAGCGCCGCCGGTGTGTTCGGATGTGTTTACGATCAATACTCTCATAGCATGTTGATATGCGGCGGATTTTCAATAGTGGAAAGTGCTCCCGCCAAGGAATTCGCGCAGAAGTGATGTGGGCGGAAGTCCTTCGGTGGGAATTTCGCGTATGTACGACAGGAATCTCAGCAGCCGCAGTGCTTCGGAGTGCTCTTCGTAGCGTTCGTCCACTTGCAGCAGCAGAGGGAATACTATTGGTTTCAGTGCTGCAAGTTCGCAAAGCAAAGCCGAATTGAACATGGCATCGGCGTCTTCCTGGTAAGGGAAAATCCATTTGTGTTCGCCGGTTTTCACGCTTTGCCATCTGCGTATGGTTTCCCGGGCCGAATAGCCGCGGTAGTTGTAGTCGCGCACAATGCGGCGCAGCAGACGGTTGTCGGATGTGGGTATGTGGTTGTGGTCGTCGAGCAGTATGGATGTGAGCGCCGAGACGTAGACACGGAACTTGCAGTCGTCGGGAATCTGTTTGGTGAGTTCGGGATTGAGCGCATGTATTCCTTCGATAACAAGAATCATGTTTTCGTCAATCTTCAGGCGCGTGCCGCTTTTCTCGCTTTTCCCGGTTATGAAATTGTATCGTGGCAGTTCCACTTCCTTGCCTGCTATCAAATCGCTCAAGTCTTGCGACAGCATAGGAATATTCAGTGCATTGACGCTTTCGAAATCGTATTCGCCGTTGGCGTCTTTTGGTGTTTTTTCGCGGTCAACGAAATAGTCGTCCATCGATATGGGGTAGGGCTTTATGCCGCAAGCCATCAGTTGCACCGAGAGACGTTTGCTGAAGGTTGTCTTTCCGCTTGAAGAGGGGCCGGATATGAGAACTACCTTGACGTTTTTGCGGTTGGCGATTTCTTCTGCAATTTTGCTGATTTTTTTCTCCTGCAGGGCTTCCGACACGTTTATCATTGCATTTGCCATGCCTTTCTTGACAAGTTCGTTCAGGTCGCCTATCGTGTTGAGGTTCATGATGCCTTGCCATGTATGGTTTTCGTGGAACACGCTGAACATCTTTTCCTGGTTCACGAAGGGCTTGAGCTGCGAGTAGTTTGGCGACGAGGGGTCGGGTATGCGCAGCAGCACTCCGTCGTGGTATTTCTCAATGTCGAAAAGCCATATCTTTCCGGTGGATGTAAGAAGGGCGCTGTAGTAATAGTCGAGCGTGTCGCCAAGGATGTAATAGGTGGAATATAGGTTCCCGGTTGTTTCTATGAGTTTGGCTTTGCTGTAGAGTCCTGCGGCATTGAAGCGCCTTACCACATCATCGGTATGGGCCTTTATGCGCCGGAAAGGCATATTGGCGTCAATGATTTCCTGCATGCGCTTTTTTATGGCCTGCACGTCTTTCTGACTCATTTCGCGTGTCATGACCCGGCAATAGTACCCGTTGGAAACGGGGGTGTCGATTCTCACGGGAGTGTGCGGGAAAAGTTCTCTCACAGCCTTGCACAGCACGAAGAACAGCGAGCGCGTGTAGGTACGCATGCCCGACGGCGACGATATGTCGAGGAATTCGATGTCGCAGTTCGACAGCAATACGTGGTTCATGCTTTCGACTTTGTTGTTTACCATGGAGCATGCCGGCTCGCGTACCATTTTCAGGGCAAGTGCATTGTAGGCTTCTTCTACGGTGCTTCCGAGTGGCAGTTCTATCTTTTCGCCGTTGTTGCGGCACAGCACTTCTATTGTACGTTCCATAGCTGTTTGGGGTTTATTGTTTTTTGCGATTGCCGAACAGGTTGCCGAAGTTGCGTTGCCGTGCTTTGCGGTTGATTGCTTCGGTGTTGAGTTCGGGGTATTGTATTCTGGAATGGTATATCGTCTTGAGGTTTTCAACAAAAACTTTCTTGGTGTCGGCAATGTCCTCGAAAGTTATGGGGCAGTTGCTGAAGTAGCCGTCTTTCATTTGGTTGTCAACGATGTTGTCAACGAGCCGGCTTATCGATTCTTCTGTGTATTCCTTTAGCGAGCGCGATGCCGCCTCTACCGAGTCGGCCATCATGAGTATAGCCTGCTCGCGCGTGGAGGGGTTGGGACCCGGGTATGAAAAGGCTTCTTCGTCGGGTTTCTCGCCGGGATGGGCGTTCATCCATGTTATGTAGAAATATTTCGCCTTGCTTTTGCCGTGGTGGGTGGAGATGAATGATTTCACTGCCGACGGCAGATGGTATTTGTCGGCCAGTTTGATGCCTTCGGCCACGTGCGACACTATTATGTTGGCACTGCTTTCGGGTGACAGTTGGTCATGAGGATTCACTCCGCTTTGGTTCTCGGTGAAAAATGCCGGATTCTTGAGCTTGCCGATGTCGTGATAAAGCGCTCCGGTACGCACAAGCAGTGTGCGTGCGCCTATTTTTGATGCAGCGTCGGCAGCAAGGTTGGCTACTTGCATGGAGTGGTTGAAAGTGCCGGCGGCTTCTTTTGAAAGGCGCCGCAGAAGGGGGTTGTTGATATTCGAAAGTTCGATTAGCGTGACCGATGACACGAATCCGAAAAGTTTTTCTACCACATAGAGCATGGGGTAGGAGAAGAGCAGGAATACGCCGTTTATCACAAGGTAGATATAGAGTGTGTTGTCGAACCCTTTCAGTTCCATTCCCTGCGACAGGTCGAAAGCGGCGGCGGTGACAAGCGACAGCAGCGTTGCCACAACGGCAGTCTGGAACAGTTGCGAACGTTGTTGCAGGTCGTGGAGTGCATAGATTGCGGCCACGCCCGACGCGAAGTTTACAAGTATGAATTCAAACGGGTCGACAAGGGCAAGCGAGCTGGTGAGCACCGTTGTGCCGATGGCAAGGAACGATGTGTGTGTGTCGGTGAAGATGCACATGAATATTCCCACCATTGCAAATGGCACGAGGAAGGCTATTGCCCTTGATGTGCTGGGCAGCAGTGCTACGACCACCGGAAAAAGCGTGAGCATCGTAAGCATGAAAGTAAACGTGCGGATATTGTTGAAGTAGTTGCGGTGGTGGATCTTGACGTATACGAAAAAGGCGGAGAAGGCTATTGCCACGAGTAGGAATTGCCCGAACATCAGGCGTGCCATTCCCTTTTCGGGCATGTTTCTTACCTGAGATTCGGCTTCGAGCGACTTCAAGATGTCGTAGGTCGCGGGTGTGACAATTTCGCCGCGGTCGATGATTTTCTGCCCGCGCTGCACCAGTCCGTATGTGGGCGATATGCCTTCCATCAAGTCGATTTTTGCGGCATCGGAACGCTTGGCGTCGTAAGTAAGGTTTGCCTCGATGTAGTCTCCCAGGTTGTATTGCACCAGTTGCTCGTGGCTGACGGTGCCCGAGTCGGCAGAGAGCATGAACCCGTATGCCGTGCGCGTTGAGAATATTTGGGAAATCTTACGGCTTTGGGCTTCCCTTCCGCTCACCGCGCGTATTGACGTGATGGCGCTGTCGTTCATTGCCCTCATGTCTTCGGATTTCACTATGCCTGCACTGTATATGGTATGAAGCCTTTCGGTCACGAGTTTTGCCACTTTGGGCGGCATGTCTTTCATGGTGCCGTTGTGCAGTTCCTGTGCAAGGCGTTTAGCATGTCTTTTTTCCACGCTTGCATCTGCGGTGAAATATGGCTGGAAGAGTTTTTCCACACTGTCTCGCTCTGCTTTCAGTTTGTCTTCACTCTTGTAAATAGGGAAGTCGTAGTCGGCAATGAGCTGTTGGTGCGTCCATGGTTTATTGACCTTGAAGTCGAAACCGAAGCGCTTTTCGCGTGGTAGCATGTAGACCACAAGCAGAACGCAGGCAGCAATAAGGCATATCCTTAGTACCTGGCCTTTGAATGTCACAGCTTTGTAATTGTCCATACTACTCCAAATTTAATTTTTACGGAGCTAAATTAATAAAAATCGTGTTTGCATTGAGTGGCTGTCGGTGAATTTATTTCTCTAT
>CAZDOH010000054.1:0-17276 GCA_964507005.1 uncultured Prevotella sp. | reverse complement strand
ACGCGCATCCACGGCAGCAGTTGGGAGCCTTTCGTGATTATCAGCTGACCCTTCTGCTCAGAAAGGAAATGGTAGAAGTAACGTGCCTTGCTCTGCATTACGGGGTCGGTGGTCATGTAGAACACGCCGCGCACATAAGGATAATTGCCGAGGGCGATGTAAGCCTGGAACGGCTTGAAGCTGTTGTCGGCATCGGGCACAGCAGAGCGGCTTACGCTCATTACGCGAATCTTGGGCAAGAACGACAAGTTTGTGGAGTCGCCTTCGTTCCTTAGCCAGTCAACTCCGATGATGCCGATAGCCTTGGGATTGGACGAGATATAGTCAATTACAGCCTCGTTGGTCTTTTGGGCATAGACGTTGCCGGCTAGAGCCTTGCCGCCGCAAATAGAATCTTCAACATAACGCACAGTCGACGACTGGGTATGGTCGAACACCAACTGTATTTCACCCTTTTGGTGGGCATATTTTATCTGCTCCCAACGCGTCACCTGTCCGGTAACAATGCGCAGCACATCGCCGGTAGAGATAAGCGTATCGGGATTGGCGCGGTTTACTATAAGCGCAATGCCGTCGGTAGCAATGCGTTCGGTCATGACGTTGAGATTGCGTTCCTTAAGCGTGGCCTTTTCGCCCGCAGAGAGTTCGCGTGTTGCGAGACACGAACGCACACTGTCGTCGAGAAGCATCTGCAATGCCTCAGCCTCGCTGCAATAACAATGCTTGAACGTAGCCTCGGGATACTGAAGGTTGAACTGCTGCATTTCCTCTTCCATCACGGGCTTGAAAGTCTCATCGATGGCAACCTTGATAAGGTCGGGGTCGCCCTGCTGTTTCGGGGCTTCACCGCACGACGTGAAAGCAATCATTATGGCTGTTGCCGCCATTGCTATATGCGCTCTTTTCATATTTCTGAAATAATGTGTTTAAGTAAAATACAAAAGCCGACTCGTTGTCGGGCCGGCTTTTGTTCTTCGATATTGTCTGCGCCGGATTACGGACTTCATACGTCGCGAAAAGCGTAATGTCCGGTTCCACACGCACAATGGTACTATTCAATCTGGAAGCGCACGGGGCAAGTGTACCACACCGACACTGCACGGCCCTGCTGCTTACCCGGCACGAATGCGGGAAGGCTTTGGATCACGCGCTTTGCCTCACGGTCGCAATACGGGTCAAGGCTCTTGATGACCTGAACCTCGCCTACGCGGCCAGACGATTCTACAACGAAACGCAGCATTACCATACCCTGGATGCCCTGCTCGAGAGCTACTGAAGGATACTTGATGTGCTCAGCGATGTACTTGAGGAGTGCATTCTCACCGCCGGGGAACGAAGGCATCTGCTCTACAACGGTGTAGACTTTGGTGTCTTCCTTCTGCGATGTAACGATTTCCTTAAGGTCGGCCACATCCTTACCGTGCTCTTCATCATTACCCTTTACGTCGGCAATAGAAATTGCGAGCGACGATTTACCGAGAGCTTCCTGCGACTTCATTTCGTCGGCATCGTTCACCTGATTGTCCTCCTTGATGACAGGAGCTGTGAACTTGATGGAGCTCTTGATGCGCTGCACTTCCTGCTGCGGCTCTTTGGGCTGCACTTTCTTGATGTGTTCGTCCTTGACTTCGGCTTCTTTCAGTTTCGAGAAATTGGTAACCTCCTGAATCTTGTCGTCCTGCTTCTTGGGAAGCACGAACTTCAAGAAAAGAGGAATCAGAAGTCCCAAAATAATGATTGCGAGAACCACAATGAGGGCAACTCTGTTGCGTTTTCCCAATTCAGCGCGCAACTGATAAGCACCGTATTCGCGATTGCGGCCGGCAAACACCATGTCGCACCACGATTTTGAAGCTAAATCTATCTTTGCCATATTATACTTTGCTTACAGTTGTTTTTATTTCGCGTTTGCAGAAGCGTCGGCACTTGCACTTTCAGGATGTTCCTTCTTGTAGTAGTCGATCATCTTCTTGTCGAAGTCAGTAATCTTGTCAATCACATACTTACCAATACCGCAAATCTGCATCTCGTCGAGCACGTTGATGAGGTTCTCGTAGAGGGCTTCGTCTGTGGCCTTGATAATAACATTAGGCACGCCTTTTTCACTCTTGATTTCAGAAAGCCTCTTGCGGAAAACTGCTTCCTGCTGCGCTATAACGCGCGGATCGGTGCTGGCGTTCTTGAGTCGTTCTTCCTTGAGTTTGTTTACCTTATTGAGGGCAACGGCATTGCGGCGCTGCAGGAAATTGCGCAGACCGTTCTTGCCATACGTGGTTTCCTTCAATGTATTGATTTCGGGAATACCTTCGTAGTAGTAGAGTTTGTTGTCCTTGTCCATCAATATGGTAACAGCCTCGGAAGCTTTCACCTGGTTACGCTGATCATCCTTGATGTCTTCCTTGTTGGAAGGCATGTTGATCTCCATTGTCTGTGGCTTAATCATAGACGTACAGAGCATGAAGAAGCAGATCAGCAACATGTTCATATCCACCATAGGCGTAAAGTCTATGCGGCATGTAAATTTCTTTTGTTTGCTGCTACCTAGTTTAGCCATATTGTCTATAATTAATCTTCGGTTTTCAAGGCCGTTATAAGATTGTAACGGTTCTCCTTGATATCCTGAAGAGAGTTCATCACTGTTTTAATCACTTTGTAAGGAGCCTTTGCATCAGCCTTGATAGCAATACGCAGGTCGGGGTTCACGTCGCGTGCACAAAGAATCCAGTCTTTGAATTCATTGCGTGTGCTGTCGCACGGGATACCGGGATTCTGGTCGCTCTTGAGATAAGCAGTCTGCGATTCAGAGGGAAGATCAAGGAAACCCTTGAGCTGTCCTACGGGCAGTCCGAATGCAGGCAGAAGTCCGAAACTTCTTTTCTCTTCGGGAGTGAAGCTTTGGCCATATTTTTCCTGCATTTGGTCGAGCACGGACATCAGATCGCCTTTCTTGTCCATCGAGAGGAATACTTTTCCACTCGATTCAACGAGGATAGTCACGATGTTCGACTCGGGAATCTTAATCTCCGACACAGAGCCTGGAGTGTTAACCTTTACGGGTTCGGGCTTGATGAAAGTAGATGTCAACATAAAGAAGGTAAGCAGAAGGACAGTAACGTCACTCATAGCAGTCATGTCTATGAAGACATCTTTTCTCTTTAATTTAAAACGTCCCATGATTTAACCTTTCTTGTTTGTTGATTAGTGAGTAGCCGAGAAAGTCTGTACGATTGTGAAGCCTACTTCGTCGAGGCTGAACGTAAGTTTGTCGATCTTGTTGGTATAGAAGTTGTAGCCCATGAGAGCGAAGGCAGCAGTTGCGATACCCGATGCGGTATTTACAAGTGCCTCGGAAATACCCACAGAAAGCATGGCTGAGTCAGTACCGCCCTCACCTGCAAGAGATGCGAACGAACGGATCATACCCATAACCGTTCCGAAAAGTCCGAACAACGTACCGAGTGTGGTAAGAGTAGCAAGGATGGGGAGATTCTGCTGAAGCATAGGCATCTCCAAAGCTGTGCTCTCTTCGAGTTCCTTCTGGATAGCAAGCACTTTCTGTTCTTTGGTAAGCACGGTGTCTTCTTCCATCTGCTTGTACTTGCGGAGAGTAGCTGAAACGACGTTAGCTACAGAGCCTCTCTGCTGGTCGCAAAGTTTCTGTGCTTTTGCGAGATCGTTAGCAGCAAGAGCTTCCTTAATACCGGCAACGAACTTAACGAGGCTGGTTTTGCCGAAAGCGGTGCGAAGAGCAAAGAAACGCTCGATGATAAGAGCGAAGTCGGTGAGAAGGCAGGTGAGGATGATAGGCACCATAAAACCGCCCTTGTACATTGTACCGAGAAGATTGCCCTGGATAGGCTGGTTGGCGGGATCGCCACCCTGGAAGTTTGACGGGTTACCGAGCACGAACTTGTAGAAGCAGAATGCGATTACGAAGCAAACTACCATTACAACCCAAGCGGCCTTAACGCCACTGAAGCCGGCGCTTTTCTTAGCTGCAGGCTTCTGAGGAGCCTTTGGAGACTTTACTGTTGTTTCCATTTTTGATTGAATTTGTTGTAAGTTTAATGTTTTGAATTTTAAATTATTGATTGATTTCTTCTTTTTGTGCGCTACTTTTAATGCACGAACAAAATTACTTTATTATTTGAATACCGCAAAAAATAAGATTGAATTTTGCCGTTTTTTTTCAAGTTATGCGCCAAAAAGCGCGATTACTACCCCGTCAGCACTACATTTGGCAAAGTGAATTATATGTCGGGAAGGCCTTAATAACGTTCACTGAAGTTTGCATTTCACCACAACATTAAAATACATTGCGGAGCTTAAAGTTTGTTTCTTTAGCAAAACGGCTCAAAAAAAGCATCTTGAAATATATCTTTGCAGAGTGAGATATTTGTAAAATATATATCTTTGTAAGTGAAAAGATAAGATTTTACAGAAAAGAAAATGGAAAATATCGATTGGCAAAATTTGAAATTCGGCTACGTTCCAACAAATTATAATGTGCGTTGCTATTACCGCGACGGCAAATGGGGCGAGATTGAAGTTTCGTCGGAAACGACGCTCAACATCCACATGGCCGCCACTTGTCTTCACTACGGACAGGAAGCTTTCGAAGGCCTCAAGGCCCACGGCTGCAAAGACGGAAAAGTGCGCATATTCCGCCTCAAGGCTAATGCTGAACGCCTTCAGAACACATGCCGCGGCATTCTTATGCCCGAGCTTCCCACCGATTTGTTTGAAAAGATGGTGAAAAAAGTGGTGGAGTTGAACCGCGAATTCGTGCCGCCCTACGGCCACGATGCTTCATTATACATACGTCCGCTTTTGATAGGTACAGGCGCGAGAGTCGGCGTGCACCCTGCTGACGAATACCTGTTCATTATATTTGTTACTCCCGTAGGCCCTTACTTCAAGGGCGGCTTTGCCAGTTCAAACTACGTTATCATACGCGAGTTCGACCGTGCTGCACCGCTCGGCACCGGGCGGTATAAAGTGGGCGGCAACTACGCTGCCAGCCTTATGGCCAACAAGATAGCGCACGACAAAGGCTATTCGTGCGAATTCTATCTAGACGCCAAGGAAAAGAAATATATAGATGAATGCGGCGCCGCAAATTTCTTCGGAATCAAAAACAATACCTATATCACACCCAAATCGACATCGGTACTGCCATCAATCACCAATAACAGTCTTCAGCAGCTTGCGCTTGACCTCGGCCTTAAAGTGGAAGTCCGCCCCATTCCCGAAGAGGAGCTCACCACTTTCGAAGAAGCCGGTGCTTGCGGAACGGCGGCAGTAATCAGTCCAATCGAAAGGATTGACGACTTGGAGAACAACAAGAGCTACGTAATCAGCAAAGACGGCAAGCCAGGCCCATGGAGCACAAAACTCTACCATGCGTTGCGCGCAATACAGCTTGGTGAAGCGCCCGATACCCATAATTGGGTTACTGTGCTAGACTGATATTTCCTTTTAGAAAATACAATCCAACACATTATTAACATCTTTAAAACACAACACAATGAGAACATTCAAAGAAATCAAGGACGCGGCTCTTGCCGCACTCAAAGGCAAATGGGGAAACTATTGCTGCATTACCTTAATCTATTCTCTGATTACAGGTATCATTTCGAACATTGCATCTTTGTTCGTGAAAGTTGATGTAATAATCGGTACAATCTGCTGCATCTTGATTTGTTTGGCTTTATTACCGCCATTCGGATATAGTCTGACGGTGGTTTTCCTCAAGGCCTACCGTGGTATCGACAGCAAAATCGCTGATTTGTTCAACGGCTACAAAGATTTCTTGAGAATAGTCCTCACCATGTTGCTAAAAGGCATATACATTTTATTATGGTCTTTGCTCTTAGTAATACCAGGTATTGTAAAGACGATTTCCTACGCCATGACAGAATTCGTGCTCAACGACAATCCCGATTTGAAATACGACAAAGCCATTTCGCGTAGCAGCCAACTCATGCGTGGGCACAAAATGGACTATTTCCTGTTCGCCCTAAGTTTCATTGGATGGGCAATTTTGTGCATGATGACATTCGGCATCGGCTATTTCTGGCTCATACCTTATTTCCACACAGCAAAAGCCGGTTTCTACAACGACCTGCTTGCTGAAGAAGCAAAAGCGGGCAATATAGGAAACGAGCCGCAACCGGAAATACTGCCGGCAGAATAACGCAGTTTGAACCATACATACGACGGGCGCCTTAAAATGCGCCCGTCTTTTTTTTCTGAACTCAAATAGCTAACTTTGCAATGGCTCAAAACAACTACAAGCAATATGGGAAAGAACAAACTCGCGAAATTTGCCGACATGCAGACATACCCGAACGTACACGAATATCCGTTCCACACGCTGGAAAATGCAGAATGCCCACTTCGCGGAAAATGGAATGACGAAGTTTTCAAAAATTCCTATCCCATTACCCTGGAATTAGGCTGCGGCCGCGGCGAATACGCGGTGGGACTAGCAAAAGCCTTTCCCCGTCGCAACTTCATAGGGGTTGACATAAAAGGTGCGCGCATGTGGACAGGAGCCACGCAAGCCCTCAACGATGGAATCGGCAATGCGGCCTTTCTGCGTAGCGAAATCGAAAACATCGACCGCCTCTTCGCTCCGGGAGAAGTTGATGAAATATGGCTTACATTCAGTGACCCGCAGATGAAACGCGCGCAGAAACGCATGACCTCGACTTATTTTCTCGAAAGGTACCGCAGGATAATGAAAGACGGCGGCATTGTCAATGTCAAGACCGACAGCAATTTCCTTTTTACCTACACAAAATATGTGGTAAACGAGAATCACCTACCGCTTATATGCGTATGCGACAACATATACGCCGAAGGCGCACAGGTTTCCCCCGAAGTGACCTCGCTGCAGACCTACTACGAACAACAATGGCGCGGCAGAGGAATCGATATAAAATTCATCAGTTTCAGGTTGCCTCAGGAAGGCGCACTTAATGAGCCGGAAGTTGATATTCCACTCGACACCTACCGGAGCTACAACCGCCAGAAACGTTCATCGCTCGAAACATCGAAATAACAGCATAACAATGGAAATATACCCCAAACTCATAACCGAAGCGCTCGAAAAAGTGCGCTACCCGGGAACGGGAAAAAATATCGTAGAAGCCGGAATGGTTGAAGACAACATCCGGATAGCCGGCAACAAAGTGTCGTTCTCGATAATATTTCCCAAGGAAACCGACCCGTTCATAAAGTCGGTGACTCGCGCAGCCGAAGCGGCACTCAAAACCTACGTCAGCAAGCAAATCGAAGTAGAGATAAGCGTAAAGAAAGCAGAAGCTCCCAAAAAGCAGGAGCCTATTCTGCCGAACATAAAGAACATAATTGCCGTATCGTCGGGCAAAGGCGGCGTAGGCAAATCCACGGTGGCCGCCAACATTGCCGTGGCATTGGCCATGAAGGGCTACAGCGTGGGACTACTCGATGCCGACATCTTCGGTCCTTCAATGCCCAAGATGTTCCAACTTGAGAATTTCCAGCCTTTCGGCGAGAACATAAATGGCAAGCAGCTTATCATCCCCGCCGAAAAATACAACGTAAGAATGCTATCGATAGGATTCTTCGTAAACCCGCAAACCGCCACGCTATGGCGCGGTTCAATGGCATGCAACGCATTGAAGCAACTGATTTTCGAAGCCGACTGGGGCGATTTGGACTATTTCATTCTCGACACGCCTCCCGGCACAAGCGACATACACCTAACCCTTTTGCAGTCTATACCAATCACGGGGGCCGTGATAGTAAGCACACCGCAGCAGGTAGCTCTCGCCGATGCACGCAAGGGCATTGACATGTACCGCAACGAACATGTGAACGTCCCCATCCTTGGTCTGGTAGAAAACATGTCGTGGTTCACGCCTGCCGAACTGCCCGAAAACCGCTACTACATATTCGGCAAAGGCGGCGTTGCAGCACTTTCGCAGGAAACTGGAATTCCCGTCCTGGGCGAAGTTCCGTTGGTACAGGCCGTTTGCGACAGCGGTGACAAGGGTGAGCCTATCGCCACGCACAAAGACAGCATAATGGGCATGGCTTTTGCCGAACTGGCTGACAAAGTGGTGGAAGCCACCGAGAAGCGTAATAGAGAACTTCCGCCCACCAAGCCCGTAGGAGTAAGGTAAGTCACAAATCAGCAGACACACTTTACAGCGGCAATATGCCTTGCAACAACAACGACAATTGCCGATACAATTCGTACTCAATGCGCATTGCCGCCGAACGATATGCCTTACAATTTTAACAAGGTCTATTGTAATTTTAAAAAGGTGCTTTAGCTTTCAAAAAGTAAAGCACCTTTTTCTAGACTTTTGGTACCGATTAAATTCCACGACAAGTTACAAGTAAAACGGCCGAGAAACTCCCGGCCATTTTACTTGCAAACATTGCCTTGCGATTACTTTTCGATGCTCACAGAAGCAGTTCCTATGTTTTGTCCGTCGGCAAAGATGTCGCAACGATAGTTTCCGGTGCTCAGAGTTTCGTTCACCGGTATGTAGAGCGTAACATTCTGCTCTTCGCCGGTATATTCTATCACTTTCATAGCCGAGAATTGCAGGCTGCGGTTCTCGTACTCGAAATTTCCCGACGAATTGACAACAGAATTTGTGGGCTGTAGAAGCCGGACATAAACGTTGCGGTTGCCGGTAGAAGCGGTGATGTTCTTGGTAATGGTGAAATTCACCACAAAGCGGCGCACATCCTTCACTTTCTTGGCACTCTTGTTGCGTTTGTTCTGCGCCTGCAGCGATATGCCCGTTGCATCAAGTTGCGAGGCGATGGCTACCTTCTGCGAGAGATTTGCCTTTTCGGTATTGAGGTTTGATATCTGTGTAGTTGCCTCGTTGTAGCGTGCCTTCACCTGCTGGTTTTCCGATTCGAGAGCCGTATTGAGACGCTGCAGCGAATCGACTTGCAGTATGTAGCTACGCAGCACGGCCCTCACCGTCGCAAGTTCCTTTTTCAGACGTGTAATTTCACGGGCATCGTCACTTTTCGTCTTCTTGAGTTCAGCCAAAAGGTCTTGCGTGCGCTGCTGTTCCTTTGTGAGCTGCTGCATTAGCGAGTCGTTCTTGATTGAGCGCTTCAGTTCGTCATACTGCAGTGCAAACTGCGAATATTCGTTTTCCATTTCCTTCTTGTCAAGAAGTGCAAGTGTCTGCAGTTCTGCATTCGCGTCTTTCTGCTTTTGAAGGTTAAACAGTGTGTATCCCAAACCTCCAAGCAGGGCAACTATTACTATTGCTGCAGGGATGATTATCTTTTTCTTGTTCATGATTGGTTTGAATATTGGTTAAGCGGCGTTGCCGTCGGGCAAAGATAGCCATTTTTTCATATTTGCCGCTGCTTTCGGCTAAAACGTAAGCGCGTCGGTGGCGTCTCCGTGCTGCGCAGCATCGGAATCGGTTTTGAGGTCATCGGAAGAAAGAATCTTTTTCACTTCCTCTTCGGTCTTATGAAGGCGTTCGCGGCAGAATTTCACCAATTGCTGTGCGCGCTTCAGTTTCTCCGTCAAATCGTCGATTCCCATTCCGTTGCTTTCCACACTGTCGACAATGCTTTCCAACTCGGCCATTGCCTGAGAATAAGTCAGTTCCTTGGTTTCCATATAAAGTTTTTCGTTTGTTTCAATTTACCTTTTCCACACTACTTTCCACGCTTCCTTTTGCGAAGTGTGTGGTAATTCTGTCGCCTGGTTTCAGTTGCGAGGCATCCGTCACAGCTTTCCCATTAAGGGTTGTAAGGGAAAATCCCATTTTGAATACCCTTTCCGGTCCGGCAAGCCTTATGTTTTTTTCTGCTGCATCAATACGTACATGCTGCGTGCGCAACAACTGTTCAATGCCGTGGGCGAGACGCATTGTTTTGCGCTCTATTTCCGAATATTGCATCCGCGTAGCATTTACAGCCACAGTCTCGAGTTTGTAGGCCAGCCGCTGGTTTCTGGAATCTTCACGCAGGCATATATTGTTCACCCCACGAGGCAGACGCAGTAGCAAGCGGGAGAATTGCATCTGTGCAGTATGACAGACATGCGTGAACCACGGCACAATAGCCGATGACACATTTGCCAGTCTTTCCTTCTGCCCGGAAATCATCTTCACCGAAACGTTGTGGAGACGCATTGCTAACGCATCGGCCATACGCTCCTCTTCCTGAGCTTTTGCCACAAGGAAATCGGCAACGGCAGTCGGAGTCTTGCATTTGGTATTGGCCACGAGGTCTATTACCGTTTCGTCCCTTTCGTGGCCTATTCCCGTAATTACAGGCAGCATGAACTGCGCCACATTCGAAGCCAGATTGTACGACTCAAAACCGTTCAAGTCGCTCACTGCCCCGCCGCCGCGTATTATCACAACAGCATCCCAGCGGTCAGATTCGGCAGCAATGCAGTTTAACGCCGCAATAACTGTTTCTTCCACTTTGTTACCCTGCATCATTGCCGGGAAAAGTTTCGTCACGAAAGCAAACCTTGCACCTGACGTTGCCAACTGATTGCGGAAATCGCCGTAACCCGCTGCATTTTCGCTGGTGATGACTGCTATTCGCAAAAGTGGCCGCGGCAGTTCTAGCTGGCGGTTCATTTCCACTACTCCTTCTTTTGCCAACTGCGCAAGAATCATCTTGCGCCGCCTGACCATATCGCCTATCGTGTAGCTAGGGTCAATATTGCACACCTGCAGCGACAGGCCGTAGCGTTCATGGAAATTCACTCTAACGTTTACAAGCACTTTTATGCCTGCCGCAAAAACTTGTCCCGTTTCGCGCTCAAAGCGTGCTTTCAACTGCAGGTATACTCCGGCCCATATTATACCGCTGGCAGAGGCTATATCCTGCCCCGCCTCGTTCTTTTCTATGAACTTGCAATAGTAATGCCCATTTGCATTCTGCCTTCCTTCGCTGATTTCCGCCCTTACCCAATACGTGGCAGGCAGGGCGCGCATTATAGTCTGCTGTATGGCGTGAGTCAGTTCGTAGAGTGACAGCGCATTTTCCATCAGGGTTTGCCTTTTTTGTATGCTTTGTAGTAATCGGGAACTCCGTAACCCAGGACATTGTCGGGCATCCAACTCCGGTTGCCGCACTGGTGCAGGAGGTCTATTATCTCCTCCGGCTTAAGTTTAGGCAATGCCTGCATAAGGCATGCCGTCATACCGGCGGTTATTGGCGAAGAAAATGAAGTTCCGCTGGCTGGCATGATTGCCCCATTGCTTCTCACCACCGCCGCCCTACGCCCGCGTGCCGAAACATCGGGCTTCACCCGGCCGTCAGCAGTAAATCCGCGGGAAGTAAACTGCGCGAAAGACAGTTTTTCAAAAGCGGCGCCTACCGTC
This sequence comes from uncultured Prevotella sp., assembly GCA_964507005.1. Taxonomy (GTDB): domain Bacteria; phylum Bacteroidota; class Bacteroidia; order Bacteroidales; family Bacteroidaceae; genus UBA6398. Next base: position 5,895 of record CAZDOH010000054.1, on the reverse strand, counting down.
AGTATATTGCGGGCATCGGCTGGAATACCAATCTTCTGCCAATCTTCATCGCCTGAATTTCCGGCACTGTTCACTACCAGCAACCCGCGCGAAGCTGCAAGCGATGCACTGCGACTGATGAGATGCGTCTGGCCGTCAAGTTCGCTGTATTTCACGTTCATCGTAGAATCGTTGAACAAGTTATACCCAAGCGAACTATTAACAACATCGGCTCCCACGCTGTCGGCAAATTCCAGGGCAGCCGCCCAAGTATCCTCTTCTGCAGGAGTTTCGGTATAGGAATCTTCGCTCACAAGCAGCCAATACTTGGCATCGGGCGCAGTGCCTACTATCAGATGCGGTTTGTTGGCTCCCATACACGAAAGCACATTGGTGCCGTGCTGGCCTTCGGTATAAACACTGCGCCTGGGGCGGACGAAATTGTGTGTGCCGAGGATTGTCACATTATCAAGCCGTCTCAATCTGTCGGCATTGCGGAAACCACCATCGATAACGGCTATCGTCATGCCGCGGCCGCGAAAGCCAAGTTCATGAAGTTTGATGCCGTTAAGCATTTCTATCTGACTTTGTGCGTAGCCGTATTCCGTTTGCAGGGCTTTGATAGAATCGTTGAAGTTCAGTTCTTCAAAACGCGTAGAGTCGTTGTCAATGATACTGAAATCTATATCGTGGTATACCTTTTTTACTTTATCGACAAACGGCAGAGTGGCAAGCGCATTGAGTTTTGCGCTGTCTTCGTGCTGCACAAGTGCTGTATTGTTCCACTTGCTCACACAAAGCACCTTCACTCCCCGGGCTGCAATTTCCGAAACATATTCCGGGCTTACCGGCAAGTCGTGACTGTCAATCTTTATATGCCATTTGGCGCGCCGCAGCAACGCTTTCTTTGACAGAAATTCCGAAGGTTTCGACTTTTTGTATGGAGAATTCTTCTTGTCCTTGAAATAAACGCGGTATTTGTACACGCGGCACTGCGCCACAGAGTCGCCCGAAGCGTAAGCCGGCTGCCAGGCATATACAAAGCCCGGGACAAGCAAAGCGGCACACACTATTATGGCTTGAATGTATCTATGCATTTCGAAAATATTGTTTTTGTTCGCCGTCAGTCTTTCTCTATTTCGTATTTCCCTGCTGCGAGCGTTATTGGTTGCGCAGAGTTGTCGGCATTTCGTTTCACTTTCTTACGAACACCGTTTATACGGCATTTCGATATATCAGCGGGAAGAACTACATGTGCCGAAGTGCCGTCGGGTACGGAGAGTTTCATACTGAAACCGTTTTCCTGTTTTACGGCAAGGCTGATTTCGCCATACTGCGTGGGGACAACGGCATTCACGTGCTTCAAGTTGCACAGTTGCGGCTTTACCAGGAACTCGCGGAACGCCGGTTTTACGGGCGATATCCCGGCAATGTACTGCGACATGATTATCAGCGGGCCGCCGCTCCAAGCGTGGTTATAGCTTCCGCCTTTCAGGCTGAACAGTTCCCAAAGGGTGGAAAGTTTGCTGTCGGCCATTGCCTTGTAACGCCGTTTCATGCGGTCGACGGCATCTTGCACATATCCCATTTCGCACAGCGACTGCAACACATAGCGTTCCATATAAGGACTGGCGAATTCGGTTGTCTTCAGCGTTGCGAGCAGCTGCGGATACTGCTCTTTGGCAGCTATGCCGGAAATCACTGCCATGGCCTGCGTACGGTCATCGGTATTTCCCTTGTAGGCGGTATGGCGGTAGGCGTTGCCGTTCCAGAATTTCGCACGGAAAGTTTTGTCAAGTTTGGCGGCAGCATCGTTTGCCCACTTTGCTTCAGCGCTTTCTCCGACAAGGGAAGCCATCTTGGCATAGTTTTTCAGCGACAGCGAATACCACGCCTGGCAGAGTGCCTGCATGTCGACATTGGTGCCCCAATCGCCCCAATCCCATGCTCCTTTGCGGTATTCCACCAAGCCGTCGGGCAAAAGTCTCCACTTGTGCATGTAGCGTTTGGCGGCCGGGTACACATACTTTATGGTAGCCGTGTCGCCGGTACCCATAAAGTAGTTCCACTGTCCAAGCCCGAGGAAAGCCATTGTCTGCTGCGGCAGTTCCTTGAACCAGCTTCCCGAAGGAACGGGGGCATACAGCACTGAATCGGGCCTTTGCCAGTCGGCGAATTCGCGTGCGCATTTGCGTGTCAGCAGGTTTGCGCTGGGCGAAAGGGCGTAGAACACTTCCACCATCTCGTTCGACACGTCGCCGATGTATTGCGAGCGTTCGCGGTCGGGACAGTCCATATACGAGTCGCGCATGGTGATATAGAGCGTGCGCTGCGACTTCTTCCAAAGAGAGTTGAGCATCGGGTCGCTGCATTCGAAACTTCCGGCGAACGAGCAGTTGTAACCCGTTTCGCGGTAACCGAGCGAAACCACCTCCACTCCTTCGGGAACGGTGTAGCGCACTTCGTGGCCGTTCATCCACCCGGGGTTTTCGTATTCCTGCTCACCGTCGCGGGTAATGTACTGCGCAAACACGTTCACCTCCTTGCTCGATGCCGGAGTGGCATAGTCGTCGGTGCGTATGTCGATTGTCTTGCCGGCTTCGGCCTTGACCTTCATCACGGGGGCCATCTGGCAGTTGTAGGGCAAGGAGCAGACTATCACATTGCCTTCACGGCGCTGCGAAGCGTAAGGTTTCACGCCGTAGTCTTTCCACTGCGGTATTTCGCGCGTCACGAACCTGTTCCAGTCGGAAAGTTCGGGAGAGGTTACAGAAGGGTTCTTCCAGGACGAATCGTCGAAAGACGCAGAAAACCAATCGGGGATATCCTTGCGGGCGTCAAAACCTATGTTCGATTCCGAGAGACGCCTGTTGGGCTCCATCCCCGCCGGCTTGTAGAAGGCAGGGTGAATCGTATAGCGCCACGTGGCGTCGCTTCCGTAATGTGTTCCGCCTACAGCGAGGTCGAAATACAGTCCGCCGGTCTTCGAGCTGCGGTGGCTGTAGCCGTGCTTGCCGAAATACCACACCAGCACCGCCACGGTGTTTTTCCCGCTGTGCAAATGCTTGAGCTGCACGCTGTCGATGTAGGTATCCTTGGGATTGGGGCCGCGCTTCAACTGGCCTTCGCAGACTTCCAGTTCGCCGTTTACGTAGAGCCAGTATTTCGAGTCGGCGGCTATGCGCAGGATGTTGCCGCCGGTGTTCCCGCTGATGTCGAAAGTCTTGCGGAAACATATCCACTGGCTTACGGCAGGGGCTTCGGCCGGCACGATGATGCTGGCTGCGCCTACTGTGCCGAATGCAAGGCACAGTGCAACGGCAAGCAGAAGGGGGATTCGCTTCATTACAATATTATATATGCGTCATTATATATGCATCAAGGGCCGGGGCCGGCGACACGTTGCGCCGACGGCTATTGTCAGTCTTTCTCGATTACGTATTTGCCGGCCGCGAGCTTCACGGCTTTTGCCGAGCCGTCGGAATTGAACTTCACGCTCTTGCGGCTTCCGTTGATACGGTATTTCGAAATTCCCGAAGGCAGCACCACATGCGCCTTGGTATCTTTGGGCACTGTGAGTGTCATGCGGAAACCGTTTTCCTGGTTCACGTCGAGTTTTATGCTGCCGAACTGTGTGGGAACAACGGTCTTGGCATATTTCAAGTCGCACAGTTGCGGTTTTACCTGGAATTCGCGGAAAGCGGGCTTTACGGGCGATATGCCGGCAATGTACTGCGACATTATTATCAGCGGGCCGCCGCTCCATGCATGGTTGTAACTGCCGGCGAGGTTGAAAAATTCCCACAGCGTCGTAAGCGGATGGTCTGTCATTTCCCTATAGCGCCGCCTCATGCGGTTGACGGCATCCTGCATATAGCCCATCTCGCACATCGACTGCAGCACATAGCGTTCCATGTAGGGGCTTGCAAACTCCGTGCGGTTCATCAGGTCGAGCAGTTTGGGGTACTGCTCTTTTGTCGCTATGCCGGAAATCACGGCCATGGCCTGCGTGCGGTCGTCGGTCTTTCCGGTGTAGGTGGTGTGGCGGTACGAGTCGCCGGTCCAGAACTTGCTGCGGAAAGCCGCGTCGAGTTTTTCGGCTGCAGCGGTAGCCCACTTGGCCTCGGCGCTTTCGCCTATGAGGTCGGCCTGCTTTGCGTAATACTTGAGCGAAGTGGAATACCATGCCTGGCAGAGAGCCTGCATGTCGGCATTGTCGCCCCAGTCGCCCCAATCCCAGGCTCCGGTGCGGTATTGCACGAGGCCGTCGTCTTCTATCTTCCATTTGTGCATATAGCGTTTCGAAGCGGGGAACACGTATTTTATGGTTGCCTCGTCGCCGGTGCCCATATAATAGTTCCAGTTGCCGAGCCCCATGAAAGCCATAGTCTGCTGCGGCAGTTCGCGGTCCCAGTTTCCTGCAGGGGCGGGGGCGAACATCACGGAGTCGGCCTTCTGCCAGTCGGCGAACTCGCGGGCGCATTTGCGCGTAAGCAGGTTTGCGCTGGGCGAAAGGGCGTAGAACACCTCCACCAGTTCGTTCGACACGTCGCCGATCCATTGGGCGCGTTCGCGGTCGGGGCAGTCCATATACGAGTCGCGCATGGTGATGTAGAGTGTGCGCTGCGACTTCTTCCAGAGCGAATTGAGCATCGGGTCGCTGCATTCGAAGCTTCCGGCAAACGAGCAGTTGTAGCCCGTTTCGCGATAGCCGAGCGAAACCACTTCAACACCCTCGGGCACAGTATACCTCACTTCATGGCCGTTCATCCAGCCGGGGTTTTCGTATTCCTGCTCACCGTCGCGTGTCACATACTCGGCAAAGACATTGGGCTCGCCGTTGGGCGCCGGAGTGGTGTAGTCGTCGGTGCGCACATCGATGGTCTGCCCGGCCTTGGCCCTGACTTTCATTACCGGGGCGAACTGGCAGTTGTAGGGCAGCGTGCATACCACGACATTGCCTTCGCGGCGCTGCGAGGGATAGGGTTTTACGCCGTAGTCTTTCCACTGCGGTATTTCGCGCTTCACGAACCTGTTCCAGTCGGCAAGCTCGGGAGTGGTTGTAGCGGGAGCCTTCCAGGCCGAATCGTCGAAAGAGGCGGAAAACCAATCGGGGATGTCCTTGCGCGCATCGAAACCGATGTTCGATTCGGGCAGACGGTAGTTTGGCTCGCGGCCGGCAGGCTTATAGAAAGCGGGATGAATCGTGTAGCGCCATGTGGCGTCGCTCTGGTAGTGCTGCTTGCCTACCGTAAGGTCGAAATACAGCCCGCCGGTCTTCGAGTTGCGGTGGCTGAAGCCGTGCTTGCCGTAATACCACACCAGCACGGCAACGGTATTCCTGCCGCTGTGCAGGTGCTTGAGCTGCACGTAGTCGATATAGGTATCCTTGGGATTGGGCCCGCGCTTCAACTGCCCTTCGTAGACTTCCAGCTCGCCGTTCACATAGAGCCAGTATTTCGAGTCGGCGGCTATGCGCAGGGTGTTGCCGGCAGTGTTTCCGGAGATGTCGAAGGTCTTGCGGAAACATATCCACTGGCTCGCGGCCGGAGTTTCGTTGGGAACAATGATGCTTGCGGCATCGGCATTGCCGGGAACGATGCAAAGTGCCACGGCAAGCAGGAGAAAGATTCGCTTCATAATGAATTTTGTATTGTGTAAGTTTTATGAAGCAAATATAACGCTTTATACGCAAATTCGCGCCGGTTGCAGGCCGCATAAAGCAGTTTGCCCCCATTTTGCAGTGCGGGCAGCCGCATGCCGCCACTTTCCGGGCCGGAAAAGCACCGGCAGAAGGCTTTATACGGCATGCCTGCGGGCATGCCGGCAAAACGAAGTGCCTTGCTGCGAAAACAAAGCCTGCCGCTTTTCGAAAAAAGGCTGGTTGTAATTCTTCTGTGCGCAAAGAATTTTTCT
>CAZDOH010000053.1:14149-17456 GCA_964507005.1 uncultured Prevotella sp. | reverse complement strand
TTCACGCTGTGCGCACAGCGGAAATTTCTTCGAAAATAATCACTGAAAAATTTGGCCGTTCCAATTATTTTGCATATCTTTGTGGTGTTAACCATAAAAATTCTTATGCCATGATTTTCTGCAATGTCAACAATCGCGTTTTTCCCCGGCTCAGCACTGCGGCGCTACTGAAAAAAGTGTATATTTGCCTCACTTAATTATTATTTCCCTGAATATGGCAGCGAATAGCAACAAAGCGTTTTCTATGGCTTTACGCATGGCGGCATGCGCCGTCGTGCTGTGTTCCGGCATGTGGGTGCAGGCACAGACTGTGAGCGTTTCTTCCGAAGAAATCACCACATATCCTTTCGACGACCCCAATCCCATACCGAAATTCAACAGCATTTACCCATACTATAGATTCGAAGGCTTTACCACCAAGCCCGAGAAGCGGAAATGGACTGTGGTTACGCTCGAAAACGACAATCTGCGGCTCAAAATCATTCCCGAAGTGGGTGGAAAGATATGGTCGGTTGTCGACAAGAAAACCGGCGAAGAGATGTTCTACGGCAACAGTGTGGTGAAATTCCGCGACATCGCGCTTCGCGGCCCCTGGACCAGCGGCGGCATCGAATTCAATTTCGGCGTAATAGGGCATGCGCCAACCTGCTCCACACCCGTTGACTTCGAAACGGAAAAGAAAGCCGACGGAAGCGTAAGCTGCTACATAGGAGTGCTTGAACTCGTGACGCGCACACGGTGGATGGTGGAGATTAATCTCCCTGCCGGCAAGACATGGTTCACCACACGCACGGTTTGGCACAACTCAAGCGGGGCGTCGATGCCTTACTACACCTGGGTGAATACCGGAGTGAGCGCAACCGATGACCTGCACTTCCTCTATCCCGCCACACACTGGGTGGGCCACGACGGAGGGACGGGGCCATGGCCCAACGATTCCGTGCACGGGCGCAATCTGTCGGTTTGGCAGCAAATGAACTTCGGGGTAGACAAGTCATACCACATGGCAGGCAATCACGGGCCCTACTTTGCCACATATTATGCCGACAAGGACTTCGGCATGGCGCATTTTGCCACGCGCGACGACAAGCTGGGGCGCAAGTTCTTTACCTGGGCACTCAGCGAACAGGGCAGTATATGGAAAGACCTGCTTTCCGACAACCGCGAACAGTATGTGGAGCTGCAGAGCGGAAGGCTCTTCAACCAGCCGGGAGGAGGCAGCGAGCGCACCCCCTACAAGCAGTTCCTCTTCGAGCCCTATGTCACTGACGAATGGACGGAATATTGGTTCCCCTTCAGCGGTACGGGGGGCGTGGCGGACGTTACGCCAGCCGGGGTGGTGAACGTGAACTCTCGCGGCGGCAATATCGAAGTGCACTTCTGCACGACTGCCGATGTCGACGGCACGCTGGCGCTGGCTGACAGTGCCGGGCACGAAATCGCGGCGCACCGCGTGAAGGCTGCGGCAGGGGAAACCGTTACCGAAAAATTCCAGGCTGACGCAAATGGGGTGTACAGGCTGACACTCGGCGGAAAACTGCTGTGGACTAACGAAAACCGCGATTTGAGCCGCCCGCAGAAAACTCCCGACGGCTTCAACTGGGATACTGCCTACGGAAACTGGCTGCTGGCCAACGACAGGTATTGCCGCGCAGAATACGACGACGCTATGGACTTCCTCAACAAATCGCTGGCATTGAATCCCGATTATGTGCCTTCGCTTGCACTTATGGCCGAAGCCTGCAACCGGCAGTTCAACTACGAAAAGGCTTTGGAATATGCACAGCATGCCATATCCGTGGACCAGTACGACGGAGCCGCCAACTACCAGGCGGGAATAGCCGCGCGCGCCCTTGGAAAGCATTACGACGCCATGGACTGCTTCGAAATGGCTGCCATAACGCCGCAGCACCGCAGCGCAGCATACACGCAGCTTGCCAAACTGCACTTTGCCGACGGCGACATGCCCATGGCCGTGCATTATGCCGTGAGGGCGTGCGAAACCAATGTGAAGAACATAACGGCGCTGGAAGTGCTTGGCCGTGCATATTCCCGGCAGGGCAGCAGCGCGGAAGCCGAACAGACTCTCAATAAAATCAAGGAGATAGACCCGCTCAACCATTTTGCAGATTTTGAGCGCTACTGCGGCGGTTCGCTCACGAAAGACGAAGTGCTTGGGAAAATCAAGGAGGAGTTTCCCGCCCAGGAACTTATGGAGCTCGCTTCGGTGTATCTTTCGCTCGGTGAAAACGACAGGGCCCTGAAAGTGCTGGAACTTGACGGCGCTCCAAACGCTGTAGTGAAAGTGTGGAAAGCGCGGCTGCAGGGGAATGCCGCGGCTCTTGCCGATGTAACGGCGAAAGACCTTGACTTTGCCTTCCCCTTCAGAGACGAAGACTTGGGGATGCTGAAATGGGCAACCGCCAATTCCGGCAAATGGGAATTCCGCTACCTGATGGCATTGCTGCAGAAAGCGCGCGGCAATAACCGTGAGGCTGCCGAACTGATTATAGGCATTGACAACGACGAAGAGTATGCCCCGCTGTTTGCACTCAAGGCCAGCGAAGTCACCGACAAGCAGTTGCGCGAAACATACCTTAAACGGGCTTGTGCCCTCGACAAGAACCAGTGGCGCTATTGCCAGCGGCTTACAACATTCTATCTTGGAGAAGGCAACGACGCCCGCAAGGCCCTGGCTACGGTGAAGCCTTATTACAAGCGCAATCCCGACATTATGCAGATAGCCACTCTCTATATCCGTGCCTTGATAGCCAACGAAGATTATGCCGAGGCCGACCGCATACTCTCTGCCACCACGATTCTTCCCTTCGAAGGGGAAACCGCAGGCCACGACATGTACCGCAAGGTGAAGCTTTGTCGCGCTGCGCAGGCCATCGGGAAAAAGAACTGGAACGAAGCGCGGCAGTTAATAGGCGAAGCACGCTTGTGGCCCAAGAGCCTCGGTGCAGGCAAACCGTATGACGACTGCATCGACTCGCGCATGGAAGACTGGATGGAAGGCGCCGTCGGGCTTTTGAGCGGAAACGCAGACGAGGCTGACAAGGCTTTCGCACGTGTGGCTGCATCGCAGGAAAACGGCGGAGTTTCCGATTTGCTGCAGGCTGTAGCCCTTACGCGCACCGGAGATAAAGACAAGGCAAAGGCTAAAATGGAGAAGTGGACGAAGAAACAAAGCAATCAGGATGTTGCCGACTGGGGACGCTCGTTCGCCGAAAGGATGGCGGCTGACAAGGTGCAGCTTACATCTGATGACCTGGCCAGAATTCTGAAATGATTCTGAAATGAT
>CAZDOH010000053.1:0-14049 GCA_964507005.1 uncultured Prevotella sp. | reverse complement strand
ATTCTGAAATGATTCTGAAATGATATTGCGCCAACGGTTGTCTTCCAACGCTAAAGGTGTAATGTATACAGGTCGCCTTCTTGCCGGAGTGTCGCTGCTTCTGGTTTCCGCCTCTTCAGCCGCAGAGGATTCCGCATCCCGGCAACGCCCCAACATATTGTTCATACTTTGCGATGATATGGGGTATGGCGATTTGGCATGCTACGGGCAGCCGTTCATATCTACGCCGAATATCGACCGCATGGCTGCCGAGGGCATGCGCTTCACGCAGGCTTATGCCGGTTCGCCGGTAAGCGCCCCGTCGCGTGCCACGATAATGACAGGGCAGCACACCGGGCACACCCACGTGCGGGGAAACAAGGAATATTGGCGCAATGCCCCCCTGGTGTATTATGGTAAAAACGCCGACTTCTCGACAGTGGGGCAGGAACCCTATGATCCGCGCCATGTTGTTCTGCCTGAAATAATGAAACGCGCAGGCTATCGCACTGCCATGTTCGGCAAATGGGCAGGCGGTTACGAAGGCTCGGCTTCCACTCCCGACAAGCGCGGAATAGACGAGTTCTATGGCTATATCTGCCAGTTCCAGGCTCATTTGTATTATCCGAATTTTCTGAACCGTTTCAGCCGCTCGCGTGGTGACAGCGCGGTGGTTCGCGAAGTGCTCAGCGACAATATCCCTTACCCTATGTTCGGAAGGGAATATTTCCGCCGCAAACAGTATTCTGCCGACATTATACACCGCCACGCATTGCAGTGGATAGAATCGCAAGACGATGAACACCCGTTTGTGGGATTTCTTACATATACACTGCCGCATGCGGAACTGGCGCAGCCTGACGATTCCATAGTTGCCGGCTACCGCTCGAAGTTCTTTACCGACAAGACATGGGGCGGGCAGGAAAGTTCGCGGTATAATGCCGTGGAGCATACCCATGCGCAGTTCGCAGGCATGATTACGCGGCTTGACAAGTATGTGGGCGAAATCTTTGCCAAATTGAAGGAAAAGGGGCTTGACAAAAATACGGTTGTGGTGTTTTCGTCTGACAACGGCCCGCATGAAGAGGGTGGGGCGGACCCGCAGTTCTTTGGCCGCGACGGCAAATTGCGGGGACTGAAACGGCAATGTTACGAGGGAGGCATACGCATACCCTTCATTGTCTGGTGGCCCGACCATATTAAAGCTGGCACCGTGAACAGTCACCTGCTGGCTTTTTACGATATCATGCCCACTTTTTGCGAGCTAGCCGGAATCAGCGGATTTCCCCGGCGGTTTGTAAACCGTGATTTGGAAGGTGACGGCTTCGACGGTATTTCATTCGCTCCGACTTTGCTGGGACATGATTCCGCGCAGAAACAGCACGACCATCTGTATTGGGAGTTTCACGAAACCAATCAGATAGGGGTGCGGCGCGGTGATTGGAAACTTGTGGTGGCTGACGGCAAGCCGCGGCTTTACAATCTTGCCGAAGATTTGCACGAAGACCATGATGTAAGTTCCCTACATTCCGATATCGTGCGGCAACTTGTGGATATTGTGCACCGGGAGCATGTTGAAAACAACGATTTTCCCGTGACGTTGCCGAAAAAGCAGTAGTAGGATTACTGTAGTTGCCACTCAGAAAGTGGCTTTCATTACATTTGCCGGGGGGCGATGCGCTGCAAGTTCGTTTTTCATGAATTCCATGTATGGCGCGGAGTGTCTGAAGAAAGCGCGGTAGCCTTCACACAAATAATTCAGGCCTGGATTGCCGTAACAGTCGTGTATAAAACGGTTTTTGGGGCATTCGCCGTGGCAGGCAAACAGCACGTCGCATTCGCGGCATTGTTGCGGCAGCATTTGCGACTTCATGCGCGAAAATTCCCTTTGCTTTTCCGAATACATCATTTGAGTGATGGTTGCATGCTGCAGGTTGCCCAACTTGTGCTCCGGGTATACAAAATGGTCGCAGGAGTAGACGTCGCCATTGTGCTCAACGATGCCTGCATGCCCGCATTCCTTGGCCAGCGTGCACAGTCCCGGCGCCACACCTGCCCAGTTGGCTAATGTGCTGTCGAATATCTGAACGAAGTATTCGCCTACATCGTTGTGTACCCATTCATCAAATATGGAGCACAAAAAATCCCCCCATTGTTTGGGCGTAACCGAAAACTCGGCAATGTCGCCGCCTTCAGTCATGCCGGGAGCAAGAGTCAGACCGTCGTTTCGGCTTGCAACGATACGCTCGACAATAGGCGTGAATTGCAGAAAATGACAGTTGATGCTCTTGAAAAAACGATAGAACTCCAGTGGCTGCCCGACGTTGGCGCTGTTTACTACTGCCAGTGCGTTCCACTCTATGCCGTGCCGGTTGAGCAAGTCTATGCCTCTGACAGCGCGTTGCCACGTACCCCTGCCGTCGCGGCAAGTGCGGTAAGCGTCGTGCATCTGCTGGGTGCCGTCGATTGAAACTCCTACCAGGAAATTGTTTTCCCGCAAAAATCTGCACCATTCTTCGGTGAGTAATGTGGCATTGGTTTGCAGGCTGTTCTCAATGTGCCGCCCCGCGCCATATATGCGCTGAAGTCTGACTGCATTGCGGTAAAACTCTATGGGGCGCAGCAATGGCTCGCCGCCGTGCCACACGAAAAGCACATTGTCGCCGGTTTGCGCTTCGATATATTCTTTTACGAACTTCTCCAGCATTCGCTCGCTCATCGTTTGCCGTGAATTTTGGGAGTATAACTTCCCCTTCTCCAGGTAATAGCAGTATTTGCATTGCAGGTTGCATCGGCTTCCGGCTGGCTTTGCCATCAGGTATAAAGGATGTGCGAAAGGCGCTGACGTGTAGTTCATCGTGCTGTTCTATGCCTTATTTTTCGTCTATATCCAATTGCTTGCGGTAAGCGTCAAGTTGCTTCTGTAATTGCCTGGTTATTTTCTCATAGCCCGGCTTGCCGTATAAATTGTTGAGTTCGTGCGGGTCTGCATTGAGGTCGTACAGCTCGTTGTAGTTCACTGCCGAGTCTTTCGGCTCAAAATATCCGAGCGATTCCAGATATTTCATTCCGTAGTATTCCCGTGTGCCCGGAGTGCTTTGGTATTTGTTTTCTTTTACTGCATCCATGCCGCCGGCACCATAGAAATGTATGAGCTTGTAACGGTCGGTGCGTACTCCGTCGTGCTTGCGCACCATGTGGTATGTAGGGTAGTCGTAGTAATGATAATAAATGCTTTGCCGCCAGTTTTTCACGTTGTCGCCGTCTTTGAATACGGGAATCAGCGAGCGGCCTGGCATTTCTTCGGGCTGCCTGATGCCGGCAAGCGCGAGGAATGTTGGCGCATAGTCAATGTTCTGCACAAGCTTGTGGCAAACACTTCCGGGCTTGATGTGGCCGGGGTAGGCTACGATGAGCGGGGTGCGCAGAGACTCTTCGTACATGAAGCGTTTGTCAAACCATCCGTGCTCGCCCATGTAGAAGCCCTGGTCGCTGGTATATATTATAATGGTGTTTTCTGCCAGCCCGTTTTTTTCGAGGTAGTCGAGAACTCTGCCTACACTTTCGTCAACGCTTGCTATGACGCTCATGTAGTCGCGTATGTAGCTTTGGTACTTCCAATTGTCAAGGGCTTCGCCTTTCAGGTTTGCCTCAAGGAGACGCCTGTTGCGGGGAAAGTAATATTTGCCCCATGCATTGCGTTGGGCCGGCGTCATCCGGTTTATTTCGCTCATAAGCGTGAGATAGGAATCCCAACTGTCTGCGTTTGTGGTGTCAAGCATTTCGGGTACCTTGAAATCCTGCTCCCAGCGCATGTGCTTGCTCACGCTCATCTTCTGGGTTTTTACTGCCGAACCGCGCGTCTCATAATTGTCGTAGAAAGTCTCGGGCAACGGAAATTCAACGTTGTCGTACTTTCCCAAATACTTAATATTCGCCTGCCAGTTGCGGTGGGGCGCCTTGTGGTGTAGCAGCAGGCAGAACGGGCGCGACTTGTCGCGCTTTTCCATGAATTCCAGTGCATGGTCGGTTGAAAGGTCCGTAGAATAGCCTTGCTCTACTATAAATTTGTTGCCGGTAGTAGTTCCGCGGTATTGTGGATTCCAGTATTGGCCCTGGTCGTTGTATATATGGTAGTAGTCAAATCCTTTTGGATTGCACCCCATGTGCCATTTTCCAATAACTGCGGTTTGGTAGCCGCTTTTTTGCAGCAACTGGGTGAAGAATACCTTGCTGGTGTCGATGCCTTCGCCCAATTGGCGTTGCCCGTTTTGATGGCTGTACATTCCCGTCATCAGACATGCGCGCGAGGGAGTTGACAGTGAGTTTTCTACAAAAGCGCGTTCGAAGCGCATCCCCTGTTGGGCAATGCGGTCGATGTTGGGCGTAGGCGCCAGTTTGGAAACGGCACTTCCGTAGGCGCTGATGCACTGGTAAGCGTGGTCATCGCACATGATGTATACAATGTTAGGACGCTGCTGTTGCTGGGCCATTGTAGTTGCAGTGCAGCAAGAGATTGCTGCCAGTGAAATGATGTTGCTGCTTTTTGTCTTCATTTTTGCGATGCTAGTTTCAGCGAAAGTACGAATAATAAGAATTCGCGCAAAACTACTGACTACTTTTTTTGCGGCAAATATAAGGTAATGCGTTGAACAGAATAAGGTATTTCTAACTCGTTTAGGGAAAAATTTGGCGCATGCTTAATTCTGCCATTCGGTTGAATGTTGTTTGTTATGACTCTGGCCTTAGTTGTTTTATTATAAATTTGTTCCGGCGCTAGTTTTGGGGAATCTTGTATCCCTCTTCTGGGAAAATAACATTAATCCGTAAAGTGTATAAGCATAATTGCTGTATGTTGCCCCTTTTTAATCTTATCTAAAGATTATAATCAAGAAAAATGTTTGTTTTAGCTGTTACGGATAAAAATAGGTCAATTTGGGATTTAAGCCAAGATGCTAATAAAATATATTGTGATGATAACTTCATATGCCTTTAAGTGATGCAACTTTGCAATGCTTCGGGAGAGGAGAGCTGGAAAGTTACAATTTAGCTATTACTTCAAATCCTTGCCTCGTAAGCCTGCCTTAATTCGATACTTGAAAGTTGTATTTCTGGTGTCATTACGCCTCTTCTGAACGTTTGACACTTTGTGCCTTATTATTTTCTTTAGCCGTAGTTCCGTGACATTTGCCTTTGTTGGGAACTACGGTTTTATTTTCTCATTTCGATAATTTGCTCCAGCGCGTCTCTGAGGTTCTCGTTGGTAGTGATGTTCAGCTTTTTCCGGATGTGCGCCCTGTGGGTGTTGACATTTGTCTTTGTCTTGTTGAGCAGGCTGCAAATCTCGCCTTGCTTTTTCCCTTCCAGCACCAATCTGCATACGGAAAGCTCAGAAGGTGTCAGCTCCGGAAGTATGTCGGCTATTTTCTCCAGCATTGCCCTGTGGTGCTCTGTGTATTTGGTTATGTTGTAAACTACATTGCTTATTTGGTAAGGCTGCATCTGTTCGAAAAGCATATCTATCTTTTCTGCCGGCAACCTGTTCTGGGCCAATTGTATATATGCCTTTATCTGCTCTCTGCGTATGCGGAACATTGTAAGAAACTCTTCTTCGTCTTTTTTGTATTTTTTGTTTTCGCTGGTGAGTAGTACAGTGTTTGCCACTAACTGTTCTCCTAATATCGAAACCATTATGAATGATGTTGTAAACAGTGTGAGGAAACAGTGTAATGTACGCGTGTGAAGGTGGAATGCGCAAATTATGCATACGGCAATTGTTATTGCGCAAAGTATATACGAATTGTATTTGAGATATGCGGCATTTGAGTAGGCGATGTTTAAGGAAAGCAGCACAAAAGTGCCTACTGCCAGTGTGATTGAATGCGCATCGCCGGTATAGGCAAACCGTATGGTTTCTGCCGACAGTACTATGTGTGAGATTATGGTCATGGCATAGAGACATGTTGTCAGCTTTGCAGCCTTTAGAGTGTAAAGCGTTGCGAATGTAAGTGTACTTGCCAGGAACAAGATGTTTATGTTAGTGTAGAAAGCGTCGCGTACTCCCGTTATGCCGATTATGTTGCAGATGGTTCCGATTGTAAGAATTGTGGCATAGACAATAAACGTTATCAGTCTTTGGCGGCCGATGAAGGAAGGTTCGCGCAGGAGAAACGTTTCAAAGGCATTCTTTATTTTGTCGGTTATGCGTTCTGTCATATCTTTTCCGGTTATGAATTTTTATCTATATCGAAAGGGCTGAATACCCGGCAAAGATAGTTAAAAGCTTTAGTTTATAATGCATTCAGTTTCGCTTTTTGTTTGTCCACTCGGCTTTTGGTTGTATTTCTTTTAATGTAGGGCAAAATAGCATAACGATTGTTTGTTATAGCATAACAATAGAAAATAAACGCATAACAAACCTTGGAAATTTCTTTTACCCAATTTTGCAACGGAAAATAAAAGGACGGTAGTACAAAGGTCCGCTAAGTACTTACTGGGTCGTCCGCTAAGTGCTGAATAAAACAAAAACTTTTATATGACTCCTGTATTTGTTTCCCGTTTCGTATTTTGGTTCTTCAGCAGTGTGTGGTGTGGTTGTTATGAGGGTTTATACTTGTTTTACCATAGGCGAAATTGATTTAGTTCACATAATTCGCGCTATGCGCACACAATTTTCACGCTATGCGCATACAATTTTAATTTTATGCGCTCAGAATTTTTGCGCTGTGCGTACATAATTTTTCTGCTATGCGTATACAATTCTTTCACAGTGCCGGAGCAATAATCCCGCCAACGGATTTGTTTTTGTTATATTTGCATAACTGTACCAATGCAACATTGCCGATGACATTGCTGTTCCACATAACCAACCTGCTTCTAGGCTTTACCAGTTTAGTCGTGTTGATAATATTTGTCGCTACGGGGCGTAATGTGGCAAATGCCTCGTTTCTGTTTCGCCGTCGCATCTTCATTGGGCTATTTATATCCCTTTTGTTTTGTGTGTTTACGGCGCCGCTGATGTTTCACGGCGATGATATTGAAGTGTTTTGCAGCATACCCATGTGCATGCTTTATTTTGCTTCCATTGGGTTTATGGTTTTGTCTACAGCTTACTTTGGCCGTAAATACTACAGGAATGTCTTTATTTGGTTTGTGCTGCTGCAATATGGCGCCGTTCTTTTGTTCTTAAGTATATTGTCACGCTTTGCCGGTTATTATACGCCTATGTTCAGCTTCTTCGATTTTCTATATCTCCATGGCAATTTCCTGATTTACGGGCGTATATTCCTCCTCGCAATTATGGTTTCGGTGTGGCTTATGATGATTTGCGTTGTAATTGACTCGTATGTACGGTGTCTTAAGCAGGATGTATATGAGCAGTCTTCTGAATTGTTGTTGCTTCGGCTGAGAACCGCCGACAACATAAGCACTCTTACTTATATCGTTGTGCTTTCCGCTACAATGCTCAGCTATATGCTTCCGTCGGTGGAGTTTCATGTGGTATGCAATGTGTTGCTTACCATAGCAATCGTACGCAGCTATTTTTTGTATGAAAAACACAAGAAAGATATTTTGAATTGGAGAAACGATAATCCTGTGTTTATCGTTATCCGTCAAAAGGTAACGGCAATTCTTGAAGACGAAGCCCATTGCCCGCTTTTCAAAAGCAATGTAAGTATAGAAGCCATTGCCTACGCTTTGCAGGTTTCGCGCGATGATTTGAGCTCTTATATATATAATGAACTGGGAATGACTTTCGCTGCCTGGCTGAGCGAGAAGAAATTGCTGCATTGCGCTTCACAAATAGCCGGTACCGACCGCAAAATAAGCGACATTGCTTACTCTGCAGGCTATTCCGACTTGCCGGCCATGAGCAAAGCCTTTAAGAAACGTTTCGGCTTGTCTCCGTCGGAGTACAGGCGGTCTTATGGCGGAACGGTAGCAAACGGCCCGTCCCCCGATTGACACTTGCATTGATACTATAAAAAAGACTGCACCGCGTAAATGCGGCACAGCCTTGTGTTGGTATGAAAGTCCAGGACTTTGGTCAGTCCTCTTTTGCAAGTCGTGCAAACTTGCGCATGTTGTATATGAGGCGGTCCATTTCATGCAGCATTTGCTCCAACTCCTGCAGCAGGTGCAGCATAAGCGTTGCTGCGGTAATGTCCGTGTTCTGTGTCTGCAGGTTCACCATCACCTTGTCTCTGAAGTCGGAAATTTCCTGCTTTACATTTGCGCATTCCTTTTGTATCTCTTCACCGTCGGTGAGGTTAAGCTCTGCGAAGTTGCCTGCCATCTCGTTCATGAGAATCACAACTTTGCCACGCAGGAAGCGGAATACCTCGGCGTCGTTGCCGTTTATAGGCAGGAAGTTGTTGTCGACGTGCTCCAGCGCCGGGCGGCAGATACGCAGCAAACTGTAGTAAAGTTGCGAAAGCGCGTTGTGGAGCAAATGGAATGGCGTGCTGAGTTTCACTGCTACGGCAATGTCGGCCCGCCTAAGGCATATTGTTTCCCTGCGGCGCAGACTTTTGAGCGTGACTTTGTATTTCGACACACCGTTGAGCGACTTGCGCAGCGTATGAAGCTTTTCGTTGAAGAGGCCTTCGGTAGAGTCGATGAGCAGCGCTGCAAAGCTGTCTGTAATCTCCGCCACGTTTTTGCCTACATGTTCCTGAAGCATCTTTACGATTTCGCGCGAATCGGTTGATGACAGTATGCTGTAGAACAGCTGGTCTCCCTTCTCGGCTTTTTTGCGCTTTGCATATTTTATGTTTGAGTGTATCAGCATTGCAACGGCAATGGTTATGAGCACCACCTGGGCAATGAAGTCACCATAGTGCATTATAGTGGCAATCGTGAAGCACGAAATAAATGCAACTGCTGCAGTTATAAACCATCCGCCGATAACCGTAAGCACTCCGGTGATGCGGAACACTGCGCTTTCACGCCCCCAGGCGCGGTCGGCAAGCGATGAGCCCATTGCCACCATGAAAGTTACGTAGGTCGTTGAAAGCGGCAACTTGAGCGATGTTCCCAAAGCTATGAGCAACGCTGATACCACGAGGTTTACGGAGGCACGCACCAGGTCGTAAGCAGCAGATTTGTCGTCTGCGGCTGCAACGGGGCGCTGGAATCTGCTTTCGATGAATTTCTGTACGCATTCAGGTGTAATGCGCAGTATTACATTGCCAGTACTGCTTGCCATGCGAACAAGGCTGCGTGCGACTTTCGACGAACCGAACATTTCGTTGCCGGCATCCTGGCGTGAAAGGTTGACTTCAGTCTCGGTTACCCGGCGTGCCTTTTTCGATGTGGCTAGGGTAGTGACCATTATTGCTCCGGCGCCAAGGAGAAATACGAAAGGCGTTTTTGCCGATTCCAGAAGCGAGGTCATCATATAGCCGTCAGGATCGCACGAGCCGGAATTTGTGAAGTCTATGTATGAGGAGTACCCGGCCAGGGGAACTCCGATGAAGTTTACGAGGTCGTTGCCTGCAAATGCCATTGAGAGGGCGAAGGTGCCGAGCAGTACAACTATTTTGAGCACATTTACCTTCAGCATGTGCAGCACCTGCATCACTATCGAGAGTACCACGAAACATACGGCAAGTATAACGGCAATGTTGTCGTTTACGAATGCTTTCGACTCTTCGGTCATGAAGGTGAGGTTTTTAAGGCCTTTGAAAAGCATGAAGTATAGAATTGCCGTAATTGCGAGTCCTCCGAAGATTCCGATTTTGTATTTCAGCTTCGCCTTGTATTTGAATGTAAATATCAAGCGCGTGATATACATGATTAGCGAACCGAAAACAAACGCAATGCCTACGGATATGAATATTGCGGTAATCATACCGAGAGCCTGGCTCGAGTTTATGTAATTTCCGAAATCCGTTCCGGGGGCGTTCCATGTCTTTATCATAGCCAGCGCAAACGACGCTCCCAACAGTTCGAATACCATCGATACCGTGGTTGACGTAGGCATGCCGAAAGAGTTGAAGATATCCAGCAGCACAATGTCGGTAACCATTACGGCCAGGAATATTGTCATTACTTCCTTGAATGTGAACAAGTCGGGCTGGAATACTCCGTGGCGGGCAATGTCCATCATGCCATTGCTCATTACAGCGCCGCAGAATATGCCTAACGATGCAACGATAACGATGGTACGGAACTTGGCCGCTTTCGAACCTATAGCCGAGTTCATGAAGTTTACGGCATCGTTGCTTACTCCTACCCACAAGTCCGACGCTGCAAGCAGGAACAACAAGATTACCAACACTAAATAGATACTTTCCATATAAAACGGTTTGTTTGGTTTTTAACGAGTGCAAAAGTATCTCAATGGTGTTAGCCTGTTGTTACGTTGGTGTTAAGATGGTGTTAAGGACTGACGGAAGCCAGGTATTTTGAATACGAAAAATGCCGCACTGCTGTTAGCGGTGCGGCATACGAAAAAGTGTTGCTTTTATCTCCGTTTCGATTTTTCGGCGCGGTGCTTGCGTATTCCGGCTTTCATTATGGCTGAGGCCGAGCCGTGCGAACCGGTGCGGTAAGCTTTTTTCTTAGCTTTTGTGCGCACCTTGTCGTCATCTAAGCCCTGCGCTTTGGCCTTGTGAAACACAATGCCGTCGTTTATGGCTTTGTGTATCTCCTGTTTGCTCGCTTTACGCATACTTCGCCGTCTGCGGTTATCAATGGTGGAACAGGCGAATTCCGGTAAACGCCATTGCGATGCCGTATTTGTCGCATGTTTCTATAACATGGTCGTCACGTACGCTTCCTCCGGCTTGTGCCACAAATTCCACGCCGCTTTTGTGGGCGCGTTCTATGTTGTCGCCGAATGGGAAGAAAGCGTCGCTTCCCAGTGAAACGCCTGTGTTTTTGGCAATCCATTCCTTGCGCTCTGCCGGTGTGAAAGGTTCCGGGCGCTCAGCAAAGATTTTCTGCCAAGCTCCGTCGGCAAGCACGTCTTCATCGTCTTCGCCCGTGTAGAGGTCTATAGCATTGTCGCGGTCTGCACGGCGTATTCCGTCCACGAACTTCAGATTCATAACTTTCGGACTTTGGCGAAGCCACCATTTGTCGGCTTTGCTCCCTGCAAGGCGCGTGCAGTGTATGCGGCTTTGCTGACCGGCACCTATGCCTATTGCCATGCCGTCCTTGACGTAGCAAACCGAGTTGCTCTGGGTGTATTTCAAGGTAATGAGCGCAATGATGAGGTCGCGCTTCGCTTCGGGCGTGAAAGTCTTGTTTTGGGTGGGGATATTCTCAAACAGACTGTCGTCTGCAAGGTTGATGTCGTTGCGGTGCTGTTCGAAAGTAACTCCGTATACCTGTTTGTGTTCGATTGGCTCAGGCACGTAGTTGGGGTCGATTTTTATTACGTTGTATGTGCCGCGACGCTTTTCTTTGAGAATTGCCAGTGCTTCGGGAGTATAGCCAGGGGCTATCACGCCGTCGCTTACTTCGCGCTTGATGAGAGTGGCGGTCGCTTCGTCACACACGTCACTCAGCGAAATGAAATCGCCGTACGACGACATGCGGTCGGCACCGCGCGCCCTGGCATAGGCGCATGCAATGGGAGATAGGGGAATCTTTACATCGTCAACGAAATATATCTTCTTGAGCGTGTCGCTGAGCGGCAAGCCTATGGCTGCTCCTGCGGGCGAAACATGCTTGAACGACGTGGCGGCGGCAATTCCGGTAGCCGCTTTAAGTTCCTTGACAAGCTGCCAGCCGTTGAGCGCATCGAGAAAATTGATGTAGCCGGGGCGCCCGTTCAAGACTTCTACGGGCAACTCGCCGTTTTCGGTGTAAATGCGTGATGGCTTCTGGTTGGGATTGCAACCGTACTTTAATTGTATCTCTTTCATAATGCAAATTGTAATTTTCGAAACCGGCATGCTGCCGTAGCTAAAGCAGCACTGCAAAAGTGGACCAGGAGAGAATCGAACTCTCGTCCAAACAGGGAATGAATATGCTTTCTACATGCTTAGTGCACCAGTGGTTTTCGTGCAAATGACGTGAGGCGTACTGTCACATTGCCAAATGCCTTAGTTGCGGATTGTTTTTCGCCTTTGCCACGCAACGCTGCGCAGGCTATTCCCGATTTGCGTGCACCACTTAACCCACGAACCTCGGAACAACGGTTTTGGAGTGATGTCTCGTCCCAAGAATCCTAGTCTCGGGATTAGGCCAATCTACTAAACTTCAATTAAGCAGCGAGAGCGTAGTTGTTATTTTCGCCATTTAAATTCTTGAAAGCTCAGATTATAGTGAGAGCCTACGACTCACTGCATGCTTACACACCCCTTCTGCCCGCTGTCAAATCCAGTCTGGCCCGAATAGATGTTTGCTGTAGAGCGCTGCAAAATTACGAAATTACTTTGAAATGCAGCCTATTGGTCACGATTTTCGAAATTTTCCGGTTATTTCTTGGCTCTTCTTTTGACATTCCCAAGCCACTTCCTTACAGGGCGGTCATAGAATTTCATGCAAAGCCAAGCCAGAGCAACGCTTGCTGCAATCACTCCTAAAGCTACAGGCCACGTTTCGGCAAAAGTATATTGGCGTGTCTTTATGAGCCACATGTAGAAGGCATACATCAGCGGGTAGTGCACAATGTAAAGCGGAAATGATATGTCGCCTAGAAAATTGCACACGTTGCGCGATACTCGGTCGGTAACCTGGCTTGATGCGGCTATCCAAACTATTGCGGGGAAAACCAAAATTATACATGCTGACTCGAATACCCCGTTCCAGCTTAAACTCCCGCTGGAACTGATATAGGGCACATGAAACAGCGCAACGAGCACTGCCGCGCAAATCCAAAAAGCACCGTTTATTCTGGTAGCCTTGAATGTGCGCGAGAGTAGCATGCCTATTGTCATCGGGCAAAGCATACGCAATGTGCCGCCGCAGATGTTCATTGTGTCGGCAGTCCATCCCACTCCGAAACTTCCGTACCCAGCCAGGTCACCGGTGGTAAACCATACAAGCAGAAAGCAGAGAATTGTCGCGAAACAGCACATAATCTTTGTGGACATTCGCCTTAACAGCAACGCATATATTATATTGCCTATATATTCGAAAAATAGCGACCAGCTTGGACCGTTAAGCGGGAACATCTCGCCGTTGCCGCGTACGTCGCGTGGCATACCCGGCAAGGCCGGAATCATAAGGCATCCGCAGATGAAGGCCACTAGAACCAGACTCCAGCTGGAAAAACTTCCGTCCCAGCGTTCCATGCCAGTCAGAGCAAACGATGCCAGTCCAATCAATGTGCCCATAACAACCATCGGGTGTAGGCGTATAAGCCTCCGGCGGAAGAACCCGGCTGTATTGAGCGTCTTGCCCCAACGGTCGTCATAGGCGTAGCCTATTACAAATCCCGATAGTATGAAGAAGAAGTCTACTGCCAAATAACCGTGGTTGGGAATGTCTATGATGGGTTTGTTGCCGGCAAACTGATAACCTTCGAAAATGTGGTACCATACCACAAAAAGCGCAGCCACGCCGCGCAACCCGTCAAGCAGTGCATAATGGGGTTTTGAGTCGTTGAATTGCATATATAATAATGTACTGTATTGCTTTGCCTTTTCTACGGATTCCTCTCCGTGTTTTTGCGGTGTTGCATTTCTACTGTTGGCAAAAATAGTCAAAATTATTGTGACGGAATGCCTCACGGTTAAAACAATCATGCTTTACCGTTTATCCGAAATGGTATGCAATAGACCTCAAACTCCTTTTAAGGGAAGCCCTGGACATTTTTGCGCGGCGTGGATGCGTTTTCATCAGCTATATTAATTGTGCGTTCCTTCTGCGTGCTAGCGCTTCCATTTAAGGTTGTAAATTTGCCTTTCGTTGTCAAGTTCTGTAGTTTTCGTTGCATTTGGCGGAAAAGTTCGGATTTTTTTTGTGAGGTTTAATGCGCTGTCTGAAAGTCTTTTGCGTGTTGTTTACTGTATTTTGTTGTTGTTTTGTTTGAAAAAAAGTCGTCAAAAAGTTTGGCCGTTCGGTAATGTTGGTGTACTTTTGCACTCGCTTTCGGGAACGAAACCCCGGGGC
>CAZDOH010000052.1:12116-17745 GCA_964507005.1 uncultured Prevotella sp. | reverse complement strand
TGCTTGCGCAGCTTGGTGATGTATACGTCCATGCTGCGGGCGTTGAAGTAGTTGTCATCCACCCAGATGGTCTTGAGTGCATAGTCGCGCTGCAGAATTTCGTTGGCGTGCTCGCAGAGCAGTTTCAGCAGGTCGCACTCCTTGGTTGTGAGTTTGGTCACTTCTTCGCCCATCTTGAGTGTCTGCTTCTGTGTGTCGAACACGAACTTTCCGAGCTGGTAGGTTACCTGTTCCACTATTTTCTTGCCGTGAATGCGGCGCAGTATGGCTTCAATACGGAACACGAGCTCTTCCATCGAGAAGGGCTTGGTGATGTAGTCGTCGCCGCCAATCTTGAATCCGTTGATGATGTCTTCCTTGAGTGTTTTTGCGGTGAGGAACACGATTGGCACCTCGTCGTCAAGCTGCCTTATTTCCTTTGCCAGTTCAAATCCGTCTTTCTTGGGCATCATCACGTCGAGCACGCAGATGTCGTATTTGCCTTTCATGAATGCGCGTGAGCCGGCTTCACCATCCTGGCAGAGATCGGTGTCGTAGCCTTTTGCCTGCAGGTATTCACGCAGCAGGAGTCCCAGATTCTCGTCGTCTTCACAAAGAAGAATGTGCATTTTGTCGTCCATGTCTATTGGTTTTTAATGATTGGTAATGTTATTACGAAAGTGGTGCCGTGGCCGAACTGGCTTTCGGCGTGTATATTTCCATCGTGCAGTGACACAATTTGCTTGACGTAGGCCAATCCAAGTCCGAATCCCTTGACGTCGTGGTGATTGCCGGTGTGCACGCGGTAGAATCTCTCGAAAATCTTGTGCAGGTCTTCGCGCTTTATACCTATGCCGTTGTCCTTCACCTTGATGACTATGCGGCTGCCATCGTTTTCGGTTGAGATGTTGAGTTGCAGCGGTGTGTCGTCGCGGCGGTATTTCATTGCGTTGTCGAGCAGGTTGAACACCACGTTGGTGAGATGTATCTCGTCACCGTAAACGGTGCATTCTTCGGCCTTGAGGTCTGTGTTAAGCACTCCGCCCACATTCTTCACCTTTATTATATAGGTGTGCGCCACGTCCTCAACCAGTTTGTTGATATTGAGCTCGCGCTTGTTGTACCGTGCCTTGTTGTGCTCGTAAAGCGACACCTGCAGCACTTTCTCCACCTGGAACCTGAGGCGCTTTGTTTCGTCGTTGATGATGCCCGATATGTGTCGGAACACTTTTTCGTTCTTACATACGGCGGGATCGGAGAGCATCTGTGCAGCGAGCGATATGGTTGAAATCGGCGTCTTGAACTCGTGCGTCATGTTGTTGATGAAGTCGTTTTTCATCTCGGTATACTTACGCTGGCGCAGCATGAGCCACACTATGAAGATGTACATAAGCAGCAGCACAACCGTGAAAATCAGCGCGGGCACCATAAAGCGTATGCTCTGGAAGATGTAGCGGTTCATTTCGGGGAAATGGAGCTTTATGATTGTCATGTTGTCGGGCGCATCGTTTGGAAACAGTATTCTTGCCACGGCATATTCTTCGCCTTCGGGACTGTAGTCGGTACAGCGGAAAATTTCCTTTCCCTTGCGATCAAGCAGACGGAAGTGATATGGCAGTGTAATTCCGTTGTTGGCGAGTTCGAACTTGAGGTTGCGATCAAGGTCACGGAAGTCGATGCGCTGCGCAATGGGTTTGGTGCTCGATTCGTTGAGCAGTATGTACACTACATCGTTGAGCGTCTTAAGTTGGTAAACGTAGCGCTTCTTTATTACATCCTTCATTTCCTTTGTGATGTCGCTTTTCACGAAGGGAGGCTGGTGCAACAGTTCCACCGGCAAGCGTTCGCTGGGAAGCTGTGGCATGCTTTCTAGCATAGGCAGGCGTGCTGTGTCGTTTTTCAAGTGAGCGGCCACAGGCGCAGCCTGGTGTAAGGGGACCGTTGCGGTGTCGTGCTCCGATATGCCGTCATCGCTGTCCACAAATCGCTTGGCGTCGTTGATGAGACCGCGACGTGTTTCCTCGAATTCCATGTTGTGGCTCACTCGCGTGATGCTGCGGTTCACCGATTCGCGGAACTGCTCGCTGCGTAGCTCTATCACTTCCTTCAGATAGCTCAACTGCAAGAAGAACAACATCACGAAGCACACGCCCGTTATGATTGCCGTTATTATGATTGTGGACTTTTTCATACGGCAAATGTAAGCATCGCGTATATAACGGAGTGAAAACTTTGTTGGATTATCTTTCGAGTTTTAACATTGTTAGCAAAAAACAACCGTTTGCTTGTCAATTAAACAAGCAAACGGCACTATGCGAAATGTTTTTGTACAAAATTTTAGCATGCCCTTATGCCTCGGTGGTACTTCGGACGAGCGGCATGGCTGTCACTCCAGCAGGTCGCGGTATTTTCTCACGGCGTTGTCCATGAGTGCCACGGCATCGTCGATGGTACCTCGCACCTCACCTCCTGCGGCATTGAGATGTCCTCCTCCACCGAAGAACTCGGCCGAGAGGCGGTTACAGGGGAAGTCGTCCACAGAGCGCAGCGATACCCGAATCTTGCCCTGTGCGGCATCTTCACGGAAGGCAACGCTGAGTCGCATACCCTTCACGGCGAGGGGCATGTTCACGAGGCCTTCGGTGTCGCCGCGCTGGAAGTTGAAGCGCCGCAGTTCATCGGCGGTGAGAGTGTAGTAGCAGGCATGAAGTCCGGGGTAAAAATGCAGTTTCTTGTAGAGTACATATCCCGTGAGACGCACGCGGTCGGGCGAATAGTTGTTGTAGACGTTGCGGTAGACGCGGTCCTTGTCGAAGCCTTTAGTGAGCAACTGGCTTATGATGAAGAATATTTCGGGGTGCGAGGAGTTGTATGTAAAGCCTCCGGTGTCGGTCATCATGCCACAGTAAAGGCATACTGCTTCGTCGCGTGTCATTTCTTCGAAGGCTCCGAGTTGCCACAGCAAGCGGAACACCACTTCACATGTTGAGCACATTTCAGGTCGACACACGGTGAGTGCGGCATTTATTTTCGGTTCGGGGTGATGGTCTATCACCACGCGTGTGGCCTGGCATTTCTCCAGCACGGGAGCGAGAGTTGCGGTGCGCGAGGTGTCGTTGTGGTCAAGGCTCAGCAGCAGGTCTGCGCTTTCGGCGGCGACTTCGGCTTCGCGCGGCGCGCGGTCGTAGCACACAATTGCATCGGCCCCAGGCAACCACATCAGGAAGTCAGGAAGACGGTCGGGCAACACCACGGTGACGTCCACTCCGCGGCGGCGCAACCACCCTGCCAAAGCCAGACAACTGCCGACGGCGTCTCCATCGGGCGAGGCGTGCGCTGTGACCACGGCACGGCGTGCATTGGCGGTTATGCGGTTCCACTCAGTGAGTTTTTGGGACGATATCAATGTAGGCAACATTTGCATGAGATTAACGGCGTATGCCGAATTTATTCGAACTGCAAAGATATGAAAAACTTTCTTGCTTTCGCACCGAGGTTAGCGTCGCACACCGAGTTTCAGCGCCGGCGATATGCTCAGGTCGCACAACGCAATGCCGCGCCGGCGGCACTCCGCTACAAAACTGCCGCGCCGGTACTCCGAAAGGCGGGAATCAACCACCAACAATCTGGGACGAACAGCGGAGAGCCACTCCGCGGCATTTCCTCTGAAACCTCCGGCAACGAAAACCACATCGACGCTAGTCTTTACGGGCGGCGGGGAAATGCGTACGGTGTCGTCCAACATCATAAAAGTCCGGCCGGCAAATGCCACTATACGGCCACGTCTGCGCACTGCGCCGCGAGTATATTGTATGGGAAGGCGCCGAGGAGATGCCATGTCAAGCCTATTCCAAAAATCGTTTTTCACACCCGCCATAGCCGCCGTAACAACCGAATCGCAAAACTGCTGCGGCGAATACACGTAAGATTCCCTGGGCGAAGCCACAAACTGCACGGCACTAACCGACAAGTGCTTATAGAAATACACGCCGGGGACATGGGCACGCGCGGCACGCCATGACAGCGTTTGCCACGCCACAGCGGCCAGCAACGGGAAGCCGGCATACACCAACAACATTGCACGCCGTTGTCGCGAATACATGTACACCAAAAGCAAAGCGACGTAGAGCAACAGCACTGTGCCAGCCGAGGGATAAAGGCCTATTACCGCGAACGGGAGATTTCCCATAAAGCCGAGAAACTTGATCATGAAACCCACTACGGCATTCAGTACCCAACCCACTGCCGATGCCAACGGCTGGCACCACGAAACTGCAAGCAGCACGACACCCCCTTGAACAACAAAAGTTGTGAGCGGCACCACTATCAAATTCGAAAACACAAACCACGTGGGAAATGTATGGAAATGATACGCCACCAATGGGGCGACTCCCACCTGGGCACACAACGAAACCGCAATCATACTCCATATTTTGCCTACCGGCCGGCCCATGACCAATTTCGGAGGAGCCAGACGTCTGGTAAATGCCAATATGAAGAACACAGACACAAACGAGAGTTGAAATCCTACGTCGTAGAGCGACAGCGGACTGACAAACAGCATTGCAAAGGCGGCAAACCACAGATTGGAGAGTGAAACCGACTCGCGTTGCCACACCGCACCCAGCGACAGCAGCGTGTACATCAGAGAAGCGCGCACCAGCGACTGCGGCATACCGGCTACGAAGGCATACGCCCAAATGAACCCCACGGAAACGACATGCGCAGGTATACGCATACGCTTCACGCGATGGCCGCCGGTAAGCACAAACTGCAGAAGAGAATAGACTATGGCAAGATGCAAACCCGACAGAGCCAATATATGACTGGTGCCGGTATGCGCAAACACATCGCGCACCGCCTTCGACAATGCAGCCTTATTGCCGAGCGTCATTGCAGCCACTGCGCCAAACGCTTCACCGCCCACGCCGGCGCTACGGAGTTTCTGCGAAAGCATGCCACGCACTCTGCATCCGGCAACAAGCAACCGGTTGTAGAGGCTCAGGCTTTGCGACAACCTGCAACGCTGTTCTTCCGGTAGAGGGAGCACACCGTCGCGAAAAACGAAAGCTTCACCGCCTACGCCGTGGGTTTCGAGATACGAAGCATAGTCGAACGTATAGGGATTGCCCGTGCTGCGCGGCTTTTCCATACGGGCATAAAAGGCAACGGCATCGCCTGCTTCTAGTGTATCAACAGCGGGCGAACGCATAAACGAAACCATCGCACTAGCACCGACACCTGTGGCTTTTCCGCTTCCCCGCCCGTTCTCATTTCCGTAAGTCTCGAGCACTTTTATCTTCATGCGCAAAACCTTATTGCCAGGTTTCGGTGTTTCCTCCACTATTCCAGCATAAACAGCCTTTTGCGTGCTCCAAGCAAAGGTTGAGCGATGAAGCGAATGCACGGTATGCATCAGCGAAACGAGAAAGAAAAACAAAATAGTGAAAGTGAAAAACGCGAAATCAATCACCCACCGCCGATTGCCGGCATTGCGGCGGCCGCACAATGCCATTGCAACAAGCAACAACGCGCAGACACCCGCAGCAATTCCCAGCAGCGGCATATAATGCCGAAACACTTCGAAAAAATGCCTGCCGCACAGCGCACCGGCAATCAGCGCAACCGTAAAACGCACGGCTGGAATTTC
>CAZDOH010000052.1:0-12016 GCA_964507005.1 uncultured Prevotella sp. | reverse complement strand
TTATTCCAGAGCCTTGAAGGCATCGATTTCGGCTTCGGGGTCGGGGGCGTTGAATATAGCGCTTCCGGCCACCAGGGCATCGGCGCCGGCTTCGAGCAACATAGGGGCATTGTCGAGGTTCACTCCCCCATCGACCTCGATTATCGCCGACGATCCGCAAAGGTCGGCCATACGCCGCAACTTCTCCACCTTCACAAGCGAATGCTCAATGAATTTCTGCCCCCCGAAGCCGGGATTCACAGACATCACCAGGGCAAGGTCGAGGTCGCACAGCACGTCCTCGAGCATCTCGACTGGCGTGGAGGGGTTGAGCGTGGCGCCAGCCAACATGCCGGCATCGTGTATCTGCTGCACCACACGGTGGAGGTGGGGGCATGCCTCGACGTGGACATTCATATAGCGCGCGCCGAGATTCCTGACCTGGTCGATAAACTTCTCGGGCTTCTCAATCATGAGATGCACGTCGAGTGGCTTCTGCGCATAAGCGGCAATGGCCTGCATAACGGGAAAGCCGAACGAGATGTTGGGTACGAACACACCGTCCATAACGTCGAGGTGAAACCAGTCGGCACTGCTGCGGTTGAGCATCTCTACGTCGCGCTGCAGGTTGCCGAAATCGGCAGCCAGCAGCGAAGGGGATATTATGGGTTTCATTTCTGCGGAGCTTTTTGGTGGATTTCAGATGCGCAGGCTTTGGCTCTCGCCCTCACCTGCTCCAGGCTCTCGCCCTCGGCGCCATAGGCCAAAGCCACGGCAATACGGCGGTGCTGCCAGCTGCGCGGCTTGCCGAACACGCGCACGTCTGTGCGGGGTGCCGCCAGAGCACGCGCCAGACCGTCGAACTGCGGCATGGCATTTTCCTCGTATTCGGCGAGGATGGGGCGGCTGGCCCCAGGGCGCAACTGCTCGATGACGGGGATGGGCAACCCGAGCACGGCGCGCAGATGAAGTTCGAACTCGTTGAGGTTCTGAGTCTGCGCCAGAGTTACCATGCCCGTGTCGTGGGGACGCGGAGACAGTTCGGAGAAATACACTCCGCGCTCGTTGCTGACGAAGAATTCCACACCCCAAATGCCGCAACCTGTGAGCGCGCGCGTCACGGCGCCGGCCATGCGCTGCGCCTGGGCAAGGTGCTCGGGATTCATAACTGCGGGCTGCCAACTCTCGCGGTAGTCGCCGTGGCTCTGCACATGCCCTATAGGGGCGCAGAACAGCGTCTCGCCGTTTTTCTGCGTGACGGTGAGAAGAGTTATCTCGTAGTCGAACGGAATGAACTCCTCGACTATCACTTCCATAACATCACCGCGGGCGCCGCTCATGGCCATATTCCACGCACGCTCGATATCGTCGGCGGTGTGCACCACGCTCTGCCCGTGGCCCGACGACGACATTAGGGGTTTCACCACGCAGGGCAGCCCTATTTCGCTGACTGCGGCGCGCATGGCGTCGAGGCTCGCGGCATAGCGGTAGCGTGCCGTCTGCAGGCCCAGCTCAATGGCGGCAAGGTCGCGTATGGCACGGCGGTTCATGGTGAAGTTCACGGCGCGGGCGCTGGGCACCACCTGTATACCCTGAGCCTCAAAATCGTAGAGACGTTCGGTGCGTATGGCCTCAACTTCGGGCACGATGATGTCGGGGTTGTATTTCTCTACGGCACGCGCCAAAGCATCGCCGTCAAGCATATCGAACACCTCGCGGCCATCGGCCGCCTGCATGGCAGGAGCGCCGTCGTAGGAGTCGCAGGCTACAATCTGCTGCCCCAGGCGCTTTGCAGCTATCACGAATTCTTTGCCGAGCTCACCCGAACCCAGCAGCAGTATCTTTTTCATAATTCACTTTTTTGATTTGCGGCCCGCCATTCAGCTCAGGGCCATTGAACCTTTGCCCGACGCAGCAGGAGCGAGAGGCAAGTAGTTGTGGGCAAAAAATAGGAGAAACTGCACCGTAGCTTCGCGCGGAGACAGTTCGGAGGAGGAGAATTTTGTCATAGGCTTTGGATTTTTACACTATGACAACGCGGCACGGCGGCATATTATTGCGTTAAGAGTGAATTTTTTATGTCAGGCGGTAAAAATCTTATGCCCGGCACCGCATGCAGCATCCCCCGGCGGCACGAAATCAGTAAACCTCGAGCACGATGCCCTTTTCATTCACCATCTTGCGCAGATTGATAAGGGCATAGCGCATGCGACCAAGTGCCGTATTGATACTCACCCCGGTGGCATCGGCAATTTCCTTGAAGCTCATATCGCGGTAGAAGCGCATGGTGATAACCTCGCGCTGATTGTCGGGCAGAAGTTCTAGCATACGGCCCACGTCGGCAAGCGACTGCCGGGTTATCATCTTCATCTCCACAGTGACGTCGGAAAGGCGAGCATCGTTGAATAGGTCAATGTCGCCGGCATCGTTCGACACCACGTTACAGGCGCGGTCCTGACGGTACTTGTCAACCACCAGATTGTGGGCTATGCGCATAAGCCATGCCGAGAACTTTCCGCTCTCGACGTAGCGCCCCTGACGGATGGTGACTATGGCCTTCATGAACGTTTCCTGAAACAGGTCATCGGCCGCATCGTCGTCGCGTACGAGGAACAGAATATATGAGTAGAGTTTTTGCCTATAACGCGCAAGCAACTCATCGAATGCCGCATTGTCGCCGGCGGCGTAGTTGCTTACAAGCTGCTCGTCGGAGAGCGTGCACTTTTTATCCATTGTTTCTTAAGTTTACATTCTTTGGAGTAATGTCATGCAATAGGCTCGGTGGTTTTGCGTTAAACTTAGGAGCAAAATAAGGCATAAAAAGCGTAACGGCCAAATTTCGCCGCAACATTTTTGCAAAAAGCGCCTGCCAGAGGGGCTATACCGGCAGTTAGGGCCTTTCCCTCGCCCTTCAGAAGCCGAAGCCCAGCCCTACGAAGCCCAGCCCTACATTGCCCCGGCCCGAAACTTCCGCGGCGACATTCCCGTGGCGTTGCGGAAATAGCGCCCCAGGCTCGACACATTGTCGAAACCCAAATTCACCGCCACTTGCTTTATGGTGTTGCCTGGCTTAAGCAGCTCACGCTTAATGTCGCGTATGCAGTATTCGGTGACGAGCTGCAAGGCCGTCTTGCCGCTAGTCTTCATGCACACGGCGGCAAGGTAGCGGTTGGTAACGCTGAGCTTCTGCGCATAATAGTCCACCTTGCGCTGGCGCGGATAAGTGGCGGTGAGAAGGTCGAGGAATTCGCAGAACGACACTTCGCTTTTACAAAAGGCTGGCGTTGCGGCGTCAATGTGCTGGAAGAAGACGTCGGTGAGGAAGCATGCGGCGGCGCGGAGCAACGCCTCGAGCACTTCCTTGTGGTGGCGCCGCGAGGTGTTTTCTATGGTGTTTTTCAGCAGCGTGCTGTAGGCATTAATCACGGTGGCCTCGTCGGCGTCGAGGTGAATGACGGGGTTTTCCTCAAGCACCACAGTGAAGTTCCAGTTGTTGGCCATGAGCATTACATTCTGCATGAACGCGGGCGACACGCAGAGGCACGAACATTCGAAGTCGTCGCTCTCGCGGAAATTGCCGATGATATGGTTTGGGCGGCAGATAATGAGGTCGCCCACGGCGGCGCGGAACTTTTCGCCGTTGATGGTGAGCGAGCCGTTGCCGCGGTTGCACAGCGCTATTATATAGTTGCTGATCTTGACGTTGTTGTAAAGACGTATGTCGCCCACGTTGTCGAATGCGATGATGTCGTCGTCGGCAAACACAGCGCGGCGCAGCAGGTCGTCGCGGTTGTAGCCGGAGAAGTTGTCAGCCATAATTCAGTGGTTATTGCCGCGTGGCTGCGGGCAGAGGATTTTTTCGAAGACTGCGGCATCGTCGCGGCAGCCGTCCACGGCGAGCCACCGGTGCAGCGTTGCGGTGCGCTGGTATCCGGCTTTGGCGAAGAGTGCCTGCGAAGGCATGTTGCTTTCGGCCACCACGGCATAGAGCAGGCTTATGCCTATCTGCACACGGGCATATTCGGCAACGAGCGCGAGCACCTGGGCAGCTATACCGCGGCGGCGGTAAGGTGGAAACACCACGATGCCCACCTGTGCGCGCAGATGGCGGGGGCTGAAGTCGGTGAGGTCAACGAAAGCCACGGGCTCGTCGTCGGCGGCAAGGCACGCCACAAGCCTCACCTGGCGGTCGGCATAGATGTCACCGGTGGTGGAGGAAAGGTAGCGTGCCAGCACGGCGCGCGAATAGGGCACGTTGACATCGGTGCACTGCCACAGCGAGGTGTCGTTTTCCACTTCGTAGAAAACATCGAGGTCGCCAGGCTCCAGCGCCCTGACATACACGGTGTGACCTTTCAGGAGCATCAGAACAGACGTCGGTATTTGAAGTAAAGGTGCACGAGCCCCTGGACGTGCTTTATCACCATGGGCGACAGGAAGCGGTTGCGGGTGATGCGCTGGCAGTGGTGGAGCACGGTGAACTGGGGCACATAGGCCAGCGTGTAGCCGGCTTTCCTGACGCGCAGGCAGAAGTCGGCGTCTTCGGGGCCGTAGAAGATGCGTTCGTCGAGGGGACCGGCGGCTTCGTAGGCACTGCGCCTTATGAGCTGGCATGCGCCTATAAGGTATTCGGGCTCGAAGGTGTGGCGCATGCGTTGCAGTCCGTAGGCATAGCGGTAGCCGTGGGGGTGTAGCAGGTTCTTAAGTTTTTCGCCCAGCCCAGGGAAGCGCTTGCAACTTTCCTGCAGCTGCCCGGCGGCATCAATAAGGCGGCATCCGGCAATGCCCACAGCGGGATTGTCTTTCATGAACTGCATCATGCCTGAGACCACGTGCTCATCGACTTCAGTGTCGTTGTCGAGAATCCACAGGAAACGGCCCGTGGCCTTCTCGAGGGCGCGGTTGCGGGCATAGGCCACGCCGCGGTTGCGGTCGAGGGCTATGGTTTTCACCTCGGGATGCTTGTCGTGCAGGAAATGCACCGTGCCGTCTTCACTGCCGTTGTCGACAACGATAAACTCAACGTCGTCGCGCCCTGCCATGAAAGCCATCGATTTCAGGCAGTTGGCAAGGAGTTTCCTTCCGTTCCAGGTGATGAGTATTACCGACAGCAGCATTTCCTATCCGAAGAGTTTTATTTTCAAGGCCTTCAGCGCAGGCAGGATTTCCTTCACGCTGCCGAAGCGCCCGAGTTGTTTCATCACGAATCTGGGATTGAGGAAGCACGTGAGGTTGGCCCGGAACAGTATGCGGTCCATTTGCCGCGCCGTGAGGTTGGGATAGCTCACTATCGAGGTGCGCTGCACATC
Source organism: uncultured Prevotella sp. (assembly GCA_964507005.1). Taxonomy (GTDB): domain Bacteria; phylum Bacteroidota; class Bacteroidia; order Bacteroidales; family Bacteroidaceae; genus UBA6398. Next base: position 6,728 of record CAZDOH010000052.1, on the reverse strand, counting down.
GGTGGGCACGTAGTCGCCCGTCACTATCCAATGGTTTTTCATTGCCAGTTCGTGGAACTCGGTTCCGGGGAACGGCGAAACGATGTTGAACATTATCTGGTCGACATGCAACGAGCGTGCACGGCGTATGGTGTCGCGCAGTATTTCGGGAGTCTCGAGCGGCGAAGTGCCTATAAGAATATTGAGTTTCACCGGCACGCGGTATTTCTTGAGCATGGCAATGGCGCTGTAGATTTGGCTGCTGGTGATACCTTTCTTTATATATGCAAGTATTTCGTCGTTGAACGACTCCACGCCGAGGTCGACGTAAGCGCAGTTCGACTCGCCCAGCATCTTGGCCACGGGTTCGGTGATGGCATCGACGCGTGCCTGACATCCCCAGCGGAATCCGTACTTCTTGAGTTCGCTGCATATCGCCGCAGTGCGTTTCTCGTTCCAGATGAAATTGTCGTCCATGAAGCCTATGGCCCTATAGCCCTGCTGGGCCAGCAGTTCCAGTTCGCTTGCCACGCTTTCCACCGAGCGCATTGCCACAGGCGGCTTGCGCCCGCCCGTCTTGCGAAATTCTATCTCACGTGCGAAAGTAAGCGAACTGGGCACGCAGTAAATGCACTTGAACGGGCACTGCCTCGAAGTAAGCGCGGGAGTGTAGGGTGTGAGCTTCAGTTTGGGATTGTGAAACGTGCGCCCCTTCAGAAGGTGGCGTGCCGGGAAAGGCAGCTCGTCGAGGTTCTTTATCAGGGCATGGGGCTTGGTGTTCACCGTCTTGCCTTCACTGCGGTAGGAAATGCCGTCGGTGGCGCGCCAGTTGCCGCCGTTTCCCTGGCGGAAAGCCTCGAGAAGTTCCACAAGCGCCATGTCGGGCTCGCCGCGAAGCACTATGTTGCGGTCGTGACCGAGGCACTTGTCTACATAATATGTAGGGCCGGGGCCCATAAACAAGCAGTAGGCTTCGGGGCGCAGTTCGTGGATTATGGCGGCGGCGGCAAGGTCGGTGCTTATAGAGAGGTTCACAGTCCAGAACGAGTAGAAATCGCTGTCGTCGGCAGCTATGAACTTGCGCAGATCGCGCTTGCCGTAGGTAAAGTCTTCGTATGCCACCCCGAAGTGCCCCGTCTGTTCAACGAGGGCCGCCACCGTGAGTTCGTAGATATTGGGAGTGGGATACACCACGTGGGTGCATCCTGAACTGCGCTCGGCCGGGCGCTCATTACGGAGCGGAGGCGGTATTAGAAACGTTATCTTCATCCTCGGGTTCGGAGTTGCGGCTGTGTCACAAAATTGCCGGCGTCAATCGTTTATGTTGTTACCGGCTTCGAGCTCGGCTTCCACGCGCCGGTATGTAGGCACGAAAAGCAACGAAGCTATCACACATATTAACGCACAAAACCCTCCGATATTATTCACCGTGGCATAATAAACCCACAAATCGAACACGGTGACCACAGCAAAGCACAGCAACCGTATGTTCCATAGCGTGCGATAGCGCGCCATGCGCTGCTCAAGGCCAAGCGACTTGTGGCGGGTGAGAAGCCGGGAAAATATTTTCAGCGACAACGGTACCACGACTATCGTGAGCAGCACGCAAGCTGTATCAGTGACATATTGGGCCTGGGCGTTTCCCAGCAGCATGCCCTTCGACTGCGGCAACAGTTCGTAGGTGCCGGCAAAAACCGCCATGCACACGATATAGGTGACATAGAATGCCCCCAACTGATGCACGAGTTCCTTTATCCTTGTATTCATTTCTGTGTAGTGTTTCAGTGTTTTGCAGAAAATTCAGTGCGGTTGAGTATCGACCGCCCGAGAGTCACTTCATCGGTATATTCCAGTTCGTCGCCCACAGTCACCCCGCGTGCTATCACCGAGACTTTCACTCCCGTGGCAGCCAGCCGCCGCGCTATGTAGAAATTGGTGGTGTCGCCTTCCATCGTAGGGCTGAGCGCGAGTATCACCTCGTTCACACCACCGGCTTCCACTCGCTCCACGAGCGACTGCACCTCAATGTCTGATGGTCCTATGCCGTTGATGGGCGATATCACCCCTCCCAACACATGGTACAGGCCGCGGTACTGTTGGGTGTTCTCCACAGCCATCACGTCCTGCACGTTCTCTACCACACATATCGTCGACGGGTCGCGGCGCACATTCGAGCAGATGTCGCACACTTCGCCGTCGCATATATTGTGGCAGACGCGACAGTATTTAACCTCGTGGCGCAAAGTCTTCACGGCCTCGGCAAAACTGTCGCTCGCCTCCTCTTCCTGCCTCAGCAAGTGAAGCACCAGGCGCAAGGCAGTCTTGCGCCCTATTCCGGGCAGTTTGGCGAATTCATCCACCGCGCGATTGAGCAACTTCGAGGGATACTGCTGTTGCATTGTCAGTAATGGCTTTTACCGAAAAAGCCTTGCAAAGGTAATAAAAACTTCGCAGTGACAGGCATGCATAAGGCAGCGCCAAGCCAAATGCCGGCAAACTCAGCCAAAATTCCTAACTTTGCAATGCATTTGCGAATACCGCAGATGCCGGCCCGGCGCCGCCATACATCAAAATTAACCACGAAACACCAACGCCTATGAACACTCCCCCACCGCGAAGAAAGAAATACGACATTGTGAAGTCGGAATTCGTGATAAGCAACACCGACCTTGCCCGCTGCCCTGCCGACGGCCGCCCTGAATATGCCTTCATAGGGCGCAGCAACGTGGGCAAAAGCAGCCTCATCAACATGCTCTGCGGGCGGCGCAAGCTTGCCCTCACCTCGGCTCGCCCGGGAAAGACGATGCTCATCAACCATTTCCTCATCAACGGCAGCTGGTATATCGTAGACCTTCCCGGCTACGGCTATGCACGCCGCAGTAAGACCGACATCGCAAAGTTCGGTAGCATCATATCCGACTACGTTGCCAACCGCGCACAGCTCACATGCCTCTTCGTGCTCGTTGACTCGCGCGTGGCACCGCAGAAAATCGACATCGACTTCATCAACCGCGCCGGCACCGGCGGCATTCCGTTGGCAGTGGTGTTCACAAAAGCCGACCGCCCGGGCGACAAGGGAGTGAAGGAAAACATCGAAGCCATGCGCACGGCACTTGCCGAGACATGGGAAGAGCTGCCGCCGATGTTCATAACTTCCTCGCAGCGCAAGACTGGCCGTGACGAACTTCTGGAATACATCTACAACATAAACGCCGCACTTGCCCAAAGCACCGGCAACAAACCCTCACGCCAATGAATGCAAAACAACTGCGCGCCGCCGGCGAATTCTACCGCCCGTTTGCCGATGAAGAACTCTCACGCGAATACCGCCATGCCGCCGATATGGTAGCGGCCTTCAACGCAGTGCCGTTCACGCATACCGACGAGCGCACCGCAATGCTGCAGCAAATGCTAGGCAGCATGGGAAGCAACTGCATGATACTTTCGCCCTTCCACTGCGACTTCGGATACAACTTGCACGTAGGCTACAACTTCTTTGCCAACACCGGACTCGTAGTGCTCGACGAAGCCGAAGTGCGCATAGGCAACAACGTGTTCATCGCGCCGCAAGTGGGCATCTACACCGCATTCCATCCGTTCGACGTTGAAACGCGGCGACAGGGCTACGAAGCGGCGAAGCCCATAACTATAGGCGACGACGTGTGGATTGGCGGCCACGTAAGCATTCTGCCAGGAGTCACCATAGGCAGCCGCAGCGTAATAGGCGCCGGAAGCGTGGTGAACCGCGACATTCCCGAAGGCGTGGTGGCCGCAGGCAATCCGTGTCGCGTCATAAGGAAAACGGAATAGCGCACGCAGGGCGTGCCGTATCTTTCGGGCTATGAAACAAACTGTTCTTACAATATTTGTGCCGGCCACGGGATTCCGCGACCGGCACTTTGTTTTCGGCGAACCGCAACCGCGATATGCCGCCGTTATTTCACAATCACCTTACGGCTTTGCGTTGCGCTGCGCACTATATATATGCCTGCAGGAAGCACGACGTTGCCCGAAGTCCTTGCCACAAGCGCTCCGGCTGCCGTATAGACGCTGACGGGAACGCCCGACTTGTTCACTATAGCGCCCTCAGTGCCGTAGACATCGAGCGCAGACTTGCCGGCAGACGCCGTTCCCACTGACCCGATTACCGACCTAAAAATGCTTTCCCAGTTTGAAATGCCGAGCGTTGACATATACGGGGCAAACACCGTTTCTTCGTTGTCGGTGCCAGCAGCCTGCCACACGTACCACACAGGCTTCGGCTCGTTGGGATGCGTCTCGTCGTCAGGATAGTAGCGCAGTCCGATGCGCAGCCCGCCTTCGGCACGGTTGTCCTGCCAGTTGTGCCACTGCATGGCATCGATACCCTCAAGGCGGCAAACTTTCTTCCACGCCCAGCATGCGCCGGCAGCCTGCAGTTTAAGGTCGCTGGCACTGTAGGAAGGCGAATTGGTGCCCTGCTCAGACAAGAAGAGAATGCGCTTGGTAGTGCCCTGGTACTTGTTTGCGGGAATGAGCATCCACTCGCTCAGCACTTCAAGATTCTTGAAAGTCACGTAGCCCGAAGTTTTGAGGTTGTAGGTGGAGTGAGTGTCGTTTTTCCAGAACTGCGGTTTGGTAAGGTCTTCGGGATAGGGATGGTATGCCAGTCCCCACCAGAAGTCGCCTTCGGCCTGCGACATTCGGTTTATGAAATCGAGCATATCGCAAGTAGTGTAGTTGCCCGAGCCCGACGACGATTTCCATGAGTGGGTGAACGAGGCGAGCACTGCCGCGTTCTGGTCGTACTGGCGCACGATGTTGCTCACGAGTCGCATCGACTTCATATAGGAATCGGTGTAGCGCGGCAAAGGCTGCGTGCCCATGTTGGTCCAATAGCTTCCCTGGTCCACCTCATTATGCAGAATCCAGTGGTTTATGCGCCCATAGGTAACGCCGTTGTAGCGTTTTGCCAAAAAATCGATTGCCGCTGCATAGGCCTGCACTCCGGCAATAGTCGTGAAATTGGGCATGCAGTACGGGCCCGTGGTATATTCGGGGTGACGTATCGCATCGGTAAACTTCGCGTCGCCGCCCGAAGGCACCACCAGGATTATTGCCGACACGGTGATGCCGCGCTCCAGGCATAGCAGGAATTGCTTGTCGTAGGAGTTTACTACGCTGGCGTTCATGTAGTAGGTTTTCCCGCCATACGAGTGACTGTAGCAACCCGATGCCGGCGTCATTGAAACTATACTATTGAGCACCACATTGACCGTGACGCTGCCAATGCCGAGGCTGTCGAGGTCGGAGCGGTTGTCGTTCCAAATGAACCCGCCTAGACCTTTCTTTGTATTGAGAGTCATGGCCTGGGGCGAACTCTTGGCTTTCACCTCATCGGCATAGCGTGCGTGCGACACCAGCGAGTCCTTGCCGTCGGTAACGTCGACGATGGCCCATTTCGACAGCAGGCGGTCGTAGGTGTAGCCGTTGCGCGACGCACGGCGCGGGAACTGCACGGTAAAGTCTTTCGAGGTGATTTCGGCGCGGCTTACAAACGAGGTTGTTTCGGTGATATCCTGGTAAAGCGGTATTTCAACCACAGCATACTTGCGGTTGTCGCTCTCGCATGTTCCCGACACGTTTATGGAACTCAAGGTAACCTCCACATTTGTTACGGCCGAGCTGAACTGGCGTTTCGAATAAGTGTCGATATGGCTTGATATGCGGGTTTTCTGTTCATACGACAGCGAATTGTCTTTCGAATTGATGTAGAACGAGCGGAAATGCAGCGTAACACCCGAATTCCGTCCCGGGTCGATGCGCAGATAGTTGCCGGCATTTTTCCAGTCGAACTTGGATATTGCATCGGCAATGCTTATTGTCACCTTGGTCCACTCGTCGGTTTTCTTCAGCAGGTTGTAGAAATGCTGCGAACGCTCCTCCGATGCCGGGTCGCAGAAAAACAGCTGCAGATCGTAGACGTTGGCCGACGACTTGTACTCGAACGTAAGCGAATCGGTGCCCGAGTCGAGCGCAGCGGGGAACGCGGTAAGATAGAAATAAGGGTCGATGCCCGAAGTCACCACGGTAAACTCCCCGGTTTCGGAATCTTTGGTAACTGTGGCCTGGTTGGCGCTCTTCGAAGTATTGATGGTAAGCCACAAAGCATTTGCCGGGAACGGCATAGCCATCAAGCACAGCATAATGGCCAAGAAACAGATTTTCCTATTCATAATCACAAGTCCAAAATCACAAATAATTTATGTAGCAAAAATAGTGATAATTCAATTGAAAAGCAAAGTTACAGCAATCCTTTCTGCTGCATATCGTGCAAGGCGCCGAGCAGTTTGTCGTAGTCGCCGGTTGTGAGCGCCCCGATATGCCCCACGCGGAAAAGCGTGTCTTTCATGTCGCCTCCGTTGGGACAAACCCATATGCCGTAGTCGTCCTTCAGTTTTAGGAAGATATCGTAAGCCGAAACATTCAAGGGATGAAGCGGCGTAACGGCGTTCGACAGCGACTCAGAGGCAATCTGCAGCGGCAAACCTGCTATGTGCGCGCGGAAATATTCGGCCAAAGCATGCGTGCGGGCTATTTCGCTCTCGGCCCCGCCGGCGGCGTCGATTTCCCTGAGGCGCACATTGATTTGGCGCAGTATGCCCACAGCGGGAGTCCACGGCGTCTGCCCGCGCTCCATATTCTTCAGCGCCGTCTGCAAGTCGAAGTAGCGGCAAACGCACTCGGTGGCATTCACACGGTCTACGGCC
>CAZDOH010000051.1:6291-17827 GCA_964507005.1 uncultured Prevotella sp. | reverse complement strand
TAAAATTACAATAGACCTTTTTCGAGTGGAATGCGCACACAATTTTTTCGCAATGCGCATACAATGTCTGCGCACACCTTTCGCTGGCACCAATGCAACAGACGGCGGCTAAAACGGTACTGTTGAAAACGACAGTCGGCCTGCACCGATTGATTTTGCGCAGACCGACTGTTGTTTGAAAATAAAGCGAGTTATTTCATTTCCTCTACCATACGGTTGAAATTTCTGATGCTTTCTTTTATTTCGGGCATCGACTTTCCCCAATTATATTCATATTCAATTGCAAAATATCCCTTGAATCCCTGATCCTTTAGTTGCCGCAGTAGTAGGGGCATGTTGATAATACCCTCGCCCCATACCGTGTCGTGCATGGCTTCCCAGTCATTGCCGTCAACGATGTCCTTGAAATGCAGAGAAACAATCCTTCCGCTGAGCACCTTTAGGCACTCTGCGGGCATAAGCCCGCAACGCAACCAGTGCCCTACATCGGCGCACGAGCCAAGCAGTTTGCTGCGGTTTGCAATGGGCGCAAGCAAGTTTAGCGGATTCCAATAGGTTGAAGGACGGGGATGATTATGCACGGAAACCTTTATGCCGGTCTTGCGGGCAAGATTTTCCACAAGATCCCAATCATTAAGTGCCGGCTCGCACCCGATGTATTCGATCTTCATACGCTTTGCAAACTCAAACATACGCGGCCAGTCTTCGCTTTTCGGGTCGCCGTAAATTCCTGTTCCGACTATTTTCACACCCTTCGTGGCTGCATATTTGCGCAACTGCCTGCAGGAGGTGGCATCGAGATTGTAGTCGAATACCTTTTCACCCCACTGCCCGCCTATCTTCTGACCAGGAAAAACTTCGATGTATTTCACACCGAGTTCTGCAGTTTTGTCAATCACTGTGCAAAGGTCATCGCTGTGGAAAGTCCACGACTGCACGGCGAGTTTCCATCCGAGCTTTTCGGCTTTCGTCTTTCCGCTGACTTTTGAAGTAAAAGCCAACAGACAAACAAGCGCAACAAAGAATATGCGTTTCATCCGTTTTTAGTCTTTAGGCATTGGCGGCAACGAGTAGCCGTTATGGTAAGTATGCTTTATCCACTCGTCCACAAGTTCCTGTGCAGTGAATTCGGTATAGCGGCGGTCGAATTTCGGGTCACCGTCAATAACGGCAAATGCATCGTAGTTCACAATCTTCACCTTGTCATTGGGAGAAATGTTGGTAAACCTCATGTTCTCGCCGTCCCATTCGAGTTCTTTCTGCAGCCCAGTAATTCCGGCAAGACGCGTGGCCATCACGCCCATGTCAACCATTTCGGTGAAAGGTCCGGCAAACTCGAAATTCGAACATGTTTCCACGCGGCTACGCGCCGGTTCCTTGCATGCACGCACCCAATCCACTTCGTGTGCATTCGAGTCCCAAATGCTTGCCACATCGCTTGTAATCACGCGGCGCAGTTGCGGTGCCGGCTCCTTAAGGTCGTTCATACGGCTCTTTGGCAGCAGCGTCGGATTCATTCCGTAGCATCCGGTCATAATCTTTCCCTTGGTGCCTACAAAAAGAATGCCGCCGTTCTCGTCGCCCAGCATTTCGCCGTCAAGCAATTCAGAAGGACGCTGGGGCATGAGTCCACCGTCGTACCATGTGAGTTTTACTTCGGGCATTTCAACATTGCCTTTCTTGGAGCGTGCGGGGAATGTGTAGGTTATGGTTTCGGCATAGGGCGGTGAATAAAGGTTGCTGAGAGTAGACGACGCTTGTATTTTTGTGGGATACTTCAGTCCAAGGGCCAGCACTGCAGGATCCATGATATGGCATGCCATATCGCCCAATGCCCCAGTGCCGAAATCGTACCAGCCGCGCCAGTTCCACGGACAGTACGAGGGATGATAGGGACGCATTTCAGCAGGGCCGATCCACAGATCCCAATCAAGGGTATTGGGCACAGCAACCTTTTCGGTAGGCTTCATAAGTCCCTGCGGCCATATCGGGCGATCGGTCCAGCAATGAACCTCGCGCACTTCCCCTATTTCACCTGCCCATATCCATTCAGCAACACGTTTGTTCCATTCAAACGAACTTCCCTGGTTACCCATCTGCGTGGCTACCTTGTATTTCCTTGCCAGTTTGGCCAGCAGGCGAGCCTCGTACACTGAATGCGTAAGCGGCTTCTGCAGATAAACATGCTTTCCCATGGTTATGGCATGCGCCGCAATTACGGCGTGCGTATGATCGGGCGTTGCTATCATCACGGCATCAATGCTCTTGCCCATACGGTCGAACATCTCGCGCCAGTCCTTGAAACGTTTGGCTTTCGGGAAGTCGTTAAACGTCTTCATGGCGTAGCTCCAGTCGACATCGCAAAGGGCCACGATATTTTCGTCCTTGAGGTTACTCATGTTGCGGCGCCCTACTCCGCCAACGCCTATGCCGGCAATGTTGAGTTTGTCGCTGGGAGCGGTAAAGCCGTAAGCCTTGCCAAGCACGTTACCGGGCACAACGGCCAGTGCAGCCGCGCTGAGCATTCCGTCTTTTATAAATTGTCTTCTTGATATATTTTTCATTGCGTGTTAAATTAAAACTTATTGGTTGTCGTTTTCATTCAGCTTTGAAAAGGTCTTTTATGCCACCTATCGAGCCAAGCATATTTGTTGCCTCGATGGGGAGATAGACTGTTTTGGTCTTGTCGCCGCTGGCCACTTCCTGCAGCATTCTTATATATTTCTGGGCGAGCAGATAATTGGCGGGATTTGTTGACTTGCCAACGGCTTCTGTGATAAGTTCCACGGCCCGGGCTTCGGCTTCGGCCTGTTTCACTTTTGCAGCGGCTACACCTTCGGCATTGAGTATGGCGCGCTGTTTCTCGGCTTCGGCCTGGTTAATGGTGGCCATTTTCTCGCCTTCCGACTTGAGTATGGCGCTTTGCTTCTCGCCTTCGCTGTTCAAGATTTCGGCACGTTTGTTGCGCTCGGCCTGCATTTGCTTTTCCATAGCTTGCAACACGCTAACTGGAGGATTTATGTCCTGCAGCTCAACGCGGTTAACCTTCACGCCCCACTTGTTGGTAGCTTCGTCGAGTACCGCGCGCAGTTTGGTGTTGATGGTGTCGCGCGAGGTAAGCGTCTCGTCGAGTTCCATTTCGCCTATGATGTTACGCAAAGTTGTCTGTGTGAGTTTCTCGATAGCATTGGGGAGGTTGCTTATCTCGTATACAGCCTTGAACGGGTCTACAATCTGAAAATAGAGCAACGCGTTGATTTCGGTCTGCACATTGTCTTTAGTTATAACGTTCTGTTTGTCGAAATCGTAGACCTGTTCGCGCAGGTCGATTTCTGTGGAATAGTAATAGCGCTTGTTGCGCATTATCACTATGCTTCGCGGTTTGTCGATAAAAGGCATGATAAGGTTCACGCCGGGATTGAGCGTGGCGTGATAGCGCCCGAGGCGTTCTATAATCTTCGTGCTCGACTGCGAGATGATGGTTATACTTTTGGCAACGATAACTATTGCCAAGAATGCCATTACTAACAATACGTAAATCATGGTGTCTGGAGTTTTACAGGGTTTGTATTAAATGATTATATTATTCGGTTTTTACAGTCAGAACTATGCTTTCGCGCGACACAACCACGACTTTTGTTCCAGCAGCGATTGCGACTCCGTCGGCAGAAACACTGCGCCACATATCGCCGTCGATGGCTACATAACCGTAGGAGCCCGCCTTGATTTCCTCTTTCACTGTTCCCGTTTTGCCGACTAGGGCATCGGCATTGCTCTTGCGCCCACGGCGGGCCATGCGCTTAAGCATCTTGGGCCGCAGCAACAACAGGCAAGCCAACGTTACAACGGCAAAAACGGCAATGCTCGGCAGAAAAGCAATTCCAACGGCGGCTGCAAGCGCAGAAACCACTGCACCGACAGCAAGGCACATCATAAAGAAATCGCCTGCCATAAGTTCGAGCACAAGAAACACCAAGGCCGCTATGGCCCATGCTTCCCAAAGGTGATTCAGCAGAAATTCGCTCATTACGATATTTTTTATTGTCTGTTACATATACCTGTCTTGATTAAAAAGAGCTTTCCGCTCAGTTGTCAAGCCGCAAACGATAGCTGAACGTCACGATTCCAGACACATTGCGTCCTCCGCTTTTGCGGAACGCCACAAGGCCCAAATCTGTTTGCGCCCCAACGGCGAACATACGGTTAAACTCGTAGGCCACTCCCAACGCGATGCCGCAGTCGAAGCGCCTTGTCCCCTGTTCCTTGAACGTGCTTTTTTCGTAATAAAAGCGGTCCTGTACATCCTGATCGGTGTCACCGCGTGTTTTACGCTTGCCCCCTACCCCGAATGCGGCATAAGGACCGGCCGAAAATTCTATATAGTGCAACGGCGAAATCTCAAGATACCAATTGGCCATAACGGGCACCTCAACATAGAATTTGCCAGTACTCACGTTTTTTACACCTGTCATGGGGTTGCCATTGTCGTCATTTACAATTTCACCCTTGTCGTCGCGCATAAACACGGTTTCGTTTTTGTCCTTATATCCTTTTGCATAGAAAAATACACCCGGTTCAATACTGAAATTGCCTGGAATTTCATGCTCATACGATGCTCCCAGCCTAAAGGCACCAACGCTGCGAGTGGAACTTCCAAAGTGCGACGACAAGCCGCCACCCAACGAAAAATTCACACGTTGCGCCTCTGAGGCGAAAGCGCAAGCCATAGCGGCTAAAAACACTATAAATGCTCTTTTTACGACCATATGCGAATATTTGGTGTAAAAATAGCGATTAATTGAGAAACAATCTACACGGCAGCAAATATTTTTGCTTTCAGTTAAAACTAGCGAACGGCAATGTGGAAATAGGCACAAGATGCCAAACAAGCAATACGGCAAAAACTACAAGGCATCTTGTAAAAAATATGTCAGACATAATTTAAACGATATGCCTTATAATTTAAATTATATCAGACATTGTTTGAAGCCTATCAAACCTTTTGGAAACGAAATGCTTATAAATTGTTTATATGCAACAATAACTATCTTTCAAAGCGTTATACAATTTAGCACCCACCACGGAAAAGCATTCAGGAAACACCGGCGAGAAAAAACAAGGGCGTACCGTGGAGGTACTCCCTATGATGTTTTAAAAAGTTTCGCAGTAGATTTTCTGCCAAACCGACAGGCATCAAACAGAATCAGTGTCCAAAAAACTTCTTCCAATCGTCTTTGCCCGACTTCCCCTTTGGAGCGAAATCATCCTGGAAATCATCGTTGCGTTTCTTGGCCTTTTTCTTTTTTGAAGCATCATCCTTGAACTTCGGTGCGTCATTTTTTTTGCGTCTGCCGTCGTCGTCGCGCGTCTGCCGCTTGGTGCCAGTTGCTTCGGCATCGTCAACCACAACACGCCTACCTTTGTATTTCGCCTTGCGGAACCCACCAAACACAAGGTCGGCATCCTTTTCGGGCACTTCGAAGAACGAACAGTTGGTGGTAAGATCGATACGTCCGATGTCTACATTTCCGCCCACAAACTTGTTGACCATTCCTATTATCTCGCGGGCGTATACGCCGTCACGCTTGCCAAGGTTGATGAACAGGCGCTTGTATCCCTTTTCGGGCTGAACCTTGCCGCTGGCATCCGTTGCCCGTTTTGCCGCACGACGTTCGCGATGCGTGCGCTTTGAGTTGTCAGCATCTGCATCGCGATTGCCGCGGTCTTCGGGCTCAACTATTTCGGGGGCGTTGGCGTAATATTCCACAAACCTTCCGAAAGCCGAAGCAACGATACGCTTCACCAAATCGTCCTTATCGAGCCAATCGAGTTTGCGCAGCACTTCAGGCATGAAAGGAGCTATCTGCTGCTCGTCCACTTCCGTACGCTCCAACTTGTCAATGACATTGTAGAGCTGTTTGGTACAGATGTCTTTGGGCGAAGGCAGATGGCAGCGCACGAAGCTCTTCCCTATCTCCTTCTCAATGCGGCGTATCTTGCCTTTCTCGCGAAGATGTACAATGCTTATCGAAGTTCCACGTTTTCCAGCACGCCCAGTACGGCCGCTACGGTGGGTATAACTTTCTATGTCTTCGGGCAAACCATAATTGATGACATGCGTAAGCTCTTCAACGTCCAGCCCACGCGCTGCCACATCGGTTGCAACGAGCAGCTGCACACGTTTCTGGCGGAATTTCTGCATGGTGAGGTCTCGCTGAGCCTGAGAAAGTTCGCCGTGAAGCGACTCGGCATTGTAACCATCTTGTATCAACTTGTCGGCAACCTCCTGGGTTTCCATACGGGTACGGCAGAACACAATGGCATAGATTTTAGGATAATAATCAACTACACGCTTCAACGCAGCATATTTATCCTTGGCCTGCACAAGGTAGTATTCATGGTTGACCTTCTCCGCCCCCTCGTTGCGCGATCCAACCACTATTTCCTTTGGGTCCGTCAAATAGGTGCGCGCAATCTTTTCAATCTCACGACTCATTGTGGCCGAGAAAAGCAAAGTGTTGCGGTTTTCAGGCACACCGGCAAGAATTGCGTCAATACTTTCGCTGAAGCCCATATTGAGCATCTCGTCGGCCTCATCGAGCACTACATTTTCAACATTGTCGAGTTTCGCAGCCCCACGCTCCATAAGGTCGATAAGTCGGCCCGGGGTGGCAACCACTATTTGAATGCCACGCTTGAGTGCCTTAATCTGGCCGCCGATATCGGCACCACCATAAACAGCCAAGACGTGCACCTCATCAAGATATTTCGAATAGTCTTTAAGATCGTTTGCAATTTGGAGGCAAAGCTCGCGCGTAGGGCTGAGAATTACAGCCTGCACACCTTCAACCCCTTTCTTCACTTTCTGCAAAAGCGGAAGACCGTAAGCGGCAGTTTTGCCCGTACCGGTCTGCGCCAAAGCTATAACATCGTTTCCTTCTCCCAACAAATAGGGAATCACTTCCTCCTGAATAGGCATGGGATTCTCGTAGCCAATTTCATCAACGGCTTTAATCAACTCAGGCATCAAGCCGAGCTCTTCAAATGTCTTCAATTTGTGTAAACTTAAAAAAATCGGGTGCAAAGGTAATGATTTAGTGCAATATACATACCATTGAACATAAACAAAGTAACATCAATGTTTCACGTGTAACTTGAAACAGTAAAAAGCAAATAACAGCAACACAAAAAACTCATATGCCACAAGTGCGAAATTATTTGACACCGGAAAATATTTTGCATTTATACCTTTGTTATACAGTATTTTATATGCTATTTTCTTTATGTATCTGCAACTATATTCTTTTCAGTGAAAAAGAAAAATACAGTATTCGCAAATTTTGGAGTAATTTTGCTATAACATGGCCGCATTATAAATGCGACAAATCCCAAAATATGATGGAATTAAATTATGACGTAGTCGTGGTCGGGGCCGGACATGCCGGATGCGAGGCAGCAAGCGCCGCTGCAAGATGCGGATGCACAACATGCCTCGTAACGATGGACATGAACAAGATTGCTCAAATGAGTTGTAACCCCGCAATTGGCGGTATAGCCAAAGGACAAATAGTTCGCGAAATTGATGCCCTGGGAGGATTCACGGGAATAGTAACAGACCGCTCAGCAATACAGTTCCGCATGCTGAACCGCTCGAAAGGACCGGCAATGTGGAGTCCGCGATCACAATGCGACCGCATGAAATTCAGCGCTGAATGGAGACACATTCTCGAAAACACCGATGGGCTCGACATTTGGCAAGACCAAGTAGAAGAACTTATAGTGGAAAACGGAAAAGCAACCGGAGTGGAAACACAATGGGGCGTGCGGATAAATGCAAAAGCCGTTGTAATAACAGCGGGCACATTTCTTAACGGACTCCTCCACATAGGCCGTCGCAAAGTGCCGGGAGGCAGATGTGCCGAACCGGCAGTAGGAAAACTCACGGAATCGATTACACGTCACGGCATCCGCTCAGAAAGAATGAAGACGGGAACTCCTGTAAGAATTGACGCAAGAAGCATCGATTTCAGCAAACTCGAAATACAGGAGGGGGAAAACGACTTTCACCGCTTTTCGTATATCACTGAAAAGCGCACGCTGCCGCAATTAACATGTTGGCTATGCTCTACAAACGAGAAAGTTCACGCAATACTGCGCAGCGCACTTGATGACTCCCCTCTCTACAACGGGCAAATACAAAGCATAGGGCCACGCTATTGTCCAAGCATAGAAACAAAAATCGTAACATTCCCCGACAGGGATCACCATCCATTGTTTCTGGAACCCGAAGGAACATCAACAAACGAAATGTACTTGAACGGATTCTCGTCAAGCATGCCAAGCGAAATACAAATCGAGGCAATAAGAAATATAGAAGGTTTCGAAAATGCAAAGGTGTATAGACCTGGGTATGCTATTGAATACGACTTCTTCGATCCGACACAGTTAAATCATTCACTGGAATCAAAAGTTTTGGAAAACCTGTTTTTTGCAGGTCAAGTAAACGGTACGACAGGATATGAAGAAGCGGCAGGACAAGGTATAATAGCCGGTATAAATGCAGCACAAAAAGTGCAAGGGAAAAAACCACTCGTGCTTCGCCGCGACGAAGCCTATATCGGAGTGCTTATCGACGACCTGACAACAAAAGGCGTTGACGAACCTTATCGAATGTTCACTTCAAGAGCGGAGTTCAGGATTCTGTTGCGACAAGACAATGCCGACGAACGGCTCACGCCACGTGCAAAACAACTCGGAACAATAAGCAATGAACGCTGGGAAAAATTCGAGAAAAAACAGGAAATAGCAAATGGCATCATAAACTTTTGCGAAAAAACCAAGATAAAGCCAAAAGACATAAACGATGCACTATTGGCGATGGGTACAACAAAAATTGAATTTTCCGAAAGATTGGAGGAACTCTTGAATCGACCTCAAATATGTCTTGACAATATTTCAGAATATATCGAACCGCTCAAAATGCTAATGTACGATGGAAACGTAAAGAACCAAGAGGCATGTGAAGCAGCAGAAGTGAAAATAAAATACAAGGGTTACATCGAGAGGGAAAGAAAACTGGCAGAAAAAATACTAAGACTTGAAGATATAAAAATCCGTGGACATTTCGATTATTCAAAGATAAAACAACTGACAATAGAAGCGCGCCAAAAGTTGGAACACATAAATCCAGAAACACTTGCCGAAGCAAGCCGAATACCTGGAATATCACCAAGCGATATCAGCGTACTTTTAATACTAATGAAACGATGAAAACATGGAAAATTGACAAAAGTCATACAGTTCCACGTGAAACGATACAATAAAGACAAGAACTAAACTCCCTAAAAATGAACTCTAAATATATACTTGAACATCTTAGAAACTTTCCAAACTATCCGAAAGACGGGATACAATTCAAAGATGTTAATTTTCTATTTACAGACAAAAAAGTAATAAAAGAAATTGTCGATGAATTATACAGTCTATATAAGGACAAAGGCATAACAAAAATTGTAGGTTTGGAAACGCGAGGGGTAATAATGGCTTCAATACTGGCATATAAATTAGGTGCAGGATTGGTTTTATGCCGCAAAAAAGGAAAAATGCCAGGATTGACACACACAGCAAAATATGAAAAGGAATATGGTTACGATGAAATAGAATTGCAGGATGGTGCAATTACAAAAGACGATGTTGTATTGATACACGACGACTTGCTTGCCACTGGCGGTTCTATGAAAGCCACATACGATTTAGTAAACAGTTTCGGTCCAAAAAGCATATTGATCAATTTCATTTTTGAACTTATAAGCGAATGTCCGGAAGGGCGAAAGCACCTGCCAAACGAAGTGGATATCGAATCGTTGATTGAATTGTAAACAGGAATGACAAAGGAGGAAAACAAAAAAAGATTGGAATATCTAAAGGGAATTGTAGATAATCTCCCAGATTCCCCCGGCTGCTATCAATATCTCAACAACAAAGGCGAAATAATTTACGTAGGCAAAGCAAAAAAACTGAAACGGCGTGTTGGTTCATACTTCAAGGGCGAGCAACCAAATCTTAAAACGCATATTTTAGTAAATAAGATATACGATATAAAATATATTGTCGTCAGGACAGAAGAGGATGCTTTGCTTTTGGAAAACAACCTGATAAAGCGCTACAAGCCTCACTACAACATATTACTGAAAGATGACAAAACCTATCCCTCCATATGTATAACCAAGGAAGATTTCCCAAGAATAGTAAAGACACGCAAACGGTATAAAGACGGATCAGAATATTTCGGGCCATATTCACACATACAGACAATGTATGCCATACTCGAACTGATCGGAAAGATTATACAACCCCGGCCGTGCAGCATGAAAATGACCATTGAAGGCGTTCTAAGCGGCAAATACAAGGAATGTTTGGAATGGCATATAAAAAACTGTAAAGCACCATGTATAGCCAAACAAACACGCGAAGAATATCTTAAATTGATAGATGCAGCTCGGCAAATTCTCAACGGCAATACTAAAGAACTGCAAAATGTAATGCGACAGGAAATGATGCAACTTGCATCAGAATTACGGTTTGAGGAGGCCGCAGCAATAAAGAAAAAGTACGATATAATAGAAAACTACAGGGCAAAGAGCGAGGTAGTTTCAAATGTAGTCAACAACATTGACGTTTTTGCTATAGAAAGCGAAGAAACAGTAGCATTCATAAATTACATGCACGTAACAAATGGCATGATAAACCAGGCGTTTACTTTTGAATTCAGAAAAAAATTAAATGAAACCGATGCCGAGGTGCTTGAAATGGGTATTGTGGAAATGCGCGGAAGATATGGAAGCAAAGCAAAGGAAATCATCATACCTTTTCCAGTTAATACGGAACTCAACGGGATTACGTTTACAATTCCGCAAAGGGGCGATAAACTAAAACTGCTGAAACTGTCACAACTGAACGTAAAAGAGTATAAATTCGACAGACTGAAACAATCGGAAAAGCTGAATCCTGAACAGAAAAACATGCGTTTAATGAAGGAAATACAAGAAGATTTACACCTTCAGAAACCACCGTTCAGAATAGAACTTTTCGACAATTCCAATATATCGGGAAGCGACGCAGTAGCCGCTTGCGTAGTGTTTGAAAAACTCAAGCCAGCTAAAAACGAATACCGAAAATACAATATTAAAACAGTAGTAGGTCCCGACGACTATGCTTCGATGAAAGAAGTGGTATATAGGCGATATTCGCGCGCAAAAAAGGAGAACACTCCCCTACCTGACTTGATAATAACAGATGGCGGAAAAGGCCAAATGGAAGTTGTGAGGGAAATTATTGAAGAGAAACTTAAACTCGAAATACCCATAGCCGGTCTGGCAAAAGACAACCACCACCGCACACATGAGTTACTTTATGGATTCCCTCCTGCAATAATAACATTAAAGCAGGAAAGCGCACTCTTCAAGCTAATGACACGCATGCAGGATGAAGTGCACCGATTTGCCATTACATTTCACCGTCAGAAAAGGAGCAAACG
>CAZDOH010000051.1:0-6191 GCA_964507005.1 uncultured Prevotella sp. | reverse complement strand
GCTATATTTGCATGACGCTAAAACTTAAATACAATGAGAGCCGTAATACAAAGGGTAAACCACTGCAGTGTAACTATTGACGGAAATACTAAAAGCTCTATAGAAAAAGGTTTGCTGGTATTGTTGGGCATTGAAGAATCTGATACGGAAAACGACCTGAACTGGCTGATAAAGAAAATCGTAGGACTAAGAATTTTCAATGATGAAAAAGGTGTTATGAACTTGTCAGTCAACGATGTAGAAGGCAATATTTTAGTGGTTAGCCAATTTACGCTTATGGCATCGTACAAAAAAGGCAATAGGCCTTCGTATATACGTGCTGCATGCCACGAGACAGCAATACCACTCTACGAAAAGTTCTGCAAAGAATTGAGTATAGCTATGGGCAAAGAAGTTAAAACAGGTACGTTTGGAGCAGACATGAAAGTTGAACTTCTCAACGACGGACCAGTAACTATATGCATGGACACAAAAAACAAGGAATAAATGACACTGAAAGAACTGCAAAACGAAGTGGACAGTTGGATAAAAAGGTATGGCGTGAGATATTTCAACGAACTTACAAATATGGCATGCCTTACGGAAGAAGTAGGCGAAATGGCGCGTGTAATGGCCAGAACCTATGGTGAACAGTCGTTTAAGCAAGGCGAAAAAAGCAATCTATCCGACGAAATAGCCGACGTTTTGTGGGTATTGACATGCATTGCGAACCAAACAGGAATTGACTTGGAAGAGGCAATGAAAAAAAACTTTGAAAAAAAGACACAACGTGACTCGACGCGACATATAAACAATCAGAAAATCAATAAAAAACAATAATACAATGAACAAATCAAACAACGAATGCTGTTGCAAGCACCATCACGAAAGTGAACATAAATGCTGCTGCGAAAACAATGAAAACCACGGTAAAAATCATTGTGAATGCGGATGTGAAGACTGTAATTGCGAGAATGGCCATTGCGATTGCGGATGTGAAAACTGCAATTGTGAGAATGGTCATTGTGATTGTGGATGTGAAAATTGCCACTGCAACGATGGTAACTGTGAATGCGGAAAAGACAACTGCGAATGCGGCTGTGGGCATCATGAGGAACACCATTGCTGCTGCGGGCATGATCACTGCGGATGTGAAAACAAAGGTGAACTGCTCGACAAGATAAACGATGCACTGAACAAATACAACTACTCGCTGACTTGGGAACAAGCAGAAAACGAGGCAGCCCACATAATAGAACACCACTCAGCAGAAAACAATACAACCGAAGTAAAAAAGTTCTTGCTGAACAGTTTGGAACTTACTTCGCTTAAAGTAACCGACAACGAAGAAAGCATATTAGCGCTCGTTGAAAAACTCAACAAATACGAGGAAAAATTCCAGGGTTTACCGAGCGTTGCAACGTTGTGCGTATATCCAAATTTCATAAAGCTCGTAAGCGAATCACTAGAAGACGACAACGTGAAAATCACGAGCGTTTGCGGCGGATTTCCATCGTCGCAAACTTTCAGCGAAGTAAAACTTGTGGAATCGGCTCTTGCACTTCGCGACGGAGCAGATGAAATAGACATTGTTTTGTCGGTAGGGAAATTTCTGAGCACTGATTATGAAAGCATTGACGAGGAAATTGAAGAGATAAAGAACTATTGCGGCGACAAACCTCTCAAGGTTATACTCGAAACCGGAGCATTGCAAACACCAGAAAACATAATAAAGGCGGCAATACTTTCAATGTACTGCGGAGCTGATTTCATAAAAACATCAACAGGAAAACTTTCAATAGGTGCCACTCCAGGAGCCGTTTACGCTATGTGCAATGCAATAAAACAATACAACGAACGGCACAAATACAAAATAGGCATAAAAATTGCCGGAGGAGTAAAAACCGTAAAAGACGCAGTAAACTATTATACAATAGTTAAAGAAACACTTGGCGCAGAATGGCTTACAAAAGATCTTTTCCGTATAGGAGCATCAAGCTTGGCAAATGAACTGATTGGAGACCTTCTTGGAAAAGAAACGAAGTATTTCTAAGCAAACAGTAATATAGAGTAAAAATAAACGTTGCGACTACACTTCTAAGGTGTAAATTCGCAACGTTATTTTTATACTATTTGTCGCGGCTTACTACAAAATCAACGTAACTGCGCAAAGCCTCGCGCACTTCATGATTACGGTAAGTTGAAAGTATTTCATAAGCTTCATTGCGAAAGCGATCTATCACTTCATAGGCATATGAAATACCCCCATTCTGCTTTACGAATTCAACAAAATTGCTGATTTCATCGGACGAAGCACTACCCTCCTTTATTCGCTTTGCAACTTCATGAACCGAACGGTCATCACTGTTGTTAAGAACGTATATGGCAGGAAGAGTAAGTTTTCCTTCGAGCATGTCATTGCCCGTAGGCTTTCCTATATCGTGATTGTCGTAATAATCGAAAATATCATCGCGAATCTGAAAGCACATACCGATAATTTCGCCCAAACGCTTGGCTTTCAAAACATCTTGAGTTGAAGCTCCAACCGAAAAAGCACCAAGTTCACCGCAGGCCGAAAACAACTCGGCAGTCTTGTTGCGGATAACATCGAAATAAATGTCTTCGGAAATAGTCTTGTTGCGTATATTGGCCTGTTGCTTTACTTCACCTTCAGAAAGAAGAATGCCAAGTTGGGAAATGCGGTTGACGATAGGAATTTTTCCAGTAGCCACCGCTTGTTGGAGAGCCTGCGAAAGCATATAGTCGCCAACAAGAACGGCCAGTTTGTTGCCAAATTTGGCATTGACCGATTTCAAGCCTCGGCGTTCGTCGCTTTCGTCAACAACATCGTCGTGAAGAAGACTGGCATTGTGGAAAAGTTCAAGTGAAAGTGCCACATTATAAGTATCGTTGTTGACTTCGGAGTGCTCCCTAGCCGACAAAAGAACTAAAATGGGACGCATCATCTTGCCTTTTCTCGAACGTACATGCTCGAGAATTTTGCCCAACAAATCGTCGCTGTGGCTTAAAATATTGTCATACAATTCCACACAACCCGAAAGTTCCCTTTCTATCGGGGAAGATATCTGGTGTAAATCTGCCATATCGTAAATTTGAGCTACAAAATTACTAATTTATAGATTGCCATTCGCCGATTTTACCTACATTTACATTAAAATAGACGAGACATGAATAAATTATATCTGCTCGATGCGTACGCTCTGATATATAGGGCTTACTATGCGTTTATCCGAACGCCGCGCATCAATTCAAAAGGACTTAACACCTCAGCAATTTACGGTTTCATCAATACGCTGGAAGAAATACTCAAGCTCTCCCCTACCCACATTGCCGTGGCTTTCGACCCGAAAGGCGGAAAGACATTCCGCAATGCCATGTACAGCGAATACAAGGCCAACCGCGAAGCAACGCCCGAGGATATACGGCTGTCAGTTCCTATTATAAAAGACATTATACGCGCCTACAATATTACGCTTATTGAAGTTGAAAACTTTGAAGCAGACGATGTTATAGGTACAGCATCCAAAAAATTCGCGGCTGCCGACACCGAAATCTGCATGATAACAGGCGACAAAGATTACGGGCAGCTTGTAAACGAAAATGTGTTCATGCTAAAGCCAATGCACGGCGGAGGCTTTGAAAAATTGGGCGTTGACGAAATAAAAACCAAGTACGGCATAAAAAGCACGGAGCAGATTGTCGATATGCTGGGACTTATGGGCGACTCGGCTGACAATATTCCCGGATGCCCGGGAGTTGGAGAAAAAACCGCAGCAAAACTCCTTGCAGAATACGGCAACACAGAAAACGTAATAAGCAATGCCGGAAATATAAAGGGGGCGCTAGGAAAAAAAATACAAGGAGCCATCGAGCAGATAAGGCTTTCAAAAAAACTGGCAGAGATACGCACCGACGTTCCATTGCCTTGCAGTTTCGAGCAACTTAAAACAAAAGAGCCCGACAAGCAAGCGCTGAAGAAAATCTATACGGAACTTGAATTTCAAAGCCTGCTGAAAAAACTCGGAACGGAACCTGAAAAAGTTGAAGGCGATTTTACAGGCAGTCTTTTCGACAACATTCCGAATGATGAAGACAACAAAACTGAAAAAGTCGGCAAGAGTGAAAAAACTGGCAAAACAAAACCCGAAAATTCTGCGGAATTCCCGACCGACGGGAAGGAAAACGAAAAATATCGCAGTATTTCGAGCCTTAAAACGCTTGATCACGATTATCATCTCATTGAAAATGAAGACGAAATGCGCGAATTATGCCAAAAATTATTGTCGGCAAAATTCATCAGTCTAGATACCGAAACCACTTCAACCGACGCAATCAACGCAGAATTGGTTGGACTAAGCTTCTCAACCAAGGAATTCGAGGCTTTCTACGTGCCAATTTCCGAAAAGCGCGAAATTGCAAAAAAAACTGTAGATATCTTTAAACCTGTATATGAAAGCGAAATTCCAAAAATAGGGCAAAATATAAAATACGACATGCTTGTTCTGCGCAAATACGGAATCACTCTTGGCGGAAAACTTTCTGACACCATGATTGCGCATTATCTGCTGCAGCCCGAACTGCCGCACAATATGGATACACTAGCAGAAAAATATCTCGACTACTCCACCATAAAAATCGATACGCTGATTGGTGCAAAGGGAAAGAACCAAAAAAACATGCGCGACCTCTCCCCTACCGAAGTCTACGAATATGCATGCGAAGACGCCGATGTAACGCTCAGGCTGTGGAAAGCACTCAAGCCTGAAATTGAAAAAGCCGGAATGCAACAGCTTTTCAACGAAGTGGAAATGCCTCTCGTGCGAACGCTCGCCGAAATGGAAGAAAATGGTGTGGAACTCGATACGGGCGCGCTCAAGGAAACGTCAGAACTATTCACCCGGCGAATGGAGGAATACGAAGAGGAAGTCTACAAACTTGCAGGCGAAAGATTCAATTTGTCTTCACCGAAGCAAACGGGCGAAATACTTTTCGACAAACTTAAAGTCGACGCCAACGCAAAAAAGACAAAAAAGGGACAGTATTCAACGTCGGAGGAAGTGCTTTCGAAACTGGAAAACCACTACCCTATCGTGAATTTCATACTGAAGTACCGGAGGATGAAAAAACTAGTTTCGACTTATCTCGATGCGCTGCCGAAAATTGTAAACCCAACTACCGGAAAGATACATACATCGTTCAACCAAGCAGTTACAGCCACGGGACGATTGAGTTCAAGCAACCCAAATCTGCAGAACATACCTGTTCGAGGCGACGACGGGAAGGAAATACGCAAAGCCTTTGTGCCTGAAAAGGGATGCGAATTCTTCTCGGCAGACTACTCGCAAATAGAATTGCGCATCATGGCCCATCTTTCGCACGACGAGCACATGATTGCGGCATTCAATGCCGACGACGACATTCACGCCGCTACCGCTGCCAAAATATACCACAAACCTATCAGCGAAGTAACAAGTGACGAACGAAGAAAAGCCAAGACTGCCAATTTCGGAATAATCTACGGCATTTCTGCATTCGGCCTTGCCGAAAGGCTTAACATACAACGCCGTGAAGCAAAAGAACTTATCGATAACTACTTTGCAGAATATCCCCGCATAAAGCAATATATGGAAGAAAGCATAGCCGCAGCACGCGAAAAGGGTTATATAGAGACACTACTCCACCGCCGCCGCTATCTGCCCGACATAAATTCTGCCAACCATACAGTCCGCGGATATGCCGAACGCAATGCCGTAAACGCACCTATACAGGGCAGCGCTGCTGACATCATCAAGATTGCAATGGTGAGAATAACCGAACGGTTCAAAGCCGAAAAAATCAAATCGAAAATGATTCTTCAAGTACACGATGAATTGAATTTCAGCGTTTTCCCCGAAGAAAAGGAAAAAGTGCAGGAAATAGTGGTAAGCGAAATGGAAAACGCATTCCATTTAAGCGTACCGCTGAAAGCCGATTTCGGATGGGGAAAAAACTGGCTTGAAGCGCATTGAAAAATTCATTGGCAAAAACGAAAACATCAGGCATTCGAATTTGCAAACGCAAGTTGAAGCACAAAAAATTTGCGGTTTGAAATTTTTACGCTACTTTTGCACTGCTATTTAACGATAGCAACAGTGTTTGTTCCATGGTGTAATGGTAGCACTAGAGTTTTTGGTTCTCTCAGTCGTCGTTCG
>CAZDOH010000050.1:16924-18026 GCA_964507005.1 uncultured Prevotella sp. | reverse complement strand
CCGCCAAGCGCACAAGCATGCACACCTATCCGAACATATTTCCATTAACCCGTGCACATGCATACAGGCATACGGCAAAATCATTATTTTCGGCAGCCAAATACTCCCAATTGCTACGATTGTATTAACTTTGTCCTCGAATTTATCGACTTGTGATGAACAGCAATGATATTCTCGGGGCTCATACAGCCCTGAATTCAAAAGAGATTCTTGACAAAGCTGCCGACAACATAAGGGTTTTGACTGCAGCAATGGTTGAACGCGCCAATTCGGGGCACCCCGGCGGCGCAATGGGCGGCGCGGACTTCATTAACGTGTTGTTTTCAGAATTCATGGTCTACGACCCCGGCAATCCTTTATGGAAATGCCGGGACCGGTTCTTTCTCGACCCTGGTCACGAAAGCGCAATGCTCTACTCCACCCTTATGCTCACAGGGCGTTTCACCATCGACGAACTGAAGCAATTCCGCCAATGGCAGTCGCCTACTCCGGGGCACCCGGAAGTCAACCAGGCAAGGGGCATAGAAAACACTTCTGGCCCGCTGGGGCAAGGCCACACCTTTGCCGTGGGCGCAGCTATAGCCGCAAAGTTTATGGCGGCACATACCGGCTGCAAATCGTTCGAACAGGAGAAAATCTACACTTATATTTCCGACGGCGGTATACAGGAAGAAATATCCCAAGGAGCTGGAAGACTAGCCGGTTTCCTTGGCCTCGACAACCTCATCATGTTCTATGATTCCAACGGCATTCAGCTTTCCACACCATGCAGCGAAGTGAGTGCCGAAGACACCGCAATGAAATACCGTGCGTGGAACTGGAATGTGCTCGAGATAGACGGCAACGACTGTGAAGCTATACGCGGAGCCTTGCTTGCCGCCCACGAAGAGCATAAGCGCCCCACCCTCATCATAGGGCAATGCGTAATGGGCAAAGGCTGCCTCAAGGCTGACGGTTCGTCGTATGAGAACGACTGCGGCACCCACGGATGTGCACTTGGAAGCGGAGCATACGAGAATACAATAAAGAATCTCGGCGGGGATGTTGACAATCCTTTCACTGTATGGGAATCCACGCGCCAACTATACACCAAGCGACGTGA
>CAZDOH010000050.1:0-16914 GCA_964507005.1 uncultured Prevotella sp. | reverse complement strand
GAAGACCTGAAGCAACTTGTTGCCGCCCGCCACAACGAGGAGAACGAATGGGCGAAAGCCAATCCCGAAAAAGCGGCAAAACTGGAAGACTGGTTTGCCAATCGACTGCCTGAAATAGATTGGGACACCATTGAGCAAAAGCCAGGAAAAGCTACCCGAGCCGGTTCGCAAGTAGTACTGACGCGGCTCGGTGAAAGGGTAGAAAATATGGTTTGCTCTTCAGCTGACCTTTGCAATTCAGACAAGACCGACGGTTTCCTCAAAAAAACACACGAAATACGCCCGGGAGATTTCAGCGGCAATTTCCTGCAAGCCGGAGTAAGCGAATTGACAATGGCCTGCACCCTTATGGGCATGACTCTCCACGGTGGCATTATAACTGCAATGGGAACATTCTTTGTCTTTTCAGACTACATGAAACCTGCTATCCGAATGGCAGCACTCATGGAGTTGCCGGTAAAGTTCGTATGGAGCCACGATGCATTCCGCGTGGGAGAAGACGGACCTACACATCAGCCCGTCGAGCAAGAAGCACAAATAAGGTTGCTTGAGAAGCTAAAGAACCACAGCGGCAGAAATTCACTTTTAGTGCTGCGGCCTAGTGATGTCAACGAAGCTACAGTATGCTGGAAAATGGCAATGGAAAACATGAAGACTCCAACCGCCTTGATATTCTCACGGCAATCTGTAGGCAATCTGCCCGAAGGCACAGACTACAGTCTGGCATATAAGGGCGCATACACTGTGGCAAGCGAAGAAAATCCTGCTTGCTATGCCGTGGCTTCCGGCTCGGAAGTGTCAACCCTGATAGAAGCTTCACGGATACTGAAACAGGAAGGCATTTCTATAAATGTTGTAAGCTGCCCGAGTGAAGGGCTTTTCCGCCAGCAAAGCAAAGAATATCGCGAAAGCATACTTCCTGCCGGCGCCAAAATCTATGGACTTACCGCCGGGCTGCCCGTAACGCTTGAAAGCATCGTAGGAGCTAACGGGCATATACACGGACTTGACAGTTTCGGACAAAGCGCGCCCTACACAATACTCGACCAGAAGTTCGGCTTCACGCCCGAATACGTAGCCCAAGACATTAAAAACTACATCAATGGCAAATACTGAAAAAAATCAGACAATAGGATTAATTTCCGACCATGCCGGATTCCAGCTCAAACAATACGTAAAGCGTTATCTTGAGTCGTTGGGGAATGTTTTCGAAGATTTCGGATGTTTCAACGAGGAGTCGTGCGACTATCCCGACTTTGCCCATAAATTGGGAAACGCCATCGACAGCGCCCAGTTAACTGTAGGAATAGCCATTTGCGGTACTGGACAGGGCATGGCCATTTCCCTCAACAAGCACCCGCATGTTAGGGCTGCACTGTGCTGGTCGCCCGACATAGCCCACATGGCCCGTCTGCACAATAACGCTAATGTGCTTGTAATGCCCGGCAGATATATAACTGAAGACGAAGCCAAAAACATAATGGATAAATTCTTCTCAACGGAATTTGAAGGTGGACGCCACGAACGCAGGGTAGAAAAAATTCCATTGGCAAAGTAACTCACTTCCCAGCATAGCCACACAGCAAGAGTATGCCGCTGCAAACACGCCATCGGTATACTCTTCTTGCTTTAAGACATATAAAATGCATTTTTTCCTTGCAAAAACGCTAACTTTGCAAACGAGTTGTTGAAATTTAATAGCGACTCGCATAAATACCTTACTTATGATATCTTTTACAATCAGTTTGTTAGCCCTTATCGTCGGCTACATCGTTTACGGCCGTTTCATAACCAAAATATTCGGTCCCGACAACCGCACCACACCTGCCTACACACTGCAGGACGGGGTAGATTACATTCCTATGCCTACTTGGAAAATCTACATGATTCAGTTCCTCAACATAGCAGGCACAGGCCCTATATTCGGTGCCATTATGGGAGCGATGTTCGGGCCATCGTGCTATTTGTGGATTGTGTTCGGATGCATATTTGCCGGAGCCGTGCACGACTATATCAGCGGAATGATTTCAATACGGCAAAACGGATGTTCGCACACTGAGATTATCGGAAAATATCTTGGCAAAGGAACAAAGAAAGTGATGATAGTGTTCACCGTTTTCCTGCTGATTCTTGTTGGGGCTGTGTTTGTAAGTTCACCTGCGCTGATTCTCAAAAACCTGACGGCAGGAATTCCGTTCATGAACTTCTATTTTTGGATGGCCGTAGTTTTTGTTTACTACATCATTGCCACCTTGCTGCCTATTGACAAGATTATAGGAAAGATTTACCCTCTATTTGCCTTTGCGCTGATTTTCATGGCTGTCGGATTAATGGTCGCATTGTTCGTGCATTGGCCTTCAATTCCCGAAGTCACTGACGGCCTTGCAAATCTAAACCCCAATAAAGCTACAAATCCCATATTCCCCTGCCTTTTCATAACCATTGCCTGTGGAGCCATTTCGGGATTTCACGCCACACAAAGCCCGTTGATGGCAAGATGCATGAAGAATGAAAAATACGGCCGCCCTGTATTCTACGGAGCTATGATTACCGAAGGTGTTGTCGCTTTAGTATGGGCTGCAGTATCAAGCTATTTCTTTTTCGATCCTTCAAGCGGAAATTCAGATATGACAGTGCAAGCGCCTAATGTAGTAGAGATTATGAGCAAGCGTTGGCTGGGAACTGTAGGCGGAGTATTGGCCATATTAGGCGTTGTGGCCGCACCAATCACTACAG
Source organism: uncultured Prevotella sp. (assembly GCA_964507005.1). Lineage (GTDB taxonomy): Bacteria > Bacteroidota > Bacteroidia > Bacteroidales > Bacteroidaceae > UBA6398. The sequence continues at coordinate 14,178 of CAZDOH010000050.1, read as the reverse complement.
GAGACACTTCGCTGCGTTCGGCAAGACTGATAATTGCCGACTCCTTGAAAATAAGCCAGAAAAGCCTGCGTTCACGTATATATATATCCATTCCGCTGTTTATGTTAGTGGCCTTGGTTATATGGCTCAATATGTCGGGAGACTCGGGATTCAACGTTATATGGGGATATTTCGCATGGACTAACCAAACCCTTGCGGTGTTTACACTTTGGGCCTTGACGGTTTATCTGGTCAAAAACAAAAAGCTATACATTGTTACGCTTATTCCCGCCATATTTATGACTACCATTAGCGTGTCGTATATTTGCGCGGCACCAAATACACTGGCGCTGCCGCGCAGCATTACTTACCCCGTTGCTGCTGCAACGGCACTTGTTTCTGTAATATGGTTCTTCGTCTGGAAAAGTAAAGCAGCAAAAAAGGAAGCCACAAAAGATTGAATCATGCGAACAGCACTGCAGTACATTATCAACTGTCTGTACATTACATTGCTTTGCTTCCTGTCTGCATCATGCAACGGGAAATACGACAGTTGCGCCGAGACGTCGGAGCAATCTCCAAACATTTTTCCCGACTACAAAGACGTTACTGTTCCCAAGAATATAGCGCCGCTTAACTTTAACGTAAACAATGCTTCACACATTAAAGCCATAATAAGCCTTGACGGCAAACAGATAATACGTGTAGACGGCAAACGGGAAATACAAATCCCCCAAAAGGAATGGAAAGAGGCGATGCAGAAATCTGCAGGAAAGTCTTTGGATGTGGAAGTTTCGGTGTGGAATGACAGCAAGCCCAACGGCATTGCCTACAAGCCTTTCAAAATTTATGTTTCCAACGACAAAATAGATACGTGGATTGCTTACCGACTTATACCTCCAGGATTTGAACTGTGGAACAAGATGGGCATATACCAGCGGTGTCTTGAAGATTTCAATCAGAAAGCCGTTGTTACAAATGCCCAAAACAACCGAGGCTGCGTAAATTGCCACAGTTTCTGCAATTACAGTCCTAAAAACTGGTTGTTTCATGCTCGAGGCGAAGGCGGAGGAACAATGCTGACTATCGATGGAACTACCCGCAAAATCGCTTTCGACAAAATCGGGCCACAAAAAAGCGCAACTTATCCCTACTGGCATCCGTCAGGGCAATATATTGCATTCTCGTCAAACGTCACAAGACAAAATTTCTACGGCATAAGCCAAAACAAAATCGAAGTGTTCGACACAAGTTCCGACTTAATAATATACGACACCCGCCACAACAAAGTGATTACCGACAAACGCTTTTGCGACAGCCCAGACTGGGAAACATTTCCAGCTTTTTCACCCGACGGCAAATTCCTTTACTTATGTGTGGCCCATCTCAACCTTAGCGAACAGCAAAGACAAATGATGATGCAGTATTTTGAGAAGATGAAATACGCGCTGATACGCATCCCATTCGATGCCGCTACGGGAACATTGGGCAAAGAAGTTGACACCATCTACAGTCCTTCGCGTCAAGGAGGCAGCGTTTCTTTTCCTCGCGTTTCTCCCGACGGTAGATTTTTGATGTTTACCGAAGCACAATGCGCTACCTTCCCTATTCAGCACAAAGAAGCAGACCTGAAAGCCATTGACATTAGCACTAATAAATATCTAAATACCGATATTCTGAACAGCGACTGCTCCGACAGTTATCATGCCTGGAGTTCAAATGCCAGATGGATTGTGTTTAGTTCACGGCGAACCGACGGCAAATACACGCGACTGTTTTTCGCCCACTGTGATTCAAAAGGCAATTTCAGTAAGCCATTCATGCTGCCGCAGAAAACGCCCGATCATAATAGGAATCTCATGTATGCCTACAACATTCCGGAATTCGTAAACGGTAAGATTGAGGCCGACAAAGAACAAATGGCAGAAATGTTTCAGACCAAATAAGCTCCAACGATGAAACGATTCTATATTTTCCTGCTTTTATCGCAGATTGTCTCAATGCTTGTGTTTCTGCTTTGCTACCCAAGTACAATACAAATGCAGGAATGTGATGACCTGTTTCTGTTGTCGGGCGATTTTATAGCAGAAGTTCTTAGCCGTAACCAAGGCGCCACCGCGCTTATACAGGATTTCGTGTGTCAGTTTTTTTCTGCGGCTTGGGCCGGGGCTTTGATTTACTCCCTACTGATATCTCTTTCCATTTTGTTTCTCTTTCTCGCCCTACGTAATTTGGGAAAAGAAAAACTTTACTGGTTAGCATTCATCCCCGGGCCAGCTATTGCCGCACTCTCATTTCCGTTTATCGACATTACTCTCAATTTCCTGTTCTTCACGCTGTTTCTTTACCTCTACACATGCATAAAGAAAACCGTTGCGCGGTGCATTTATGTCTTCATAATAATAGTGCCGTCGTTTTGCTTCATGACATGGTATGAGTCGACTTTGCTGTTCGTTTCATTATTCGCAATTGAATCTGCGATATACAAACGCCGCATCTCGGCTGCCTGCATATTGCTGGCTGCCGCAATAAGTCTTTTTGTTCCACGCCTATGGTCGGAAGTCGTTAGCTTTGTGGCATTTTCCTCACGTCCGTTCAACGGAATCAGCGACAGCATTTCTCTGAAACTACTTGCCGTATATCTGTTTACCGCTCTTGGAGTGGCATTCCCCGTAAAGCACGGTGGCCATAAAATTCTAGGGTATACCGTAACCACTGCTGCTATTGCAGCATTCGCCATATATATGGCTACTTACGATGATTTGCTTTTCGGAGAACGAACCAATAAAATTTCGCTTTTGGCAGACCAAAAAGAATGGTCGGAAATCATTGCAGAAATACCTTACGACGACGCCGTGAAAAACCAAGTATTGACAAGTTACCTTTTGTTGGCACAAAATGCAATGGGTACAATGGCTCAAAATTTGTTTTCCCTGCCAATTAACAATCCCGAAATGTTTTTGTTCCGGCACAACCAAATTCCGTTCTACCTGAATTTCAACAGGCAATTCTACGACAATATAGAAATCTGGGACGAAGCTTTCCACATGGCTTTCGAATATGGAATCACAAAACGCGAGAACGACTGCTTTAGAGCCATGCGCTTCAAGACCGACTACGCCATAAAATCAAAGGATTTCGGTACAGCCGAATATTACCTCAACCTGCTTTCGCAAAGTTGCAACAACAATGATTTTGTAGAAACGCGCCGCGACATGCTGCAAACTGCCCAGAAATCATCAACGGCAAAAAACTTGCCGCCCTATAGAAGTGACACTTTTGTAGGCGGATATCCTATGGCCTCGGAAACTTTCAGGCTGTTTGAGCGCAATACAAAAAGCCGCAAACTGCTTGACTATGTGTTGTGCTGCCTTCTTCTTAACAAGGAAGTCGACAAGTTCGCCATTATACTTTCCCATTTCAATCTTTACAAAGACGACGAATTGCCACAAACATACGCAGAAGCCTTGGCGGCACTTGCTTCGCGCGATCCCAAAGCACGCAATATCGTAAAATACGACAGCATATTCGACAGCAAATTTGCCGACTTCTGCGCTAAAGCACACAATAAAACTATTCCAAGCGAATACGCCGGGACATATTGGACTTATCTGTTTTTCCGCGACATGGCCCCTACGCCCAATAATCCCAATTAATAACCAACATTACCACACTTGAATGAAACGTAAACTTATTATTGTTTCCGCGATTGTTTTAGTAGTGCTGCTTTGCACTGCCTACACATTTTTCACCCCATTACTCAAAGGGGAACAAACTGTCGCCATTTATGTAGATAACGACGATACAAGTGATTCTGTTGCCACGCAACTTAAGTCGGCAGCGCGATGGCCACAACGTTGCGGGGTTTCTATGCTTGCCGCGCTCACACGTTACGACAAAAACAAACACACCGGCAAATACGACCTCACGTCCAAACAAAATGCCATAGATTTCTTCCGCGCCTTGCGTGGAGGCCACCAATCGCCTGTGCGCTTAACCTTACCCTGCGTCAGAACTATGGAGGACTTGGCTTCATACGTTTCGCACAATCTCATGCTCGACTCTGTTGCGTTCATGGATATTGTACGCGACAGCAGCCGTCTGGCGGCGTTTGGGGTAGACACTGCCACAGTTTACTGCCTTTTCCTGCCAAACACATACGAAGTGTACTGGAACATTTCGCTTGAAAAGTTCATGGCACGTATGAAGAAAGAATCAGACGCCTTTTGGAATTCAGACCGTACAACAAAAGCCAAGAACGCAAACCTGAATCCCCAAGAGGTGTATACTTTGGCTTCGATAGTTGACGAAGAAACAGCAAACAATGCCGAAAAGCCCGACATCGCCGGTATGTATATCAACCGCCTAAAAGCCGGAATGCCATTGCAAGCCGACCCTACAATCAAATATGCATGGCACCGCTTCGATCTGCGCCGCATATACCATGCTTTGCTCTCAATCGACAGCCCCTACAACACATATCGCAACACCGGGCTTCCGCCAGGACCTATCCGCATTGCAAGCATTGAAGGCATTGAGGCTGTGCTAAACCATTCAAACCACAATTATATTTACATGTGTGCAAAAGAGGATTTCTCGGGAACGCACAACTTTGCACGAACGTATTCAGAGCATCTGGCCAATGCTGCACGCTATTCCAAAGCTCTTAACGAACGGGGTATAAAATGAAAATTTCCGACACTTATACCATAGCCCTAAACGGCATGCGATTTCACGCTGCTGTAGGGGTAAGCGAAGAAGAACGTTTTGTGGGTGAGCCAATAGAAGTGAACCTTCGGATGAAATGTAAAACGCCCATCGCTGCCATTGACAACGACGACGAAAACGGAGTGCCCGATTATTCTGCCGTCTATGCCATAATAGCCGAGACAGTGAAACAGCCAGTAAAATTACTTGAAAGGCTTGCCGTTAAAATTGTAAGCAATATAATTCAAACGCAAAGCATTATAGAAATTACTGTAAGCGTTACAAAGAAAAATCCGCCTGTAGGCGCCGATGGCCTTGACGCCACAGTCACCATAAGTGCGACAAAATAAAGCGTTCGCACACTGCAAGCAAGACTGTTCGCATAACGCTGTCAAAAAACAATCCGTCTGTCGCGCAAACTACTGTCGCGGCAGACGGATTTTCTGTATCTGATTTTTATTACTTCAATCGGCAATAATGTCAAAACCTGTATAGGGAACAAGTGCCTTGGGAATGCGTATTCCTTCCGGAGTCTGATTGTTTTCCAGCAAAGCAGCCACAATACGCGGCAAAGCCAAAGCCGAGCCGTTGAGAGTATGGCAAAGCTCTATCTTCTTGTCTGCAGAGCGACGGAAACGGCAATGCAGGCGGTTTGCCTGATAGGTATCAAAATTCGAAACCGAACTTACTTCAAGCCAGCGTTTCTGTGCTTCGGAGTAAACCTCAAAGTCGAAGCATATTGACGATGTAAAACTCATATCGCCACCGCAAAGGCGCAGAATCCGATATGGGAGTTCCAATTTCACCAGCAGGTTTTCCACATGAGCCAGCATTTCCTTATGACTTTCTTTCGAATGTTCGGGCTTGTCTATTCTCACAAGCTCAACTTTTGAAAATTCGTGCAAGCGGTTAAGTCCACGCACATCCTTTCCGTATGAGCCGGCTTCGCGACGGAAACACTCGGTATAGGCACAGTTTTTAATGGGAAGTTCCTCTTCCTTGAGTATCACATCGCGATATATATTTGTTACGGGAACCTCGGCTGTAGGAATAAGATATAGGTTGTCAAGATTGCAGTGATACATTTGCCCTTCTTTGTCAGGAAGCTGTCCGGTACCATAGCCGGAATCTTCGTTTACAACGGTAGGCGGTTGCACTTCGCGGTATCCGGCTTTCACTGCTTCGTCAAGGAAGAAATTTATCAAAGCCCTTTGCAAACGTGCTCCTTTTCCGATATATACCGGGAAGCCGGCACCCGAAATCTTCACGCCGAGATCGAAATCGATAAGATTATACTTTTTCGCTAATTCCCAATGCGGCAGAGGATCTTTGGGCAGCGGCGTCTCTGTGCCTCCTGTCTTTTCTACGACATTGTCTGCGGCATCCTTCCCTTGAGGCACTTCGTCATAAGGCACATTGGGAATAGTAAGAAGAATCTTTTTCATTTCTTCGGCAGCCGCGTTCATTTCGCTCTCAAGCTTTTTGGATTCCTCTTTCTTGGCACTGACTTCGGCCTTGGCAGCTTCCGCTTCTTCACGCTTTCCTTCGCGCATAAGCAAACCTATTTCCTTTGACTTGGCATTAATAGCCTGAAGCAAGGCGTCGAGTTTAACTTGCGTTTCCTTGCGCTTGTCGTTCTGAAGCAAAACAGCATCAATTGCGACACGTGCATCTGCAAAATGTTTCTTCTCAAGACCGCTGATTACACCTTCTTTATCATCGGTGATTTGTTTTATCGTAAGCATATCGTTATTGTTATATTTCGTTTTCTGTTATACAAGTTATCATCATTTGATCAAAATCTTTTTATTGCCTTTCACGTAAATACCTGTTGGCAACTCGTCAAGTTTGTCGGCATTAAACACCGTTCCATCTATGCCATATACCTTTGAAATTGTGTCTTGCTGCTTAGCCTTGACATCATTGATTCCATTAACAACTCCGTCAAGATAAAGTTCCCGAGCCGAGGCAGCGGTATTATTGGTTGCCAAAGTAAAATATGTACGGAACGGCTTGAAAGTAACTGCATCGTCATCGGAGTTCCCCACATATACGAACTTGCCTTCTTGAAATCCATATATGGTTTTTTCTTCATCGCTCTTAACTGCATCCATTTTTGTGAAAGTGCCATGAAATTGACATTTCACTTTTTCAGTCCAATCGTCTTTCGATATTCCTTTCCAGCATTCGAATGCCGTAAGAGGCGTTGTGCCTAAGACTGAAACATTTTTCAAGTCCATAAATGGCTGCAACGACGATGTTTCTATAACATAAGGCATACATGCCTCAAGCGTCTCAACTTCTTTGAAACTAATTTTTGTAGTTTTCTTTTCGTAGCTAGTAAACGAATAAGCCTTACGTACGCCAGTTTGCGCCAAATCTACAGTGAAGGGGAGGCAAACGGTAGACATATAACCATTGGCCATGCTTTTGTATTCCCTATTGTAAGAAGCGTTTACAGCCTCGAAAGAATACATCGCATCAAAAGGATATCCTTCGGTTATAACCAGATTGTCACAAGAATAGTTGTTTATGATGTCGTACTTTAGGGTACTTTCCGTTGTAGTCTTTACTACGTTCGCCGTATTTGAAACATAATCGCTTGGTTCATAAATCAAGCAATTGGGATTTGCCGTTTGCAAGTCCATCTTGCCAGAAACCCCTGTTACAGAATTCAAGTCAATACTCGTAAGGTTGGAATTGGCCTTAACTATTTCCTGCAATTCCGATATCATATTATCCGTTAGGGTGCCTACAACAATAAGCCTTTTGGCATTTTTCAATTCTTGCATGTCGGTAGAATACGAATACATGAACACATCATCAAGATAAAAGTTATGCGTATATTTTGTATCAACCTCGCTTGATATTTTTATGCTATTTGCGCTAGCCCCTCCCCGAATAAAACTTTTGTCCAGTGTAATAGTAGCCGCCACTTTATCATTGATTTTTATGCGCAAAGTTTTTGTGTCGAACTTCATTATCCGGGCAGTATAATAAGCAATTGCTCTATCCGATGTATAAGTACATTGGCCCGCACTTTCAGAAGCCCCAACTTCTACACATTGATTCGCAGCAAGGCAGTCAGAATAATTTGAAGGTATTGATTTTGTTTGCTGGGAATAGTCGCTTAAACCACCAAATTCGCCATTATTGCCGCCGTAATAAAGTAGCCAGTCAAAGCGCTCCTCGATAATTGGGACACAAACTTTCAAACCCGAAGTCAAAGTTTGGGCATTCAACTGCATAACGATTATCACAGCAAAGGCTATTGCTATAGCGCGCTTCATATTAAATATGTTTTGCAAGCGAAATTAGCTAAAATCTCTGTATTTATGAGCGACGATAGTTATGATTTTCGCAAACCGGTTATTTATCTCTCGATTTTTTATTGTCATTAGTTTTTTTCTTCTTAAAAAGTTCGCTAAACCTTGTAAAACTCTTGCGAAACACGATTCCCCCACCCTGCGTTGTAAGTGTCGACTTGGTAAAATACCTGTCGTTGCTTTCGTTGTAAGCTTTGAGTTGTATTGTTCCGCGCGAATTCAAGAGATATCTGGCAGAGAAGTCGCCGATAAAGTTCGAATTATATGCCGAGCGGTCACGATAGCCCAAATTCCCATCAATAAGCAGACGCCCCTTGAAAAGTCTTCCGGTAAACATGCCCTCAACGTCCATATCGTTCCATCCATCACTGCCTGTAGCCAGATTCGTGCCAAACGACCAGTTTCTATTGTTTCCGCCAAAGTTCTGCAAAAGGTTATTTATATTTGAAGAGAGCGTAGACGACAGGAAAGAATTCATTGCCATTGATGTCTGGGTTGAAGTCTGTTCGGAGTTGGCCATATCGTTGTTGTAAGTATAGAACCGGCCCACCGACAGCAGATACATTGCCTGCATGTTCATATCTTCGGGAGTGGCAATAAGCGAGCGAACCATTTGCTTTTGGTCTGCACTAACCGAAGGGAGATCTATGTCAAAATTAATTATCGGCTGCATAGCGTTGCCCGTTATGTTCATCACACACTCCACTGGCACGGAGTTGTCGCGCAAGTTGCCCTGCATGCTGATACCTGCTAGCGAAACAGCCGGTATCGAATACAGAGCTTGAAGATTCAGCGCACAAGCCAAAGGATTTCCGTTGAAAACAATGCGCCCGCCTTCGCGCAAACTAAAATTCTTCTGAATTAAATCCTGAAACTTTATTTTATAACTGCCGTTGTCTATATTGTATATGCCAAACATGTCGAAGGCACCCTTGTTATAAAAACTGGCTTTAATATTTCCATGTCCATGCGTAGAAATCAAGTTGCCGCTCTTGTCATCCATAATGACGCGCAATTCTGCATCGGGATTCATATTAATATTAAATTCCAATCGTATGTCAGTGCCTATATTGTTTTGCTTCTGTGGGATGTGAACGCTATCTTTCGATTGCCGCAAATGCATCGGCGATTCATCAGAACTTCTGAATGTGAGAAATTCTGCATTTTCAGAATTTTCCGGCTGGTCGGCATTATACACGAACAAGGTATTGCGCTTCGGGGTTACATTGGCTTCTGTCGTAAAGAACCCGGAACCTCCGTACAAATGAATCATCCCATCCACAAATGCTGTGCCCCAAAACGAAGAGTTTTCTTCACTTTGCATCTTGTCGTAGGCAAGGAAAGCGTGAGGCGCAATAGTCATGTCGTAGGAAAAGTTATGAAGAGCACGATGCTTGACATATCCCGACAAATTCGCTACGTTTTCGTATTCATCAATAATTCTGAATGAAGGAAACGATATCAAATCGGGAGTAAAGCGAACGGTATCGTTGTTGAGTGAATAAGAAGTGCCTAGCGGCTCTATATTGAGTTTTAGTTCAGTAACATTTTGAAATCCCTCCAAATTCATCGCATGCAGATTGCCGAACAAGCGAAGGTTGCCGTAAGTGCGACCCTGGGTTACTTTCATTGCTTCGGGGAAAAAATCGTTAAGAAACAATGCATTTGTACCATGCGCACGGAAGTTTAAGTCAATATTGTTTTCTTCCGGACTCACATAGCCGCTTATTCCTGTTGAAAAATCACCGTCGTTGATTATGGCGTTAATTTCTATTTTCTTTGAATCGTTGTTCCAGTGGCTTTCGAGCTTCAGTTTTCCCATTGGAGCATGATTGAACACAAAATCTGCGGCATCGACACTCGCATTAACTTGCGGCGCAAGCATAAGGCTAGACACACTTGCACGTCCTGTAGCCTTTCCGTCAAAATGCACATCATCGAATCCTACAAATGTCAGGATATCTTCAATGCGAATGTTTCGCAACTCCACCTGCAACGAATCATCAACCGACTTTGATACCACCCCATTAAGAGCCAGTTCGTTGCCACCGTGCTTCAATTTAAGGTCCGAAACATGTAGCTTGCCTTTTTCGTAAACGAAATGAGCCGGTGAAATATTCCAAACAGAATCATCGACTACTATATTCGACGGATTCAAAACCGAAACAATTCGGGAATCAAAACCCTCTGGAAAAGACAATCTCTGTGATATTTCTCCCGAATTTTTGTGCCCGGCATTGGATGTCCACACAATGGTATTCAGCAAGTCATCGCCTTCGTTTTTAAGTGTAGATTCTATTTCCGTTTTTCCTTTATCAAGTATTTTGGATGCATGGAAACGCATTCCTACATTTTGCGCATCGCCTTTCATGTAAAGGCTTATATCGGAGAACTTTTCCTGTTTGTAACGGAAAGTTGGCACAAGCCCTTCCAGTTGAAAACATTTCTTACTTGAATCGAAATACCCCGAGACATAATTGCCTGAGCCTACATCAATATCCAAGTTCCCAAGCAGGTTTATCAATTTTGCGTCTAAAATATGCAAGTTGAAATCAAAAACATTGCCGGCAGAACAATCCTTGTCACGGTCGTTGAGAACATGCATAAAATCTTTCGGAAGTTTATTGAAATCGAATTTTCCCGAAATTGAAGCTTCGCCAAAATCTCCTTTTAAGTTGATATTCTTGCCATTGGCTATATGGCGAGAAACCAGTGAAATATTGCCGAACCGTTGCGTGCTGTCAGCATACGAAACTGAAAAATCAGAAAGTTCGATGTTGCCTGCGAAAGAATTGGGCTGCAAATCGCCCAAGGTGGCATTTATCCCTGCACTAAAAGCGGCTCCCTTATAATTCTTTGTAAAGTTCAATGCATGCGGGTTGAAGCTCTCAACTTTTCCTTTAAGAACACTGTTCGACAACTTGTTACCAACAAAGTCCACAGTGCCTTGAGCCGACAATTTCATATTATTGTCCAAAGACCTAATATTAAAGGAACAGTTATTTTTTTCGCGTGCTAGCTCTGCTGTTATTTTGTTGAAATTATATTTGTTATACAGCAGTTGTTCTATATTTACTTTAGCATTAAACTGCGAAAGCCCCGACATCACTATACGGGCATTGAAATCTGCATTTCCAAACTTGCTGTTTTTGCCGAGCAACTTCCCCAATTGAAATTCCGACGAAGATATGCTGGATGTAATTTTATCGGAAGGCTTGCCTTGCACATCAATTTTCAGTTTGCCGGCACCGGTAGTCATTGTAGCATTTACGCTAACTGCGTCGGCCCACCTTATGATAGAATTCACATCGATATCGCCTATATTTTCAACCACACGCAGGCCGTCACCCTTTAGCTTGAAAAGTTTTGCGACTTCTGTCAGAAAAGAATTGGAAAGTTCCAGCTTCGGAACATTTGCATAAAAATGGCGGAAATCATATATTTGGGCATTAGCCCTTACCAAAGCCCTTCCTTTGGATTCCGCTATGCGTATTGCGTTTACCGACAATATTTTCTGCCTATAGTTTATCGAGGAAGAAAGGTTAAATGCCATATCGGGCAACTTGGTTTCAACAAAAGGCTGTATATCTGACATCGACAGGCGCGACTCGCTCAAACAAGCTTCGCCGCCCGATATGCCATGTTTGCCATACAAGAGCTTTACGTTTTCGAATTTTATTTTGCTCGAAGGAGTCTCTATGCGGAACAAGGGTATTTCGGCAGCATTGCCATCCGCATTGCCATATGCGTACCCGTGTTTTACTGTCAATCCCGATTTCTCTTGAAATGCAATATCGCGTATTTTAATGCCGATGTGGCCATTGTTCTTTATGCTGACCCCAATGCTGGCATCAATATTGTTAAGCCGCAGATGCTTGAAATCAAAAGTCTTGGCAGCAGGACTTGAATTAACATTATGGGTTAAGCTACAACTGTTTAGGATTATTGATTTAATCTTAAGGTTCAACCCTTTTCCCGAATTGCCGTTGCCTGACAACGAGTCAACGATAAACTGAAAATTATAAGGAGATGAGTCGTCGGCTTTCACCAAGTCGGCTTTCGCCCGGTACAATTCCACTGTACGGATGGTCAATGGACTGAAAAACAACGAACGCACCCTAATTTTCGCAGACACTTTTTCGGCGACAAACAGATTGCGCCCCTGACGGTCTTTTATCAGGACACTGTCAAGGATTACAGAATTGAAAAGACCCAGTTGCACATCGCCGACTTTAACTTCCGTTCCGAATTTTTGCTGCAGCATTTGCGAGGCGTTGTCGGCCAAGAACTTCCGTGTCAATGGAAAGTTTGACACAAGCATCAACAACACGTAGCCGCATAGCAATACGGCCAAGACTACTGCTGATATTTTCTTGAAAGTCGCGATGGTTTTCGGAGTTTAATACGTTGTCCTGAAAAAGGGATTGTTCTGTTTTTCATAACCCACCGACGTAGCCGGGCCATGACCTGGCAGCACCGCCACCTCGGGGGGCAATGTCAGTATTTTCTGCTCAATAGCCGAAAGAAGCGTTTCTTCGTTTCCGCCTGGGAAGTCGGTGCGCCCCACGCTTTGCCGGAACAGGCTATCGCCGCTAAAAAGCATTTTTTCCTGACTGCAGTAGAACGACACTCCGCCGGCCGTGTGCCCTGGAGTAGGTATCACCGTCAATGTATGGTTGCCGAAATCTATCGCGCTGCGTTCGTCGAGGAAAACTCCGATTTGAGGCAAATCGTATTTTCCGGCAATGCCGAGAAACTGCAGCATCTGCTCTTCGCAATGATTGTAGAGCCGTGCATCGGCAGAGCTAATCTCGGGCTTCAATCCATAGGTTTCATACACAAAACCTTCGCCGAATATATGATCGAAATGGCCATGCGTACACAGGGAGTGTTGCGGGTGCAGACCATTTTCGTCGATGTATTTCCTGATGTCCGCCTTCTCGGGCTCATAGTATGCGCCACAATCGATTATCACTGCGCTGCCTGTTTCATCGGAAACCACATAGCAGTTTTCCCTTACCATATTCACGGTGAACAATTTTACAGTTATCATAGTTTCCTATATATTGCTTTTCAGAACTGCACTTTTACCACGTATTTTTCGTTGAAAAACTCGTCACTGAAAAAGTCGGTTATCCTAAAAATTTCGATTGTACACAGGTTTAAGCGTCTGTCTTTCTTCTTCAAACATTCAATTTCCTCAAGTTCTGCTTCTAGGTCCCCGCCTTTCAGCATTACAAGCGAATTGCGCTGCGTTCCGATATGAGCGGATGATATGTTTTTGGCCACCATGTTCAGAAGTTTTGCTCCGTTCATCACAGCGCGGCTTACCACGAAGTTGTATTTACCCTTTTCTTCCAACACATTACGGTGAACAGTCCTCACATTGTCAAGACATGCCGCTTTTGCTGCAGCATCGGCTACTATGAGTTTTTTCCCTATACTGTCAAGAAGCGTAAATTTTGCTTCAGGGAACATCACAGCCAAAGGTATTCCTGGGAAACCGCCTCCGGTCCCCACATCCAATACCGATGCGCCCGGCGGAATTTGCATCACTTTTGCTATGGCCAACGAATGAAGCACATGGTGTTCGTAAAGATTGTCAATATCCTTGCGGGAAATGACGTTTATTTTTGAGTTCCATTCCCCGTAAACCGGGCCAAGGCTCTCGAATGCCGCGAGTTTTCGGGCATCAAGGTCGGGGAAATTCTTATGTATGCAGTCAATCACAACTTAAAGGGCTTTGAATAGTCACGCTGACCGAAGATGGCGCTGCCTATCCTCACCAGGTTTGCGCCTTCTTCTATTGCTATTTTGTAGTCTCCGCTCATGCCCCACGATTTAAAGCGGAACGCGCTGTCGCCGGCAAAAATTCCGCATTTCAGTTCATCGAAAAGGCGGTGCACCTTGCGGAAATCGGAACGTATGCGCGCCTCGTCGTCGGTGTTCGAGGCCACGCACATTAGTCCGCTTACTTTCACGTTGCCCAGCGAGGCTACAACCCCACTTTCGAGCAATGCCCGGCATTCGTCGGGTGTGAATCCCGATTTTGTTTCCTCTTGGGCTACATGTATTTCCAGCAGAACTGGGATAATGCGGTTAGCACGCATTGCCTGCCTGTTGATTTCCTGCAACAATTTCAGCGAATCAACCGACTCAATCATCG
>CAZDOH010000049.1:0-18224 GCA_964507005.1 uncultured Prevotella sp. | reverse complement strand
AAAAAAAATAGTTACCTTTGTACGAACCATAAAACCTCCAATTATATGAAAACTTTGATTGCACTAATGCTCCTCTTCACGTCGCTTAGCTGTGCCGCACAGCGGGCGGAAGACAGCACCGGTACCGCCACTACGGCCGTGGTCGTGGCCAGTGATTCGGTTATCGATGACACCGCTGACTATACCGTGACAACAACAATACCGCAAGGACTCATAAACAAGCTCAACAGTTTTGCAAGCATAACATCCCCCGACAGCATTGACAAAGTTTTCAGCGCTAGCGACAACGTGTGGCCGTTCGGCATAATGGGAGCCGTTCTGGGAATGCTGGGAGCAGGATTTATGGTTTTCATTATTGTGATTTTACTGATACCGCTGATTCTCTGCATTCTACTTATATGGTATATATTGCGCCAACGCCGCAAAGCGCGTGAAAAGGATTTCAAGACGCAAGCCCCGGCAGGCAATTCCGGCGAAGGCGGCGAAACTTCCGATCCAGCGCCGGCACGCACTGCACAAGCCGACTACTCACACCGCCTCGACAATGCCATACGCAACATGTGCATAGGCGCAGGCATTACAGTTTTCACGCTTATAATAAACCTGTATATCGGCGTAGCCGCCGGCATCGTAATTTTCTGCATAGGGCTTTCCGACTGGCTCGTATGCCGCAACCACCGCAACGGTCAAAACGAAAACTGAAAATGAAACAATATCTGGATCTTCTCAACAGAATTCTCACCGAAGGAATACGCAAAGACGACCGCACCGGAACCGGAACATTCAGTGTGTTCGGCAACCAAATGCGCTTCAATATGGCAGACGGTTTTCCGCTGCTCACTACAAAGAAACTTCACCTCAGGTCTATAATACACGAGTTGCTGTGGTTTCTGCGCGGCGACACCAACGTAAAATACCTTCACGACAACCGTGTAACTATATGGGACGAATGGGCTGACGATGACGGCGACCTCGGGCACATTTACGGTTACCAGTGGCGCAAGTGGCCCGACTACAACGGCGGGGCAATCGACCAGATTTCCCAGGCCATCGACATGATAAAGCACTCGCCCGACTCGCGGCGCATAATAGTAAGCGCGTGGAATGTGGCAGACCTCGACAATATGAACCTGCCGCCGTGCCATGTGCTATTTCAGTATTACGTGGCCGGGAACCGGCTGAGCCTGCAACTTTACCAGCGCAGCGCCGACACTTTCCTGGGAGTGCCGTTCAACATTGCGTCGTATGCCCTGCTTCTGATGATGACAGCCCAAGTAACTGGACTCGAAGCGGGCGACTTCGTATATACAACCGGCGACACACACCTTTACACCAACCACATCGAGCAGGCTAAGCTGCAGCTCACACGCCAGCCGCGCCCCTTGCCTACAATGAAGCTCAATCCCGAAGTCAAAGATATCTTCGACTTCAAATACGAAGATTTCGAACTGGAGAACTACGACCCGTGGCCGCATATCAAAGCCGACGTGTCGGTTTAATGCTGAAACAAATATGCCTAAAGTAACAATAATAGCCGCCGTAGCCGAAAACCGAGCTATAGGATATCACAACCGGCTGATTTACCGTCTTTCGGCCGACCTCAAGCGCTTCAAGCAACTCACTACCGGCAACACCGTGCTTATGGGACGCCACACTTTCGAGTCGCTGCCCAAGGGAGCATTGCCCAACCGCCGCAACATAGTGGTAAGCCGCACTTGCCGCGCTTTTGAAGGCTGCGATGTCTATGCCTCAATCGCCGAGGCCCTTGCCAACTGCTCCAATGACGAACGCGTGTTTGCCATAGGCGGAGCATCGGTCTACGAAGAGTGCATATCACTGGCTGACTGCCTTGAACTGACTTGCATACATGCCACTCCGGCAGAAGCCGACGTGTTTTTCCCTGAAGTGGACATGACCTTGTGGAAAGAAACCGGGCGCGAGCCGCACGATGCCGACGAACGCAACGAAAAGCCTTTCGATTTCGTGAGCTACCGGCGTAAGCCGTAAACGGCTTTACGGCTTACCGGAAAACACGCAACGCATCCAGGTGTCGGGCTTGTTCTCATCGGCACCAGCGAGACATTCGCGGGTAAAGTTGTCGCCGTCAAGATTGTTGAGTGTAAAGCACACATCAGCCCAGCCTTTCCGTGGTTTCCCGCCTATACTTTTCCATGGAACGGTAATGCCTATCATGTATTTGTCACCGCTTTGCCGCCCAACGAGGAATTCCACCGGCAAGTCCACGCTTTTCCATTTGCCATCCGTAAAGCGAAAACATTCCGTATGTTTGCCGGCATTAGCGGTGATGCGGTAAATGTTTTTCTTTTTCGTTCTTATATAAAGTTCCACTCCGTCGCTTTCCACAATATTGCTGTCGGTGACGCAGAAATTGAATTCTACCTTCTGCTCATCCCACCGCGACGAAACTTCGGCATAAGCCTGCGATGCAGAGCCGATGAAAGCCGAAGAACCAAAATCCGCTGACGACTGCGAACTGACAGACTCCAGGCGGCGCATGATCTTTCCCGTAACAGTCCAAATTCCCCTGCATTTCGGAATGCCGCCCAACGACGACACAGCCATTACGGTATTGTCGTCAATCTGCTCGAGCGAATTCCAAAGTTCGTGCACATCGGGATTGGCATGATTGGCAAACGGCGTAGTGCGTGCCTTGAAGTCTTTTGCATGCGAATCGCCGCTGTATACCTGCATAAGGGCATAATCCAACTTGTCGGAATCGCGGCGTCCTTCGCCCGACTGTATAGAAAGCAGCGTGCCGCCGCCTTTCAGCGCAACAAGATACGGCGCTCCGCCATAGACATCACGCGGCAGGGCCTGGCTGGGAGCCAATGCGCTCCAACGGCGGCGGCTTTCGCCGTCAACGATGCCGCTATGCCAATTGTCTGAAGCGGAAGTAAATATTATTGCCGGTTTGAAAGTTCCGTTCATGCCGTTGTCTTCTATGGCCATAGCTATGCCGCTGCCGTCGGGAAGCCATACCGCAACGGGCATGCCGTCACGCGAAATGCTGCGGAAACTGACCACTTCGGGAGTACCCCAAGTATTGCCTCCGTCGAACGACCTTATAACCGAAATGTTCTGACGCTCATTGGGGATGTTGTGCTCATCGGAATAATACAGCTGCACCTCGCCGCTGGGGAGCTGCATGACATAAGGTTCCCAACAGCCGTCGTGGAAATCTGTGCCGGCCGTGTATATTGTCTTCTGCCCGCCCCACGTTTTCCCGCCGTCGTCGGAGACTGAAAGCATTATCTTGTAGGGCAAATTCGTATCTTTCAAAGGCCGGGCATTCCACGAGTACACCAAACGCCCGCCGGCAAGCTGCGCAAGTTCGGAATTGGTATAGTCGTATTTCCCCTGCGCGTCAGTTGCCACAAGGATGCTCTTGCCCCAGGTTTTGCCGCCATCGACAGACTTGGCGATATAAACGTTTCTGGACGCTCCGTATACCAGTGCCAGACTGCCGTCGGCAAGACGGCGCACACGGGCATACGCCCCGCGGCAAACGAGTTTACGCTCGCGCCACTGCCACCCTATGCGCACCACGTCTTCGCGTTGCCCGGCCGAAGCCCGCGGCACGGCGGGAAGCGCAACAAGCAGCGCCAACAATATTCCTGCAATTCTTCTTGCCATAACAAAACTATTTCATGAACACAAAATATACCGCAGCGATTATGCACAGGAAAGCCGCGAAGTGGTTCCAATGAAGGCTTTGCCCCTGAAACAGAATATTTGCCACAACGGCAAACACCATGAGGCTGATGCATTCCTGTATCACCTTCAGCTGCACCAACGAGAAGGGGCCGCCGTTGCCGGAAAAGCCTATACGGTTGGCAGGAACCTGGCAACAGTATTCGAAAAAGGCTATGCCCCACGAAAACACGATGACCAGCAGCAGCGGCCAGTGGCTGCTCACACCGGTCTGCTGTAACTTAAGATGCCCATACCACGCAAAAGTCATGAACACGTTGCTCAGCAGCAAAAGCAGAATCGTAAATATTGCATTATTCATTGCCACCCTCCAGCATTTCAAGGAATTCGTCTTCGCCTACAATTCTCACGCCAAGTTTCGAAGCCTTTTCAAGTTTCGCCGGGCCCATATTCTCGCCTGCAAGCACAAACGAAGTCTTTGCGGAAATCGACGTCACGTTTCGCCCGCCCTGCTGCTCGATAATCTTCTTGTATTCTTCGCGCGAATGACGGCTGAACACCCCGCTGATGACTATTGCCATGCCCGAAAGGGCTGTTCCTTCTGATTCTCCGCTTGTTTCAACGCTCATCTTCAGGCCTGCCGCCCGCAGCCTCTCGACGAAGCTCCGGTTCTTGGGCTCGGCAAAATACTGTTTCACGCTTTGCGCTATCACCTCGCCCACTCCGTTGATTTCCGCCAGTTGTTCGGCATCAGCGCCGGCCACGGCATCGATATCCTTGAGAGCAAAGGCTATATTGCGGGCCGAAACCTTGCCTACGAACCTTATGCCAAGCGCATAAAGCACCCTCTCGAACGGCACATTGCGGCTGTCGTCGATGCCCTTGATGATTTTGCGGGCCGATTTCTCGCGCGAGCTGCCATGGCCGCACAAATCCGAGACTTTCAGACTGTAAAGGTCGGCAGCATCGGCTATGAGACCGCGCTTCAAAAAGCCGTCAACCGTTTCAGGGCCCACCGAATCGATATTCATGGCATCACGGCTTATGAAATGCTCGATGCGCCCGCGTATCTGCGGCGGGCACGATGAAGTGTTGGTGCAATACCATGCCGCCTCGCCGCTGTAGCGCACAAGCGGCGCACCGCATTCGGGGCAACGGCTGATAAATTTCACGGGTTTCCCTTCCGCACTGCGGCTGGCGCTGTCCACCCCGGTTATCTGCGGAATTATCTCGCCAGCTTTCTCGACGTACACGTAATCGCCCTCGCACAGGTTAAGCCGGGCGATTATATCTTCATTGTGAAGAGAAGCGCGCTTCACCACGGTTCCCGCAAGCAGCACGGGCTCCATATTGGCCACCGGCGTAACGGCGCCGGTACGCCCCACCTGGAAATCCACGCTCAGCAAGCGCGTACGCGCCCTTTCGGCCTGGAACTTGTAGGCAATGGCCCAGCGCGGAGTCTTCGATGTATATCCAAGTTGCTGCTGCTGGGCTATATCGTTTACCTTGAGCACAATTCCGTCGGTAGCCACGGGCAGGGCGCGGCGCGGCCCGTCCCAATACTCAATATAGGAAAACACTTCGTCGAGGCTGTCGGCCACTTTCATGGCATCCGACACCTTGAACCCCCACGATGCAGCTTTGCGAAGGTTGCCGTAATGGGTGTCGCAGGGCAGATTGTCGCCAAGAAGGTAATACAGATAGGCGTCAAGCCCGCGTTTGGCCACTACGGCCGAACTTTTGCTCTTGAGCGTGCCCGATGCGGCATTCCTCGGATTGGCAAACAGAGGTTCTTCGGCGGCTTCGCGCTCGGTGTTGAGTTTCGTGAAACTTTCCCACGGCATAAGCACCTCCCCACGTATTTCAAACTCATCGGGCCAGTCGCCGGGGGCAAGCTGCAGCGGAATGCTGCGTATGGTGCGCACATTTGCCGTAACGTCGTCGCCGCGTTCGCCGTCGCCGCGCGTCACCGCGCGCACAAGCTTTCCGTGCTCGTAGGTGAGCGAAATTGACAAGCCGTCGAACTTCAGCTCGCAGCAAATGCCGAACTTCCGGTCCCCGAGCCCTTCGCGCACGCGGTTGTAGAAAGCAGCCACATCGTCGCGGTTGTAGGTATTGGCAAGCGAAAGCATGGGATAGCGGTGGGGCACCTGTACGAAATCCTGGGCCAAGTCGCTGCCCACGCGCTGCGTTGGCGAATTGGCGTCGTAAAGCTGCGGATTGCGCGCCTCAAGCTCTGTAAGTTCGCGCATCATTGCGTCGAACTCCATATCGGAAATCTCGGGGGCATTGTCTATATAGTAAAGGCAGTTGTGGCGGTGGAGCTCGCGCCTCAGTTGCATTATCCTCTCTTGCTCGTTCATTTCTGGTTTTATGGGTTTACGGGCAAAGTTAGCCATTTCGCCCTTTCTCACGAAAGCAAATCAGTGATTTTGATAAAAACACCGGTAATTCCCGTCGGCGCTGTTTGGAAAGCTATAGCTATTTTTGCATCATCAACAACATAAAACCAAATCATCATGCTAGGAAATTTCGTATTCCACAATCCCACAAAACTGTATTTCGGCAACAAGGCCCTCGACAATCTCAGCACCCAGCTCGGCAATTACGGGCCCAAGGTATTGCTCGTCTACGGCGGTGGGTCGATTAAGCGCAACGGCATTTACGACGCAGTGCTCCAGCAACTCGACAAGGCCGGGAAGCAGGTGCTGGAACTTTCGGGAGTAACGCCCAACCCTACAATCGAAAAGGTAATGGAAGGCACAGCCATTGCCCGCAGCGGGAACGTAGACCTCGTGCTTGCCGTGGGAGGAGGCTCGGTGTGCGACTGCAGCAAAGCCATTGCCGGTTCGGCCTATTGCGAAGCCGACCCATGGGAGTACTACTTCAACAACTTCGGGCCCATGACATGCCGCTGGATACCCGTGGGCTGCGTGCTTACGATGGCCGGCACCGGCTCGGAGATGAACAGCGGCTCGGTAGTGTCGAAGCACAGCGAAAACCGCAAGAAGTTCTACTATTTCCGCAACCCCGACTTCACCGTGCTCAATCCCGAATATACTTATACCGTGCCCCGGCGCCAGACCGTGGCCGGAATCTACGACATAATGTCGCACATACTTGAGCAATATCTCTCGGGCACCGACGACAACACTTCCGACTATATTGCCGAAGGACTGATGCGCGGGCTTATAGCAAGTTCGCGCCGGGTGCTGGCCAATCCCCGCGACTACGAGGCGCGGAGCAACATAATGTGGACTGCCACGTGGGCGCTCAACGGACTTATACGCAGCGCGAAGCCCGGCGACTGGATGGTTCACATGCTGGGGCAAGCCGTGGCGGCCTACACCGATGCCACGCACGGACACACGCTGGCAGCCGTGAGCGGAGCGTACTACAGGCTTCTTATTGACAGGAGCGAGGACGCAGTAGCCAAATTCAGCCGCCTTGCCGTCAATGTATGGAATGTTGATGCCAAAGGAAAAAGCGGGAAGGCTGTAGCAATGGAAGGGCTTGAGCGCATGGAACAATGGATGCGCGAACTGGGACTTGCGATGAACATCACCGACTGCGGCGCCGACAGTTCGCAGCTTGAAGGCATTGCCGACGCCTGCCCCATAAACACCACCGGATATGCGGTGCTGTCGCGCGAAGACGTTATAGACGTACTGCGCAGGAGCCTGTAAAGCCGTGCGGATACTCTTTGCCTGACGCCAAGCGTATAGCGTTATTCTTCTGTACGCAGAGAATTTTTCTTCTGTGCACACAGAAGAAAAACGCTATGCTGGGGCAAATCAAATGCGCCCCAGGGCTTTTCACATCACGTCGGCCATCAGTCTTTCAAAAGCGGGGATTACCATACCGCCCCGCACCACCGCAAGCAGGCCCTTGCTTTCGAGCGCATGAAGCATGCGCGAGACATTCAGGCGCGTTTCGCCTATCACCTCGGCAAGGTCCACCATCCGGCACTTCAGCGTTTTCGCCCCCACGGTGCGCAGCATCTGCCGTGCAAACAATGCTGTCATCCGTCCTTCGGGAGTGGAAGCGTTGCTGCCTCGCATGCGGTTTTCCGTTTCCTGTGCCCGCGAGCTGAGCATATTGACGAAATTGAAGCGGAACACTTCGTTTACCATCATACGGTTTACCACCAGCGTTTTCGGCAGGCGCAGGCAAACGCAGTTACCCGCGGCGGCAGTATAAGTACGCGTGTAGGTGGTGTGAAGCCCGAAAAGGCATTGCGGTTCAACCACGGCGGGGGCCTTCACCGTTTCGCGCAAGGCAAAGCGGCCGCCGCAGAATGTTGTGGCAGCTTCCAGTTCCCCTTCCAGCAAAAAGAACAGCGAGCGGCATTGCTCGCCCGCTTCTATCGCTGCCGTGCCCCGGCGCACAGTAACGACAGCCTGCCCCGCCGCTTCGCAGATGCCGGCCAGCGTCAAGCCGTCGATTCCCAGGAAAAGCGGTATCGATGCCAGCTGTTCGTAACTCAGGTGCTTCATTTCCGTGGGGTTTTGCCGGAATCCATGAACTTCGCAACCCCGGGCGTGGCCCACACGGCATATTCGCCCTTATGGTCGGAATATATAAAACAGGCATTGAGCTCGGGATGCCGCTTCAGCACTTGTCTTGCAGAATCGATGCCCAGCACCATGAATGCCGTGGCGTAGGCATCGGCAGTGGCACAATCGGGCGCTATCACCGTGGACGACAAAAGCGTGTGCTGCACGGGGTATCCCGTGCGCGGGTCGATGGTGTGGGCATAGCGCCTACCGTTGCGGTAATAGAAGCGGCGGTAGTTGCCGCTTGTAGCCACCGCGCAGTCGGTGAGCCGCAGCACTGCAGCCATGCCGGCAGCGGAAACGGAAGCGGAAGTGCTGTCGTCGTCGGGGCGGTTGATGCCCACGCTCCACGGGGCTTTCTTTTCGTTTACTCCGCGCGCCACTATTTCGCCGCCTATTTCAATGAGATAGTTGTCGATGCCTAGACTGCCGAAAAGCGAAGCCACCACATCGCAGGCATAGCCTTTGGCAATGGCGCTGCAGTCGAGCTGTGTGGCCGGATTGCGCTTCATCACTCTCCCGCCGGGCGACAGTTCCACACCGCGGTATCCCACGGTGCGCAACAACTGCGCCACCCGCTCGTCTGAAACGCTGTCTTTATGCGAGAACCCGAATCCCCACAAATTGACAAGCGGCGCAACGGTGATATCGAAAGCGCCTCCTGTCTCGGCCGACACTTCCCGGGCGATGCCGAACACAGTGCGGAACATGGAGTCCACCCTCACATCACGGTTGTTGTTCACTGCCGTTATAATGCTTTTTGCATTGAAAGGCGAAAGCGAGGCGTCAACCGCTGCCATCCGCTTTTCGATTTCGGGCTGCAGGCTGCGCGGATACTCGTATTTGATATGGTAGAAAGTGCCAAACACCTGCCCCTCGTCGGCAATATAACTGCCTGCGCCGCACCGCACCAGGGAAAAGACTCCCACTGCCAGTGCAATTGTTGCAAAGGCGGAAAATGCCGCAAGCGTGTGTCTGCTTTTCATCACTAATGGTATTTATCCTAGAACAAGGGCTTTCACACCCAGAAGAATCAGTATGATGCCGCCGAAAAGTTCGGCATTGAAGCTGAAGCGCCTTCCTGCCACAGCGCCGATGTACTTGCCCGCCAGGGCAAGCACAAAACTTCCGGCAGCGATGATAGCCAGAGGCACGGCAACCTGCGAAACAGTCTCAAGCCCCCCGCACGTGAATGTTACCCCGATGGCCATTGCATCGATGCTGGTAACCACTGCCAGATACAGCAGCGTAGCGATACTGCCGGGGTTAAACGACTTGCCGTCTTCGGGGTGCAGGCTTTCCCACGCCATCTTTCCCCCCACGAAGGCCAGCAAGGCAAACGAAACAAACGGGGCGAAACTCTCGATATACCTGTAGAATATGCCGGCTACGCCCCACCCTATCAGCGGCATCAGGCCCTGGAACGCGCCAAACAGCAACGCCATGACAAACGCCTGCGAAGCATGGAAACGCTTCTCGATGATTCCGCACGCAAAGGCTATGCTGAAACAGTCCATTGCCAGTGCCAGCGAAAGCAGTATACTCTCCAATATTCCCATTGTCTGTATATCGAAATTTCTATATGTCGAAAATCAGGTTGAACGTTCCTCCTATTGCCGTTGTTCCGTTTTTGCCGAATCCGGGCACATACCACGGTTGCCCCACGCTGTCGCCTTTGCCGGAAATGCGGTTTTTGTATCTCACGCTCCACCCGAGGTGGAATATGCTCCATATTTTTGTTTCAACGCCGAACACAAGTTCCAGCCACGCCGTATTTCCCTTCAGCGACTTGAAGTCGTAGGGAGTTGACGTATGCCAGTAAGGGTCAACAAGATCCGGACCGCTTATGTCGTAAGTAACGGGCGAATAGGCAAGCCTTGCGCCGCCAAAGACTCTGTTGGGGGAAGATTTGTCGGCCAGGATATTGTAGTCCAGCCCGACGCGGAAAAAGGGGGAACTTGTCTTGTAGTGCAAACTTGTGGCCTCGTCGGTATGGTCGCTCAAGCCTATTCCCGCCTCGACTATGGGGAAGTAAGTCCCCTTGATATTGGCGCGCAATGCCCCTTCGAGTTCCCCGTACGACGACACCACGCTCAGCAACGCCCCTGCAAGGTTTCCCGACACCGAGAACCCTGCCAAAAACGGAAGCTGCCCGGCATCGGATGCGACAACCGAAGGCGCGGCATACTGCACGCCGCGCACCTTTGCCGGCTGCAGCTGCGTGGAATCGTTCTGTGCCCAGCCGTAAAGGGGCAACGCCACACTAAGGAGCAGTAACGTAAACTTTAATGTTCTCGACAATGTCATAGCTGACTTTTGAATTGTTTACACACACGCTGTCGATTCGCGTCAAACCTGCCGCCGTACTACCCTTCCCGACATTCGCCGACGTAATGGTATGGAACATTGCCGGGCTGCAGTCCACCGACTCGAAATGCGCTTCGTTGGTGTGGGCAACGACAAGGGTATCGGTGCGTTTTGCTCCGAGGGAAGACACGTGGAAAAGCAGGGTGTCGGCGCTGAGGCGGTAGCTCATCGGCAGTTGCAGCTCGCTGAGGTTCACCCCGAGATTGTAGAGCACCGTATCGGTGCCGGCTGCCGTAACGCTCAGGGTATCCTTCAGCACCTGCGCGCTGCCGGTTGCGGAATTGTAGAAAACGTATTTCACCGTCACCGTATTGCTGAGCGGGCAGTCGATGTTGCTGCACGACGAGAGCACCGCTGCCAGCAACAGGGCATGCGCCGCGCCGCGCAGTTTCCGTATGCCGGGCAGTTTCCGTATGCCGCGCGGGCCGGCTTTAGAATTCGTTTTCAATTTTATAATCGTTGCGTTGCGATGCATTGCGGCTCACGAGCTCTCCCAGGAAACCTGCAAGAAAAAGCTGCGTGCCCAGCAGCATCATCGTAAGGGCTATATAGAAATACGGGGAGTCGGTGACGAGATGGGCGGGGATGCCGTTGGCAAGCGCATAGAGCTTGTTGGCCCCGACGATCACGATGGCCACGAAACCTATGAAAAACATCAGCGAACCGAGGAATCCGAACACATGCATGGGCTTGCGCCCGAAACTTGTGAGGAACCACAGGCTCAAAAGGTCAAGATATCCGTTGAAAAAGCGGTTGAGCCCGCCGAATTTGGTATGCCCGAACTTGCGTGCCTGATGGTGCACCACCTTTTCTCCGATTTTGTCGAAGCCTGCGTTTTTTGCCAGATAGGGAATATAGCGGTGCATCTCGCCGTAGACCTCAATGTTTTTCACCACATCGCGGCGATAAGCCTTGAGCCCGCAGTTGAAGTCGTGGAGATTGGGTATGCCGCTTACCTTGCGTGCCGTAGCGTTGAAAAGCTTAGTAGGGATAGTCTTCGACAGCGGGTCGTAGCGTTTCTTCTTGTAGCCCGACACAAGGTCGTAACCGTCTTCCACAATCATGCGCCTCAGCTCGGGGATTTCGTCGGGGGAATCCTGCAGGTCGGCATCCATGGTAATCACCACGTCGCCCTGCGCCTTGCGGAAGCCGCAGTAGAGGGCGGCGCTCTTGCCGTAGTTGCGGCGGAACTTGATGCCGTGAACATTGCTGTCGGCGGCGGCAAGCGACTCGATCACTTCCCACGAGCGGTCGGTGCTGCCGTCGCTCACGAATATCACTTCGTAGGTGAGACGGTTGGCGTCAACCACCCTGCGTATCCATTTGTAGAGTTCCCCCAGACTCTCGTCTTCGTTGTAGAGGGGGATTACCAGCGATATATCCATTTATTGCAGTTTGTTTTTGGCTGTGCGCCGTGCAGCCAGCAGAGATGCCGGCAACGACAGCACAAGTCCCAGGAAAATATTAAGGTCGAGGATATTTGCGGCATACGCCACAGGCGAAGCCATCTGCATCTGCTGCAGCACGGCGCGCATTTCTTCAAGCCCGGTTCCGCCTGTCATCTGTTTCACGCTTTGCTCTTTGAAAGCGGCACGCACTTCGGGCGAATCGAGCATAGACAGATAGCCGTCCACGAAGGCGCCGTGGTCGAAGAACTGGAACCAAACGTAGCATGCGGCAGCCAGCAGCAGCGAAGCATAGAAATAGACAAGAAGCGAAAAGAGGTAGCTCCTTGTGAAATTGATGACTCCCCCGCACACCCTGTCGCGAAAACGGCAAAGCAGCACATAGCCCCAAACCGGCGTAGACACGAATATTGCCATAAACACCAGCTGCAGAAGCGGGAGCTGCAGGGAATGCACAAAACACATGAGCCCGGCTATCCACAGCGCGCCGAAAGGCAATGCATAGTTCATGGCAAATGCATTTGTCTGGCGGAAGGCACTGGGTTGCGTCGGTTTCTGTTCCATAGTGGTTGCGGGGAGTTGTTTTGTGCAAAGTTACGATAAATTAGTTCTTCGGCAATGAACTGCAGTGATTTTGCATCTGCCGGACTTCAATCAGAACAGTATGGATGCCCTTATACTGCAAGCCGACTGCATGGGCTGGACAACGGGAGCAATAGCGCCCGATGACTCAATCACTGCATACGGTTCGGTGAGCGAGCGCAGCGACGACGTCCAGTATTTCACTCCACTTATCTGGGCAACCCCTATCTGTTTCAGCATTTTGTTCACGTTTTTCAGTCCGCCGAGATTGTTCCAGAACTTCATCCACTCTCCCGCCGACGGCAAATACCACGCCGAGCATCCGCGCAGCACGTCGTTTGATGCAGCAGCCCGGTTTACCGCCGTATACGCTGCATTGCCGTAAAGGTATTCCGAAAGTTCGTAGCCGCGAAGGTCGGAAGCGGCATCGGATGTGAGGTATTTCGAAGCCGAACTGGGGAGCACGGCAGCAGTGCACCAGCTGGCAGTGCCGGCAGCATCGGTTACCGACATGGCACGGGCGGTGCGGTATCCGCCGCAATCAATGTTGTCGGTATCGTAGACTATTGCCTTTACATTGAACTGGGCATCGCAAAGGAAAGTGCCGGCCTTGACCGTAGCGTCAACAGCCGCCGTATATGTCTTTCCGCTTTCGAAAGTTTCATACACGGCGTCTTCACCCGCAGAACCGGCGTACAGGCGGGTGTTCTGCGTAACATTGATGCCGGATGGCAATGCCACATCGCTTTCAAGTACGGGGTCTGCTACACTGTAGGCAAAAAAGGCAATATAGGTATCGCCGCCCGCCAGCGGTGAAGCCGTGATTTTCTTCACTTCGTCGGGGAAATACGTGCCGTTCTGCATTGAAATCCTTTCGGTTGACGCAAAGACTACGGGATGGACCACCGGCGATGTTTTCGTAACGACATCGGTACCGGCAGAAGTAAGGCGGAAGGCCTTGACGTCGGTTCCCGAAGCTGCGGTGACGCGCAGGAACGCCGATGCGCCATAAAGCCGCAGCGGCTGGGAGGCATTCAGGAAGTCGGCAGCGGCAGCCGAGACATTGAAAGCCAGGTCTCTCGACTGCGCATCGCGGGGAGTGCCGTTTTGGGCGGAATAGTCTATGACCACCGCGCGCGCCGCCGTGTCGACAGTCACCTTCGCGCTGCCTGCATATTTCACGAAAGCCCGCACATTGTCAGTAGTTTCGGCATACTGCAGGTTGCCGCTGAACTGCCCGGAAGCTTCATCGTAGGCAAGCACCGACACTGCGCCCTTTTCGCCCACATCGGGATTGCACACATACATGACATCGCCCGCGGAAAACACGTGCGTGGAGTTTTCGGAAAGTTTCGGAGTCACCTTCACATATTGCGTCTTTGTCTTTTCGGAAGTCTTGCCTTCGCTGCCGCCGCCTTCGCTGCTGCACGACACCAAAACGCATACTAGTGCAAAGGTCTGGGCAAAGGCCAGTGCAAATTTGTTTTTCTTCATATAATATCTCATTTTTCTTCTCGTTTTTCGTCTCATTATTATTATGCAAAGATAGAAAAAACATAATGCAGCCCTGCAAAACGGCTTCGGTTTTAAAAGGAAAAATTAAATTTGCAGTTCAGACAATAACTTAGACAATAACCCAAAAACTTTTCAACTTTATGAACAGCCCGAAACTCCTGATACTTGCGGCACTCGCGTTTTTCGCATCCACAACCGGCATTTCCGCGTCCGCGCGCGACTCATTCGCCAGCGGAGAGAACTACACTGCCCCCGACAGTTCGCTCATCACCCACGCCACCATAAAGGAATTCCCGATGGAAGGCAGCAACCGCTTCGCGGTAAGCGTAAACGGGCGGAAAGTGGGGCTCTACAACGACCGCAGCCACTGGGGAGGCCTCGTAAGCTTCGGCAGCTTTGAATTCCGCAACGGCAAAGCCATAACCATCCGCATCACATACGCCGACAAAATCAACAGCTACGAAATTCTTCCCATAAAAAGTCTCGACTTGATTTCCGTGAAGAAAACCGGGGCACGCACACTGGAAATAAAGACAGCGCGCGCAGACCAGAACATTACGGTTGTCGTAAACGGAGAGCCCAAGAAAGACGCGCTTCACCTCTTCTGCAACAGCGTGGACCTCAACGCCCCGCAAGTTCCCGACCGCAACGGCTTCCACAAATTCGAGAAAGAGAAGGTCTATTACTTCGGCCCCGGATACTACGACCTGCAGAAGGTGCTGGGCAAAGACATGCTGGTGCTCGACAACGGCTGGAAAGTATATATCGCCGGCGGCGCGGTGCTTTACGGGCGGATCGGCTTGTGGGGCACGGAAAAGGGCACCAAAGTGTGCGGCCGCGGAATGGTGTTCAACGACACCAACAGGGCCCGTGTGATTTTCGAAGCCAACGACTGCAAGGGCGCCGACGTTGAAGGCGTGCTGTTCCACTGCCACCGTCCCAGTGTGTGGCAGGTGGTAATCAACCATTGCCAGAACGTGGAATTCAAGGGCGTCAAGATTCTTTCCACGCGATACGCTTCCACCGACGGGCTCGATGTTGTAAACTGTCAGCAATGCGCATTCCTCAACACCTTCATCCGCGCCAACGATGATGCCATAGCAATAAAGGGACTCTCGAGCGACAAGCCTGCCGATTGTCCGCCCACCCGCAACATCACGTTCTGCGGCATGCAGCTGTGGAACGACTGCAACTGCGCCATGGGCATCGGAGCCGAGAACCACTGCTGCCTCTACGAAAACATACGCTTCATGAACAGCAGCATCCTGTTCAGCTACGACGACCCCGACTACCACGAAATGCTCGACGAGCGTGCCGCCATGACAATATGCTGCATTCACGGCACATACTTCCGCAACATTTCGTACGAAAACATTGACGTATACCACTGCGAACGCCTCATCGCCGCAGGATTCCAGCCTTCGTTCTGGTTCGGCGCACTGAAAGGCGACCAGTCAACGCCCGGAGGCATCGAAAACCTGAAATACCAGAACGTCAAGTCGTATGCTTCCAGCGGCAGCAACATCGCCAACCAGATTTACATCTACGGATGGGACAAGGAAGGCACCCCCTCGAAGACCATCGACGGAGTGACGCTCGACAACGTCACCATCGAAGGCGCAAAAGTCAGCTCGCAAGGCAACAGCCACGTTAAGCTCGGACCGAACGTGAAAAACATCGAATTCAAATAAAAGCATTACAACTGCATCACCCAAAAGCAAAACACGGAAACGGAATGAGAATTGACATAATAACCGTACTCCCCGAAATGCTCGAGCCGTTTGTCAACGTCTCGATTCTCGCAAGGGCACAGAAGAAAGGGCTCGTCGAAATACATGTGCACAACCTGCGCGACTATACCACCGACAAGCACCGCCGCGTTGACGACTATCCCTTCGGAGGGTTTGCCGGAATGGTGATGCAGTGCCAGCCCATCGATGCCTGCATCTCGAAACTGAAAAGCGAAAGGCACTACGACGAGGTAATCTTCACCACTCCCGACGGCGAGCAGTTTGACCAGAAAATGGCAAACTCAATGTCAATGCTCCAGAACATCATAATTCTCTGCGGACACTACAAGGGCGTGGACTACCGCGTGCGCGAACACCTTATCACCCGCG
This sequence comes from uncultured Prevotella sp., assembly GCA_964507005.1. GTDB lineage: Bacteria > Bacteroidota > Bacteroidia > Bacteroidales > Bacteroidaceae > UBA6398. The sequence continues at coordinate 2,006 of CAZDOH010000049.1, read as the reverse complement.
AGGTGAGCCTCGGCGATTTCGTGCTTACGGGAGGCGAGATAGCCGCCGCCGCAATGGCCGACGCCATCACACGCCTCGTGCCGGGGGTGCTCAGCGACGAGCAGAGCGCACTGAGCGACTCGTTCCAGGACAACCTGCTGGCGGCACCCGTCTACACCCGCCCTGCCGACTACAAGGGATGGCGCGTGCCCGACGTGCTGCTCAGCGGCCATGATGCCAAAATAAAGCAATGGGAGCTGGAACAGTCAATGGAACGCACAAAGCGCCTGCGCCCCGACCTGCTGCTTTAACTCCGCCCCGAACATCCACAACAACCTATCACCCCAACACCGATGAAACTCCGCATTACACTTGTCATTGCAGCCATCTTTGCATTTACGCTAGGCGCCGCAGCGCGCACCATACGCGTGCTCGCCATCGGCAACAGCTTTTCAGAAGATGCCGTAGAGCAATATCTCTACGAACTTGGCCAGGATGCCGGCGTTGACTTCGTGATAGGCAACCTCTACATCGGCGGATGCCCGCTGCAACGCCACTGGAACAACGTGGAAAACGACGCCCCGGCCTACCGATACCGCAAGATAAAGGGAAATGCCGCATACGTACAGACCGACAACGTGAAAATCTCAACCGCCGTAGCCGACGAGGAGTGGGACTACATAAGCCTGCAGCAGGCAAGCGGCGTGTCGGGGGTGGATAAATCCTACGAACCCTGGCTCACAAACCTCGTGCAATACCTGCATCGGGCTGCACCGAAAAGCAAGATAATCTGGCACCAGACATGGGCCTATGCCAAAAATTCCGACCACGGGGAGTTCCCCAACTACGGCCGCGACCAGCAGAAGATGTACAGCATGATATGCAGCGCTGCCCGCAGCGCCGTGAAACGGCATAAGCTGAACCGCGTTGTGCCGTCGGGAACTGCCATACAGAATGCGCGGCAGACGTATATCGGCGACAACATGAACCGCGACGGCTTCCACCTCAACTTCGTGCACGGGCGATACACCGCCGCATGCACATGGTTCGAAGCGCTTACGGGCCGCAATGTCACGGGCTGCACCTACGCCCCCGCCGGAATGGACAGCCGCATGGCCGCGACATGCCGCCAGGCGGCACACAATGCCGTGAAGCATCCGTGGAAAACTGCGAAAAATAATAATTAGTATTTTAGTTTTTTAGCACCCCACCCCACGAAGACATCAAGGCCGCCGATGTTCGCCCTCTCCGAGGACGAAAGTTTGTTATTCTTCGCTCTCCTAGGGTTCCCGTTGGTCACCCTAGGTTATGCTTGTTGGCCTCCTTCGGAGACCTCATGGCCGCTCATAGATACGGAACTTGCAGACAGGGATGAATTGTCATACCGATACATGTCAGCGGTTATGCATCCCCGAAGGGGGTGAAATATAGTGCAAGCGAGTGCAGACTGAAACTTGTTTCAAGTATGCCGAGCGCAGCCTATATTATGGCACATGCGCGGCTCGAGCATCTTGCGCTGCGGGCATGGCGCGGGAATGTATGCGCAAAGGGCAATTTTTCCCGGCGCAGGGGGATGACTTCTTGCGCAGGGCGTGGGGATTATTGCCGCAATTATTCCATCGCGAAGCGCACGTAAGCAACCGCCGCGGTGTGGCGTTCGACCATCAAAATATCAAAATAATTAAAATAGTTTTTCGCGATTTTCACTTGCTCGAGTGTGTGTATATATTACTGATGAATATATATTATTATTATATATAATATATATACTTAGTATACTAATACTCAGTAGTATGAATAGCCAAAAAACGCCCCGCCCCCAAAAACTTCGGAAAAAAGATAATTAGTTTTTTAGTTTTTTAGTGCCACACCCTCTCTTATTACACAGAGGCAACGCCGCGGTGTGGCAGGGCGCTAAAATATCAAAATATCAAAAAATCAAAATTGTTTTTCCGCGGTTTTGCTTGTTCGAGGGGGGGGATGTATATACTGATGTATATATATTATTATTATATATAATATACATA
>CAZDOH010000048.1:0-18344 GCA_964507005.1 uncultured Prevotella sp. | reverse complement strand
GAAATACGGAACTCTCCTATTAGGAAAGTTCCGTATTCTTTTGCGGAAAGAGAGGGATTCAAACCCCCGGTACGAACAAGCCGTACAGCGGATTTCGAGTCCGCCCCATTCGATCACTCTGGCATCTTTCCTTGTTTCGGGTGCAAAGATAGAGCTTTTTTTAAAAACGAAGCCTCTTCGGTGGCATTTTTTTGAACCAGTCGGGACTGTTTGAGCCTTTTTCCTGCAAAAAGGGTTGTCGGAAATTGTAGCATTGCCGCCAATCATGTGCTTTGCAGTAGAAAAAAGTTGCTTAAGATTTCTGCATATTGCGTTTTGCCGGTTTGGTCTTTACTTCATCGAGATTAACCAGCTTATTGACGATAGCGTAAATGGTGAGGCCCGAAATGGAATGAATGTTCAGTTTCCGCGAGATGTTCTTGCGGTGTGTGAGCACGGTGTTTATCGATATGAACAGCGAATTGGCAATTTCCTTGTTGGTCATGCCTTTCACGGCGCACGCCAGCACTTCGCGCTCGCGTGCACTAAGCTCTTCTTTTTCCCTTTCGTCGCGTGGGGTGGCTTCATTGTGCCCTGCAAGTTCATTTCTTGATTCCAGTTTGCTTACAGCTGGGATGAAAAGCTTGTTTTCTACGGCGCAATGCGTCGTGAGGTCGTCTTCACATGTATAGATATTGAAAACCACATCGTTCAGGAAACTCACGTTCGCTGCCGGAACTCCGTATTTCACAAGCAGGTTTTTCAGCTCTTTCAGTTTCGACTCTATGGCGTCGTGCCCGCGCAGATAAAGCTCCAGTTCTTTCGGTGAAGCTGCGCCGCCGGCAGCGTTTTCGCCGTCCAGCTGCTGCTTTACATACGAGAATATTCTGTTGTTTTCGAATTGCATGTGTTTCCTTACCTCGGAAGTGTAGGCATCGTAAAACTGCAGTATAAGGAAGGCCACTTCGTTCTTTTCCGAGCAGTCTACGGCCTCAATCAGTTTCCGGCGGATTTTGGGGAACTGGAAGTTCAGAAAATAGTCGTGGGCATTTCGCAGATAATCCATCAGGGCAGGGACTTTTATCCTGTCGACGAAAAGTTCGGCGCATCCTTCACCGTATTTTATGAAATTGGCAACGGCAAGAAAAGTTCCGGTATCCACTCCGTTGGTTTCACAAACTTCCTTCACGGAATGTTCGCCAACGCCCAGGGGGATGCAGAAACGGCTCATGGCCTGAAGAATTTTAGGTTCGCTGCGTATGATGTCCCACATTGGCGCATCTTCGTTAAAGTAAATGCTTGGCATAAATTAGGGGCTATGATTTCGTTGCAAAATTAAGCAATTATCCACACTGCGGGCTCACTATTTCGGGGTATTTGCCCCATGGCTTGTGGGTATAATGGGGCGAACTACTGCTTGTGCACCAGCAATTTGCCTGGTGGCTGCCCTGCCGGTGGTTTCATTTACCTTAAAATGGGTATTGTGAAGATTTTGAAGCGACAATAATTTTGCACCCGAAAAAATCAAGAGGATGAAACAGACAATCAGAAAATCATTATTGGCATCGGCACTGATGCTTGGAGGACTCGTGCCTTCGGCTATAGCCCAGGATTATTCTGCTGCCGACAGCGTACAGAACCATGTAAAGGGAAACCGTTTGAGTGTAGGAGGGTATGGCGAGGTGGCATACTCACGCAATTATTATAGCGACAATGTTTACCGCTATACAAGTCCTGCACAATACAAGAACGACCCTTCGCACGGGCGTTTCGATATCCCCCATGCCGTGATATACCTTGGGTATGATTTTGGCAAAGGATGGACAATGTCGTCTGAAATAGAATTTGAGCATACCGGTACGGGAGTCTCGCAGGAAAAGGAATACAGTGAAGGCGGAGAATGGGAGCAGGACATTGAAAAGGGCGGAGAAGTTGAGCTTGAACAGTTTTGGGTTCAAAAGTCCTTTATGCCGGAACTCAATGTCAAGGCCGGTCATATAGTAGTGCCTGTAGGCCTCACGAATGCCCACCATGAACCGCTGAACTATTTCACTGTGTATCGTCCGGAAGGCGAAGCTACGATATTGCCCTGCACCTGGCACGATACGGGAATCAGCATTTGGGGCCGCTCCGGTGATTTCAGATACGAGGCGCAAGTTGTGGCAGGTCTTGATGCTTTTATGTTCAACCGTGACAATTGGGTGCAGAAAGGTGCCGGTTCGCCTTATGAGTTTAAGGTAGCGAACAAATACGGTTTTGTTGCGCGTATTGACAATTATACAGTTCCTGGATTGCGCATTGGGCTTAGCGGATACTACGGAAAGGCCATGCATAATTCTTTTCCGCATGAATTGGAGGGCGAAGACCAAAACGGCAACACCAAAACCTACGACCATGTGAAGGGAAACGTGGCTATCGGGGCGCTCGACTTTACATTCAACCGCTATAATATCGTAGCCCGCGGCAATGTGGATTACGGTTATGTGGGCAATGCGGCTACAATAAGCAGCATAAAGCGGAATCTGGCTGCCAACAAAGCTCCTTACCAGAAAACCCCTGTGGGCAAAAACGCCCTGGCTGTTTCTTTCGAGGCTGGCTACGATGTTTTCTCGCAGATAGAAAAACTGCGCAGCAGAGACCAGAAACTCTATGTGTTCGGGCACTATGAATACTACAATTCCTATATCCCCGCTGCCAGTCAGGCTCCATACGAATATACCCGGAAAATACGCATGGCATTCGGCTTGAACTACTATCCGCTGCCGCAGATAGCAGTTAAGGCAGAGTATTCAAAGCGTTTCATGCATTCGCAATACAACAACGAACCTTCGGTTTCGCTGGGAGTTGCCTATGAAGGGTTCTTCCTTTAACTGAAAGTAAACAACAACAAATCAATAAAACTACGATTATGAACAAATTTGCAAAAATCCCCGCAATGCTTGTTTGCGGTGCAGCAATGTCTTTGGCGCTTTCGTCGTGCAGCAGCGACGACAACAACAATGGTAGCGGCACAGAGAAAAACAATGAGATGGAGCAGGTGCTCACGCAATATGTGAACAACACGGTCTATACCACCTATAAACTCCTTGCTCAGGAAACCGGCAATCTCTACGACCAGCTGCATGCAGTGAAGACCAAGCTTGTGAGCGACCCTTCCAGTCTCAAGCAGGAGGATATCGACGAAATTTGCGAAACCTTCATCAAGGCGCGCGGATACTACGAGGAAAGCGAAGCCTTTCTTTATGGCGCGGCAACCGATTTCGGAATCGACCCGCATATCGATACCTGGCCTTTGGCGCTCAACACGCTTGCCGAGCAGCTTTCCAACAAGCAGCACATGGCCCGCATGAGCGGGGATGACGACGAGGCAATCTCGTTTGCAGGCAACAGCCTCGGACAGGAACTTCTCGGTTTCCACGGAATAGAGTTTATCATCTTCCGTAATGGTGCCAACCGCACTGTTGCCGACCTTCTGGGAGATGAAAAAGACGAGGCATTCAGTTCTCTGCCGAATAAGGTTACCGGCAAGGAAGAAGTCATCTATGCTACAGCCGTGGCCGGTGACTTGCGCGACCGTTGCTGGCAGCTTGAGGTGTCGTGGAACGAAGATGCACCGCAGGCTCATGTCGACCGTGTTGAAGAAATCGGCCTTCCCTACACTGTCACGGGCAACGGATTCTCATATGGCAAGAACATGCTGGAAGTAGGAAAGCTGAAGAGCACTTTTGCCACAGTGGAAGAAACCATGGTTACCATTCTCATCTCCGGATGCGAAAACATATGCGATGAGGTTGCCAATGCCAAAATCGGCAATCCTTACGGAAACGGCAAGGAGCCCGACCCCAACTATATTGAGTCGCCTTACAGCCAGCGCTCGTTCATCGACTTCAAAGGCAACATTGTCAGCATAAAGAATTCACTCTATGGCGGCCGTCCCGAAAACCGCGACGAAAGCAAGTCGATGATAAGCTATATGAAGAACCACAACTACAGTGGCCTTGAAAAGCTTGAAAGCGATGTCGCTGCTGCAATCACGGCTCTCGAAACTTGCCAGAACTCCCTGTCGGGCGGATTCGTGAACAATATCACCGATCCTCTTGTAGGCAAAGCCCAGCAGGCAATACAGACTCTCGACGAAGACCTTAACAATGCCGCTGACTGGTTTGCAAAACAATAAGTCCCCAGAAAATCTATAATACGCTGTATCGGAGAAACATCAATCTCCGGTACAGTCTGTGGTATAAACATAAATGAAGAAAAAGATGAAATATCAGAAGACGCTGCTGCTGAATTTTTCTGCAGCAGTTAGCATGATGCTTGGCGCGTTGTCGTTCCAGTCGTGTAGCGACGACGACAATTCGGGTTCTGCAGCATCCGCGGGCGACACCGAATACATCGGGAAAGCTGTAGGCAATTTCTCCGAAGACGAATGGTATCCTGGAGGACGTCTGGGAACGACTCTCAACGTAGTGGCAAAATGCTACGAAGACGAAACTCCCGCCACAACACAGATGGGACTGTCGTCATTGTTCAAAAAAGGCGAAGGTTTCTTCGAACGCAATTTCAATACATCCACACCGCCGTATAACGGTTACGGCCCGGCAGCAGTGCGCAAGTCATGCCTTGACTGCCATCCCGGATACGGGCACGGCAAACGGCAGGAGTCATACACTGCCGGTTTCGGCAATGGCTACCTCCTTGCCATCTATCACCCTGCCGACGGGGCCAACAGCAACGACGGCGATTACATCTCCGAAGTGACGGGCATGCCGCAGACTCTTGCTTCAGAACCGTTCCTTCCGCCTGTTGACGAAAGCCGCATATCGATGTCGTGGAAAACTGTAACTTCAATGCCCAGCGGGCTCCCGATGCATTTTGCCGACAACAACGAGCCGTTCGAACTCATTTATCCCGAAGTGACAATCCCCGAAGATGCATTCAACACTTATCCCCAGCCTACGAATATCGCAGTGCGCCTGGAGTCGACAATCGGCGTAATCGGTACGGGATTGCTTGATGCCATTCCCGAAGATTCCCTCAAGGCACAGTATGCCGCAGAAGCGAAATATGCGGAACTGAATCCCAAATTCTGGGACAAAGACAAGAACGACTGGGCTTCCGGCGCGTGGTATTCGCTTGCCGACGGCACAAAAGCCATAAAGCGTTTCACGTATGCCTTGACGCGCGCTTCGCTTCAGGACGGGCCTGGGGCAAATGCCATCTGGAACATCACCAACGTAACGCGCAGCGACCGCCCGAAGCTTTACACCACCAATGCATGGGCCGAGGCAATGTCAAGAAATTCAACGGTTATAAATGCTATTAAGGCTGACAAGAATTCTCCTTATTATGCCGACGGAACCGACGAAGGCATCGCTTCGGCTTTGCGCACTTTGCTTTCGCCGAATACCAACCAGTTCGACAATGACGTGCACTGTTTCCAGCCCGAAATGAGCGACGACAACTACTATGCTTTCCTTGTATGGCATCGTGGACTTGCAATACCCCGTGCGCGCAATCTTAACGACAGTGAAGTGCAGCGCGGCAAAAAGCTTTTCAACGAGATGGGGTGCGCCACATGCCACCGGTCCTCATGGACTACGGGAGACGACAACTACTGGGCTCCGGCATCCATATCGGGGCGCCCGTTGCCAAAATACCCCAACCAGAAAATATACCCGTACACGGATATGCTGCAGCATCGCCTGCATATGGCCAACGACATACATGGTTCCTGGTGCCGCACCACACCGCTTTGGGGCCGTGGACTTTCGCTCGTAAACACCGGCGCCGAGGACCGCCTGCACGACTGCCGCGCCCGTAACGAGGTGGAAGCTATAATGTGGCATGCCTACAGCAAGGAAAGTGATGCTTACGAATCGGCATACAAATTCTATAGTCTTAAGAAGAAGGACCGCGATGCCGTTGTCAAATTCTTGCGCTCAATATAATTTGATACGTTTATAAGTGTAGTAACCGCAAGGCTGCAAGAATGCAGTTTTGCGGTTTGCTTTTTTTTCGTAGTTTTGCATACCCATTACTGCAAGATACTCTGTATTCATGTCGCTATTGTATAAATACCGCCAGCCCAACTGCGATGCATCTGTTAAGGAATTGTTTTTGGATTCTGACACTTCCCAGGATTATTGTTCCCGAGGCAGATTCTTTGCTCCGGAATGGTATCGCCAAAGTGCAGTGGTAATAGTGTGGCCTACCAGTGACACTCCGTGGAACTATATGCCCGGCGAGATAACACATTGCTATGTGCGGCTCGCCTGTGAAATAGCTTCCCGCCAACCGCTGCTGGTGGTTACTTCGTGCCGCAGTGAAGTTGAAAGCGTTCTTCGCAAATATATCCCTTCGCGTTTGCAGCTGGCAATGGAAATCTTTGAATGTCCCGTCAACGACACCTGGGCACGCGACACGGCTTTCCTTTCAATGATAACGCCCGACGGCATTGAACTTCTTGATTTCCGTTTCAACGGATGGGGCGGCAAGTTTGAAGCCGCTGCCGACAATGCCATGAACGGCATGCTTGCCAAAGGCAATATACTGCGCGGCGTTTATCGCGATGTGCAGCATTTCATTCTTGAGGGCGGCTCGGTGGAAACCGACGGAAAGGGCACAATCCTGACGACAGAAAGTTGTCTGCTGGCCCCGAACCGCAACAATCTGCCGCGCGAAGCCGTGGAAGCGGCTCTTCATGACCTGCTTGGCGCCGACCGCGTGCTGTGGCTCAGCCACGGTTCCCTCGAGGGCGATGATACCGACGGCCATATCGATACCCTTGCCCGCATGTGCCCCGGCAATGTAATAGCCTACGTGAAATGCGACAACCCCAAGGATTCACATTTTCTGCCTTTGGAGGCTATGGAGCGGGAACTGCGCGGGTTTCGCAATGCGGAAGGGGAACCCTACACGCTTGTGCCGCTGCCTTTGCCGAGCCCTGTATACGACACCGACACTTCCGAGCGGCTTCCGGCAACCTATGCCAATTATCTCGTAATGAACAATGCAGTGCTTATGCCTTCCTATGGCCAGCCCGAATGCGATTCCGCGGCAGCCCGGGCTTTGGGGCAGATATTCCAGGACCGTGAGATAGTGTGTGTGCCGTCTGCGCCATTGCTGCGGCAGCACGGTTCTCTCCATTGCTCAACGATGCAATTGCCTTGGGGTGTATTCCAACCTGAAAAAAACAATTTATGAAAAAGATAAAAGTGGGCATAGTCCAGCCCCGAATCCCAGTTCACCGGGAAAAGAATTTACAACGCTTGTGCGATGCCGTCGGCAGGCTCGCTGCGCAAGGTGCGCAACTCGTAGTATTGCCCGAGCTGCAGAGCGGGCCCTACTTTTGCCAGACTGAAGATGTGGAAAACTTCGATTTGGCGGAAACCATCCCCGGGCCTACCACGGAAAGGCTGTCGGAGGCGGCGCGCAACGGCAAATGCGTTGTTGTGGCAACCGTGTTTGAAAGGCGTGCGCCAGGACTTTATCACAATACGGCCGTTGTCATAGAAGCCGACGGCAGCATAGCCGGAAAATACCGCAAGATGCATATCCCCGACGACCCATGCTACTATGAGAAGTTCTACTTCACCCCCGGTGACATAGGCTTCCGCCCAATAAGCACCTCTTTGGGAAAGCTGGGAGTTCAGATATGCTGGGACCAATGGTACCCGGAAGGAGCGCGGCTTATGACTTTGGCGGGAGCGCAGATATTGATATACCCCACGGCTATAGGGGCGGCATGCGGCGATACTCCGCAGGAAGTGGCCCGGCAGCGCGAAGCATGGATTACGGTGCAGCGCGGGCATGCCGTGGCCAACGGCGTGTATCTTGTAGCCGTAAACCGCACCGGGCATGAAGACGATCCTTCACACACGACGTCCGGAATAGATTTCTGGGGAAGCAGCTTCGTCTGCGGGCCACAGGGGGAATTTCTTGCAGAGTGCAGCAGGGAAGAGGAAGACGAGGCTGTCGTGGAAATCGACTTGCAGCATGCCGAACACGTGCGGCGCTGGTGGCCCTTTTTGCGCGACAGAAGAATTGATTCGTACAGCGCCCTGACCGAAAGGTTCCTGGACGGGAACAGTTGAAGCTGCGGCAAGTGACATTAAAAATCGGCTGGAAAAATCGGCTGGCGAATTGCAGTTTTAAAATAAAGCACTATCTTTGCATGCGCATGATAACGCGGCAGTAGCTCAGTTGGCAGAGCGTTGGCTTCCCAAGCCGAAGGTCGCGGGTTCGAGCCCCGTTTGCCGCTCAAAGCCTCTTTGCAATGGAGGCAGTTTCTCAAAACTTATCAGAATATGACCGTATTAATTCTCTTTTTGGTAATAACCGGTTATATTTTTATTGCTGCCGAATTCTTTACCCATATCAACAAAGCCGCAGTGGCTGTGTTTGCCGGAGTTGCTGCATGGTTGCTTTATATGCTGACAGGCGAAGGGTATGTGAATGCCGAGCATGCCGAGGATTTCGCTTTCTACCGGCTTTCCGGAGGAAACTCATTCAATGCGTTTATCGCAAAAAACGTTTTTTCGAAATACATCGGCGATGCTTGCGAAGTGATACTCTTTCTGCTTGCAAGTATAGGCATTGTGGAGGTGCTCAACGGCAACGGCTGTTTCAGCTTTCTCGGCAAAATAGTGCATACCCGCAGTTCCTCCAAGCTTATGTGGTTTTTGGCGCTGACTTCCTTCCTGATTTCGGCAAACGTCGACAACCTCTCCACTACGGTAATTATGCTGGTAGTGATGCATAAATTCGTAAGCGGAACAAAGTTGCGCATGATTTACGGCTCGGCTGTCGTGATAGCATCGTGTTGCGGCGGGGCGCTTACTGTTATAGGCGATGCCGGGGGGCTTACGCTGTGGACCAAAGGGTATATCACTCCGTCGGCCTATTCCCTTGTCATGGCTGCCCCTACGCTGCTTATGCTCGTCACAACCACCTTTATGCTTTCCCGGTTGCTGCCGGAGCGTCTTCCTGCCAGGGCATTCGAATGCGCCATTGACAACGATTCGGCTTTAAGCACATGGCAACGCTGCGTATTGGTGTTCGTCAGTATCGGCGGTTTGTGGTTTATACCTACATTCCATAATATCACATCGCTTCCGCCTTATGTCGGGGCCCTTTGCGTGCTGTCTCTGCTATGGGTGCTGAACGAAATATTCAATCTACGCATAATGCACAGCGGAAAGATGGTGATGCGCCACTCTCCGGTAGCGATGCAATACGAAAACATTCAGATTCTGCTGTTTTATATCGGACTTACCCTGATGGGGGGCGTATGTGTTGAAACTGGCATCGTGGAAACCTTTACGCGCTGGATGTGCGAAAACATTGGGAATTCTTACGTCTTAAGTGCAATCGGCGGCGTGGTATCCATGCTGCTCGACAATGTGGCAGTGGTAATCGCCAATACCCAAATGGCGGCAAGTCTTGAAAACGGGCCTTATGTATATGAGTCGTTTGCATGCAACGGAGCATACTGGCCTTTGCTTAATTATGCCTGTATGGCTGGCAGTCTGCTTCTCTCGGTGGGCTCGCTGAGCGGTGTAATGCTCATGCGCATGGAAAACGTTTCGTTTCTTTGGTATTTACGCCGCATCACTCCCCGTGTAGCTTTGGGAGCAGCGGTAGGGGCTGTCGCTTTAATTTTGATAACGGAGTTATTATAACATAATAAACTATGACTAAGATTAAGACTATAGGCGTTTTGACATCTGGAGGTGACTCGCCTGGAATGAATGCTGCAATTCGTGCCGTTACGCGAAGCGCGATATTCAATGGGTTTAACGTCAAAGGAATATACCGTGGCTATGAAGGGTTGTTGCATGATGAAGTGAAAAGGTTTACAACCGAAGACGTCAGCAATATTATTCAAACTGGCGGAACTATATTGCGCACTGCGCGTTCAAAAGAATTCCCGACTGCAGCCGGGCATAAAAAAGCATTCGAAACTCTGCAAAAGGAGCATATCGATGCTTTGATAGTAATAGGCGGAAACGGTTCGCTGAGCGGAGCCGCGCAGTTTGCCGAATCTTACGACGTTCCTTGCATTGGGTTGCCCGGAACTATCGACAACGACCTTTATGGCACGGATGCAACCATCGGCTACGACACTACGCTGAATACCATTACCCAGTGTGTAGACAAAATACGTGATACCGCCAATTCGCACGAACGCATATTTTTTGTGGAAGTGATGGGGCGCGATGCAGGCTTTTTGGCTCAAAACAGCGCAATTGCGTCAGGCGCGGAAGCAGCCATAATTCCCGAAGACTCCACAGATACCGACCAGTTGCTAACTTTCATGCAGCGCGGTATACGCAAGAGTAAACGCAGTTGTATAGTGATAGTGAGCGAAAACCCCAATGGCCATGGCGCAATGTATTATGCCGACCGTGTGCGGAAAGAATACAGCGGCTTCGATGTGCGGGTGTCGATTCTTGGGCATTTGCAGCGTGGCGGTTCGCCTTCTGCCCGTGACCGGATACTTGCCTCGCGTGTTGGGGTAGGGGCTATAGATGCACTTATGGAAGGGCAGCGCAATGTCATGGTGGGAGTCAAAAACGACGAAGTGGTATATGTCCCGCTGAAGAGCGCAGCCGGCAAGCGCAAGCCCATAGACAAATCGCTTATAAAAGTGCTTGACGAACTTTCCATTTAGTTGTCACTCGAAAAAATCTTTTGATGAGATGTTGCTTGCATACAATGTCTTGTCAAAAGATTCTTTTTTGTATATCGACAGTGTGCGCATAGCGGAAAAATTATGTGCCTTGTAATTAAAAAAGTAAGGCATCTTTTTTCAACGGTAAGGCATATAATCGGCTGGCAATGCGCTTCGCGCACAACCTATGCACAGCTGAAAACCGGAATCGGTATTCGCGCATAGCCTAAAATTTGTGTTGTGGGCAGAAAAATTATCATTATTGTTTGCGGTTCAGCAAATTCTTTGTAATTTTGCGCCACGAAAGATACCGCTTGGCTGAAAAGTGGGCGGGTGAATAGTGAAAATAAATATCAGAAATAGCAATGTCGAAGATTTGTCAAATTACAGGTAAGCGCGCGATGCGTGGCAATAATGTGGCGCATTCAAAACTGCGTACGAAGCGTACGTTTGATGCGAATCTCTTTACCAAGAAATTCTATTATCCCGAAGAGGACTGCTGGATTGTTCTTACTATTTCAGCAGCGGGTTTACGTTTAATCAACAAGATAGGACTTGATGCTGCTCTTCATAGCGCAGTGGAAAAAGGCTTCTGTGACTGGAAGACAATCAAAGTTATAGCTTAACAATATAGAAAGGGAAAAAATATGGCTGGCAAAAAAGCTAAAGGCAATAGAGTGCAGGTTATCTTGGAATGCACCGAAATGAAAAACAGCGGTCTTCCCGGAACGTCGCGCTACGTGACTACGAAGAACCGCAAGAATACACCTGACCGCATGGAGTTGAAGAAGTACAACCCCATTCTCAAGCGTATGACAATTCATAAGGAAATAAAGTAAAAACTTTCAATAATGGCAAAAAAAGTAGTTGCAACCCTTCACGAAGGTAAAAAGGACGGCCGCTCGTTTTCCAAAGTAATAAAGATGGTCAAGAGTCCTAAAACTGGAGCCTATATCTTTGATGAGCAGATGGTTCCCAATGAGAAAGTAAAAGAACATCTTAAGAAATAAAGTTGTAGAAACAATCTAACGAAAGTAATATAAATAAGGCAAGATTTGCGTTTAATGGAATAGACGTTCTTCTTGCTTTTTTTATGCTCTGTATGTTCTGTCGCACCGCTTTTTTGCGTAATTTCGCGATAGATCCGTGTTGCCCCGGTTTCGGGGCGTTTTTCAAAAAATAAAAACGTTGCTGGTTAAAAGCATAAAAGTGGGATATTCGCAATGGAGCCTCTAAAACACGAATGCGGTGTGGCGCTGGTTCGCCTTCTCAAACCGCTGTCTTATTATCAGGAGAGCTACGGAACCTGGCGCTATGGGCTCAACAAACTCTATCTTATGATGGAGAAGCAGCATAACCGCGGTCAGGAAGGGGCCGGCTTGGCGTGCGTAAAGATGCATGCTCCTGCCGGCGAAGACTTTATATACCGCGAGAGAGCTTTGGGCAACACTGCCATTCAGGAAATTTTCGGCACGGTGGCTCAGAAACTTAACGGTATCCCTGCGGACAAGGAATGTGATGCAGCTTTTGCCGCAAAGCATTTGCCTTACGCCGGTGAAATCTATATGGGGCACCTGCGGTATTCTACGACAGGAAGGGCCGGGCTTGCTTATGTTCACCCTTTTCTCCGGCGCCACAGTTGGCCTGCACGCAACCTTTGTCTTTGCGGCAACTTCAATATAACAAATGTCGACGAGGTTTTTGCCCATCTTACGTCGCAAGGGCAGCATCCGCGCTATAATGCCGACACTTATCTGCTGCTTGAACAGCTCGGGCATCGTCTTGACAGGGAAAACGACCGCATTTACAAGGAAGGGATTGAAAAGGGCTACGAAGGAAAGCCGCTTTCGGAATACATCGAAAACAATATTGACATTGCCAAAGTTTTCCGTGAATGCTCGCCGTTGTGGGATGGCGGTTACGTAATATGTGCCATTACGGGTAGCGGCGATACAATTGCCATGCGCGACCCGTGGGGCATACGCCCGGCTTTCTGGTATAAAAGCGACGACGAAGTTGTGGTAGCCTCCGAGCGCCCCGTGATTCAAACAGCTTTCAACCTCACTACGGACGAGGTGCATGAACTGAAACCGGGACAGGCTATAATTACAGACAAAAAGGGGAATGTGCGTTTCGAGCAGATTCTCGAGCCAAAAAAATTTGCTGCCTGCTCGTTCGAAAGAATATATTTCAGCCGTGGAAGCGACAATGACATCTACAAAGAGCGCAAGGCTTTGGGTGCCGAATTGCTGCCGCAGATTATGAAGGCTGTTGACGGCGACATCGACCACACCGTGTTTTCGTTTATACCGAATACGGCCGAGGCTGCTTTTTACGGCATGATCGAGAGTTTCAACGACTATCTCAATCGCCAGAAGACTGAAGCCATAGAGGCTTTGGGGCATGTGCCGTGCCGCGAGGAACTCCATAAGATTCTTAACCGCCGCGTGAGGCAGGAGAAAGTGGCATGGAAAGACATCAAGATGCGCACTTTCATTGCCGAAGGCAACAGCCGCAATGACCTTGTGGCCCATGTCTACGACATTACTTACGGCAGTGTGCGCCCGAATGTCGACAACCTTGTAATCATAGACGACAGTATTGTGCGCGGCACCACTTTACGCGAAAGCATAATAAGGATTCTCGACCGTCTAGGCCCGAAGAAAATCGTTGTATGCTCTTCGGCGCCGCAAATCAGATACCCCGACTTCTATGGCATTGACATGCCTTGCCTGCAGGACTTTATCGCTTTCCGGGCGGCGGTGGCATTGCTCGAAGATTCGGGAAAACGCTATGTCATGAGCGAAACCTACCGCAAGTGCAAGGAACAGTTGCAGTTGCCGGCTTGTGAGATGCAGAATTGCGTGAAGGACATTTACGCCCCGTTTACCGACGACGATATTTCCGAAAAGATGTCGGCAATACTGAAGGCGCGCGATGTCAAGGCAGATATCGGAATTGTATTCCAAACTATTGACGGGCTCCACAAGGCATGCCCCAATTCTCCCGGCGACTGGTATTTTAGCGGAGATTATCCCACACCCGGCGGCGTGAAGAGGGTGAACCAGACTTTTGTGGACTTTTTCGAGAACATTTACCTTAAGCAGAAAAATAATATCGTCTGAAAATGGCGATTCCAAACATACTAACGATGAGAAAAGTAACACTTCTTTTAGACGACGGGACTAAGTTCCACGGATACTCCTTCGGTGCAGAACGCCCCGTGGCCGGTGAAGTCGTTTTCAATACGGCAATGTCGGGATATCCTGAGAGTTTGACCGACCCTTCATATGCGGGCCAATTGTTGGCTCTCACTTACCCCTTGATAGGCAACTATGGTGTTCCGCCGTTTACGGTTGAGCCCAACGGCATTGCTACCTACATGGAAAGTGACAAAATCTACGCATCAGCCCTTATCGTGAGCGAATACAGCGAGGAATACAGCCACTGGAGCGCTGTTGAAAGCCTTGCCTCGTGGCTGAAGCGCGAAAACATCCCCGGCATTACCGGCATCGATACGCGCGCGCTTACCAAGACCTTGCGCGAGCACGGTGTAATGATGGGAAAAATCATTTTTGACGACGAGCCTGACAATATCCCCGAAGCCGACTATGCTGGTGTGAATTTCGTGAGCAAAGTTTCGTGCCGCGAAGTCATACGCTACAATGCCGGCGACAACCGCAAGAAAGTTGTGCTCGTCGACTGCGGTGTGAAGAACAATATCATCCGCTGCCTTATAGAACGCGGCGTTGAACTGATTCGCGTGCCTTGGAACTACGATTTCAACACTTTGGAATTCGACGGACTGTTTCTTGCCAACGGCCCCGGTGACCCCGATACGTGCTCGGAGGCTGTAGAGCATATACGCGCTTTCCTGGCTTCCGACAACGTGCGCCCATGCATGGGAATCTGCATGGGAAACCAATTGCTGTCGAAGGCTGCAGGCGCACGCATCTACAAGCTGAAATACGGCCATAGAAGCCACAACCAGCCCGTAAGGCAGGTGGGCACCAACCGTTGCTTCATCACTACGCAGAACCACGGCTATGCCGTTGACGCCTCAACGCTGGGGAGCGACTGGGAAGAATTGTTTGTAAACATGAACGACGGCTCGAACGAAGGCATACGCCATAAAAACCGCCCTTGGTTCAGCGCCCAGTTCCATCCCGAAGCTTGCAGCGGCCCGCTCGACACCGAATTTTTGTTTGACGAATATCTGAAACTTTTTAATTGAACATAATAGCATGAAGGACAATAATATAAAGAAAGTATTGCTGCTTGGCTCCGGCGCATTGAAGATTGGTGAAGCTGGGGAGTTCGACTATTCGGGCTCGCAGGCTTTGAAGGCTTTGCGCGAAGAGGGTATAAAAACCGTACTTATAAATCCTAACATCGCTACTGTGCAGACGAGCGAAGGCGTTGCCGACCAGATTTATTTTCTTCCGGTCACACCCTTCTTCGTTGAAAAGGTAATAGAGAAGGAACGCCCCCAGGGCATAATGCTTGCTTTCGGCGGGCAAACGGCGCTCAACTGCGGCGTGGCCCTGTACAAGAGCGGGGTGCTTGAGAAATACGGCGTGAGGGTGCTTGGCACTCCCGTGCAGTCGATTATCGACACCGAAGACCGCGAACTGTTTGTGGAACGGCTCAACGAAATCGACATTAAGACAATAAAAAGCGAAGCCTGCAAGAATATCGAGGAAGTGCGCCGCGCTGCCAAGGATTTGGGCTTCCCCGTGATTATCCGCGCTGCCTATGCACTGGGCGGCCTCGGCTCGGGATTCTGCGACACCGAGGAGGAGCTTGACAAGCTTGCCGAGAAGGCGTTTTCGTTCTCGCCCCAGGTGCTTGTGGAGAAAAGCCTCCGCGGGTGGAAGGAAATTGAATATGAAGTGGTGCGCGACAAGTACGACAACTGCATCACGGTGTGCAACATGGAGAATTTCGACCCTCTTGGCATCCACACCGGCGAGAGCATTGTTGTGGCTCCCTCGCAGACGCTTTCCAACCACGACTACCACATGCTCCGCGCTCTCAGCATCAAGATTATACGCCACATCGGCATCGTGGGAGAATGCAACGTGCAGTATGCCTTCGACCCCAATTCCGACGACTACCGCGTTATCGAAGTCAATGCCCGCTTGAGCCGTTCGTCGGCTCTCGCATCGAAGGCCACAGGCTATCCGCTCGCTTTCGTTGCAGCCAAACTGGGCCTGGGCTACGGCCTTTTCGAGCTGAAAAACTCGGTAACCAAAACCACCAGCGCTTTCTTTGAGCCTGCGCTCGACTACGTGGTGTGCAAAATACCCCGTTGGGACTTGAGCAAGTTCCGCGGTGTCGACAAGGAGCTGGGCTCGAGCATGAAGTCGGTAGGCGAGGTGATGGCCATAGGGCGCACCTTCGAGGAAGCCGTACAGAAGGGCCTCAGAATGATAGGGCAGGGCATGCACGGCTTTGTAGACAACAAGGACCTTGAAACGCGCGATGTGGAAGCGGCTTTGAAGGCCCCCACCGACAAGCGTATATTCGTCATCTACGAAGCATTTGCCGAGGGCTATTCCATTGAAAAGGTACACGAGCTCACAAAAATCGACAAGTGGTTCCTGCAGAAACTGTATAACATATATCTTACAAACGAAGACCTCAAGCGTTGCCACAGCATAAATGTGCTCGACAATGCCCTTCTGCGCCGCGCCAAGATTCAGGGATTCTCCGACTTCCAGATAGCCCGCGCATTGGGCATGGGCAGCGACATGAAGATGGCTGAGGCGCTGCTCGTGGTGCGTGCGCGCCGCAAGCAGGCAGGCATCGTGCCCTACGTTAAGCAGATAGATACGCTGGCTGCCGAGTATCCCGCGCAGACCAACTACCTCTACCTCACCTACAGCGCATGCAGCAACGACATCGACTTCGCCCACGACAACCGCTCCATAATTGTGCTCGGCTCGGGCGCTTACCGCATAGGCAGCTCTGTGGAATTCGACTGGTGCGGCGTGCAGGCGCTGCAGACCATACGCAAGGCAGGCTATACCAGCGTGATGATAAACTACAACCCCGAAACGGTTTCCACCGACTACGACATGTGCGACCGCCTGTATTTCGACGAACTCACGTTCGAGCGTGTGATGGACATCATCGACTTGGAATGCCCGCGCGGAGTGATAGTGTCGACTGGCGGCCAGATTCCCAACAACCTCGCAATGAGGCTCGACCAGCAGCGCGTGCCCATCCTCGGCACCGCAGCCCGCGACATCGACAACGCCGAAGACCGTGAGAAATTCTCGGAAATGCTCAACCGCATGGGAGTGGACCAGCCCGAATGGAGCGCGCTCACCAACATGGACGATATCCACAAGTTCATCGACCGTGTGGGCTTCCCCGTGCTCGTGCGCCCCTCGTATGTGCTTTCGGGCGCTGCCATGAACGTGTGCTCCAACGAGGAGGAGCTCGTGCGCTTCCTCAAGCTCGCGGCAAACGTGAGCGAAGACCACCCCGTGGTTGTGAGCAAGTTCATACAGCATGCCAAGGAAATAGATTTCGACGCCGTTGCCAGCAAGGGCGAAATCATGGCCTACGCCATATCCGAGCATATAGAGTTTGCCGGAGTGCATTCGGGCGATGCCACGCTCGAGTTCCCGCCGCAGAAGCTCTATGTGGAAACCGTGCGCCGCATCAAGCGCATAAGCCGCAAGATAGCCGCAGCGCTGCACATCAACGGCCCGTTCAACATACAGTATATGGCTTGCGACAACAAGATTCTCGTCATCGAGTGCAATCTCCGCTCGTCGCGTTCCTTCCCCTTCGTAAGCAAGGTGCTTAAGCTGAATTTCATAGAGCTCGCCACGAAGATAATGCTCGGGCTGCCCGTGGAGAAACCCACAAAGAGCCTCTTCGACCTCGACTACGTGGGCATCAAGGCCAGCCAGTTCTCTTTCAACCGTCTGCAGAAGGCCGACCCTGTGCTGGGCGTCGACATGTCGTCTACCGGCGAAGTGGGATGCCTTGGCGACGATGCCTCCTCGGCGCTGCTGCTCAGCATGCTGTCGGTGGGCCACCGGATTCCCGAGCGCAACATACTGCTCTCCACAGGTTCGGCAAAGCAGAAAGCCGAGATGCTCGATGCATGCAAAACCCTTCAGGAGCACGGCTACACGCTTTATGCCACCGGAGGCACATCGCGCTATCTCGACGAAAACGGCATAAAGAACACCCTGGTGTACTGGCCCAGCGAAAGCGGGCAGCCGCAGGCGCTGACTATGCTGCATGAGCACAAGATAGACCTCGTGGTGAACATCCCCAAGAACCTCAGCGTTTCGGAGCTCGACAACGGCTACAAGATACGCCGCGCATCCATTGACCTCAACATTCCGCTCATTACCAACACGCGCCTTGCTTCGGCGTTCATCAACGCATTCTGCTCGATGAGCCAGGACCAGCTGCCCATAAAGAGCTGGAGCGAATACGGCAAGGACGACGGTGTGGCTATGCCGTAAACGGAAAACGAAGCGCGCTTCAAACTACAAGTTTCAAACTACAACGGAAATCCGCATGCCCCAGCCGGTGTGCGGGTTTCGTGTTTTTGGGGGGAAATCACGAATTCGCAACTTTTACTACTTTTACCTTTTACCTTTTACCGCGGTGGCTGCAGTTGTCAGTGGGGTAGTTTGACGAATCTGTTTTTGTCGATTGC
>CAZDOH010000047.1:0-18473 GCA_964507005.1 uncultured Prevotella sp. | reverse complement strand
GCCTGTTGTAATTTTGAAAGGGTGCTTTGGCTTGCGAAAAGCAAAGAAGCCCCCCTGCGGCCGAAGGCCGCAGGGGGGCTTCAAGCGCCTTTTCAAGACTTGTTTTGCCCTGCGGGAAATTCCGTCACAAATAAAAATCCCCGGTCAGCCGCATGTAGTTTTCGCTGCGCCTGCCGTCGGCTGCCTGCAGAACCAGTTCATCCCTTTGGGGCGGCATCAGCTTCCCGGCATTCGCGAACTGCAGCAGCGCGCGTTTTGCGGCTTTCCCTTCCCGTGTAACAATGTCCGTGCGGCGCGTAAGCGTGAAGTTTTCTTCCCATGCCGTGTATTCAAAGTCGCCGGCAATGCCGGCAGGAACGATTACGGCAAACAGTCCGCCTGCCCGGGCCAGCTTCCCGGCCGCATGTATAAGCTGCCGTGGTGTGAGCGTTTCAAAACTCCGGGCCAGCGAGCGGGCAGTGCTGCGGGCCGGTGTCCCTGTCGGGTAGTACGGAGGATTGCTTACAATCATGTCGTAGGTTGCCGCCGGCCGGTAGTCGCGGATGTCGTGGCAGATGAATTCGGGTTTTCGGGGGAAGGCGCAGCGCATTGCGTTGCGGCGTGCGACGGCTATGGCGCCCGCGTTGATGTCGATGCCCGTCACCTCAGCCTGCGGGGCGCGCTGGGCGAGCATCAGGGCTATGAGCCCCGAGCCGGTGCCGATGTCGAGTATGCGGCACGGCGCGGCGGGGATTTCCGCCCACGCGCCGAGCAGTACGCCGTCGGTGCCTACGCCCATCGCCTCGCCTCCGCCGGTTACCGAGAATTGCTTGAACCGGAATGTCTTTTCCGGCATGCCGACATGTGCCATAATGTTATATTGCTGTTATATTATTGTGTGCAGTGTTGTGCAGTGTCTGGGGTTGTTGTTTGGGGTTATTGTTTGGTTTCGCAGTGCAAAAGTATAAAAAGCATGGCGTTTTTCTGCAAAATATAAGTATTTTTGCAGGCTGGAACTGCAGGCTGTCCCCCCCGGGGCAGCTTTCCCCCCCGGGGTTTCCCGGAAAGGGAATGCTGCGGCTGCGGCTGCCGCCCCCGGTTTCGGTTTATATCTTTATATCGCCTACAATAAATATGGACAATACAAACGAAGGCATGCGTTTTCAGCTTATTGCCGATTTCGACGGAAATACCGACAAGGTGTTCAATGTGGAGGTCAACGGCGAAATAGGGCTGTTGCCGTTGCGCAATATGGTGCTGTTTCCCGGAGTTGCCATTCCGTGCAAGATTGGAAGGAAATCGAGTCTGCGCCTGGTGAAGCGTGCCAGCGACACAAACGAGTTTATCGGCGTGGTGAGCCAGAAGACGCCCGAAGTGGAGGCTCCTGGGGAAACCGATGTGTACGGCACGGGCACCTTGGCCAAGGTAATAAAGGTGCTGCAGCTTCCGGACGATTCCTACGTCACCATTCTTCAGGGGTTTGCGAGGTTCAGGATTGACAGCGTTACCGAGACGCAGCCTTATATGAAGGCAAACGTTTCGGTGCTGAAAGACCAGCTTCCTGCCAAAGGCAACAGGGAATTTCCGGCATTGGCTGCCGCCTGCCGCGAAACCACCGAAAGGTATCTGGCTAACAACGCCGACGGGACTTCGGAAATGCCCATGGTGCTCCGCAACATAAGCAGCGATTTCTTCCTCATAAATTTCATCTGCACAAACCTGCCCTTTCCTGTCAAGGAGAAAAACGCCTTGCTGCAGCAGGACTCAATGCTGAAACGCGCCCGCAAGCTGGTGACCATACTGGAACGCGAGGCGCAGTTCGCGGCCCTGAAAGCCGGCATCCGCAACAAGACGCGCGAGGACATCGACCGGCAGCAGAAAGAGTATTTCCTGCAGCAGCAGATCAAGAACATTCAGGACGAACTTGGCGACTCGCCGCAGGGCCACGATGTGGAAAGCCTGAAAGACAAGGCCCGGAACATCCGTCTCCCGGCCAGTGTGAAGGAA
This sequence comes from uncultured Prevotella sp., assembly GCA_964507005.1. Lineage (GTDB taxonomy): Bacteria > Bacteroidota > Bacteroidia > Bacteroidales > Bacteroidaceae > UBA6398. Next base: position 16,487 of record CAZDOH010000047.1, on the reverse strand, counting down.
TACTTCGAAAAGGAGCTGCACAAGCTGGAGCGCACCAATCCGCAATATCCCGACTATAATGTGCAGTTGAACTATCTTCAGACCTTGCTGTCGCTGCCATGGAATGTCTACACCCGCGACAATCTCGACCTGAAGCATGCGCGCAAGGTGCTCGACAAAGACCATTATGGCCTGGAAAAGGTGAAGCAGCGCATATTGGAACATCTTGCCGTACTCAAGTTGCGGCGCGACCAGAAAGCCCCGATCATATGTCTCTACGGCCCTCCGGGAGTGGGCAAGACGTCGCTGGGGAAAAGCATTGCTGCAGCGCTCAACCGCCAATATGTGCGCGTGTCGCTGGGCGGAGTGCACGACGAGTCGGAAATCCGCGGCCACCGCCGCACCTATGTGGGGGCCATGCCCGGGCGCATAATAAAGGGACTGATAAAGGCCGGAAGCAACAATCCGGTTTTCGTGCTCGACGAGATTGACAAGGTTACGGGCAACAACTATAACGGCGACCCGGCTTCGGCTTTGCTCGAGGTGCTCGACCCGGAACAGAACAATGCCTTCCACGACAACTTTCTGGACATTGACTACGATTTGTCGCAGGTGATGTTCCTGGCTACGGCCAACAGTCTGGCCACAATCCCGGCAGCCCTGCGCGACCGTATGGAAATCATCGAAGTCAGCGGTTATATAACCGAGGAGAAGATAGAAATCGCCCGCCGGCATCTGGTTCCAAAGGCTATGAAAACTACAGGGCTGGATGCCGATTGTGCCGGGCGGACTGTTTCTTTCAGCAGGAAAGCCCTTGAATCGCTGATTGAAAACTATACGCGCGAAAGCGGTGTCCGGGGCCTTGAAAAGCAGATTAACAACATCATGCGCAAGATAGCATGCCGGATCGTAACCAACGAAGTGCCTTCATACACTGTCGCCCCCCTCACTCCTCCCGACGTAAAGACTCTGCTTGGCTGCCCTCCCTTCAACAGCGACCGCTATCAGGGAAACCAGTATGCCGGAGTGGTGACAGGATTGGCGTGGACATCGGTAGGCGGGGTGATTCTATATATAGAAACCAGTGTAAGCCGGGGCAAAGGTTCCAAGCTTACGCTTACCGGCAACCTGGGCGATGTCATGAAAGAATCGGCAGTGCTGGCAATGGAGTATCTGAAGGCTCATTGTGAAAAGCTGAAGATTGATTACCGGGTGTTTGAGGAATGGAACGTGCATGTGCATGTTCCCGAAGGAGCTACGCCCAAAGACGGGCCGTCGGCAGGAATTACCATAGCTACGTCCATCGCTTCGGCATTGACGCAGCGCAAGGTGAGGGAAAAACTGGCTATGACGGGCGAAATTACCTTGCGCGGGAAAGTGCTTCCCGTTGGGGGAATTAAGGAGAAGATTCTGGCTGCCAAACGGGCAGGGATTACCGATATAGTAATGAGCGTGGACAACCGCAAGGATATAGAGGAAATCTCCGGAAAATATCTCAAGGGCCTGGTGTTCCATTTCGCGGAAAATGTTATGGACGTGCTGGATTATGCCTTGCTCGACGAAAAGGTGGAAAATCCGGTAGACTTTACGCAATGTTTCGAAGAGACGGAAAAATTATAAGCCCGAAAATTACTAGGTATTGATTACGCTTATGAATGACGCTTATGGAATTTAAACTTGAGCACACCGACTCTGCAACAAACGCCAGGGCTGGGGTGATATCCACACCTCACGGCGAGATAAAGACTCCGATTTTCATGCCGGTAGGAACACAGGCTACGGTCAAGGGAGTTCTTGTGCCCGATTTGAAAGACAGTGTCAAGGCGCAGATAATTCTCGGCAACACCTATCACCTGTATCTTCGCCCGGGAACCGAAATTATTGAAAAGGCAGGCGGACTTCACCGCTTTTCGTCGTGGAGCGGACCTATTCTGACTGATAGCGGAGGGTTTCAAGTGTTTTCGCTCACTCCAATACGCAAGATAACCGATGAAGGGTGCGAATTCCGCTCCAATATCGACGGAAGCCGGCATTTTTTTTCTCCCGAAAAAGTTATCGACATCGAGCGTTCCATCGGAGCCGATATAATTATGGCTTTCGATGAATGTGCCCCCGGGGATGCCACTTACGAATATGCCCGCAAGAGTCTTACGCTGACAGAGCACTGGCTGGAACGCTGCTTCGAGCGCTTCAACTCCACGGCGCCGCTATATGGCTATAGCCAATCCCTGTTCCCAATAGTGCAGGGATGCACCTATCAGGATTTGAGAAGAGAAAGTGCGCTGAATGCTTTGCAGTACAATGCCGACGGATATGCCATTGGCGGTCTGGCGGTAGGCGAGCCCCCCGAAGTTATGTACAGTATGATAGAAACTGTAAATGAGATACTTCCCGAAAATCGCCCGCGGTATCTGATGGGTGTAGGCACCCCGGCAAACATACTCGAGGCCATAGAACGGGGCGTGGATATGTTCGACTGCGTGATGCCCACCCGGAACGGCCGCAACGCCATGCTCTTTACTACGCAGGGCATCATAAATTTCCGTAACCGAAAATGGGAAGACGATTTTTCTCCCATCGACCCCGAAGGCCTTTGCTTCGTAGACACGCTCTATACCAAAGCCTATCTGCATCATGTATTCAAAGCCAAAGAACTTGTTGCGCTCCAGATAGCCTCAATCCATAACCTGGCATTCTACCTGCATCTTGTGGGCGAGGCACGCAGTCATATTCTCAACAACGATTACAGCGATTGGAAAAAGGAAACTTTGCCGGTGATAATGCGTCGTCTATGAATGTAGTGCTGAAAATTTCCCGTTCGATTGGCCGAAAACTGCGATGCCCTGTCAGCCGGATTTTCCGCCGGAAGACGCCTTTAGGGCAAAATAAGCAAGATAAAGGGCGCAGACCTTTTGTCGGCATAATCGACAGGTACATCATAAGGAAGTTTTTGGGAACTTATTTCTTTTCCATAGCCTTGATAATGGCTATAGCCACAATTTTCGATTTCAATGAGCGAATTGACAAGTTCACATCTTCCCACGCCGGATGGCATGAAATAGTTTTCGATTATTACCTGAACTTCATTCCCTATCTGGCAAATCTTTTCAGCGCTTTGTTTGTGTTTATATCGGTTATATTCTTCACTACAAAGCTCGCCGACAATTCCGAAATCATAGCCATGCGCTCGGCAGGAATGGGGTTCAAGCGCTTGCTGCGCCCTTATATAATTTCTGCAACGGTGATAGCGTCGTTAAGTTTTGTGCTTGGCGCCTTTATCATACCGCATGGCAACGTGGAGCGGTTGAACTTCGACCAGCGTTACATCCATAAGCGCCAAACCACCACTGCCGAGAATGTGCAGCTGCAGGTTGCCGATGGAGTGGTGGCATATATACAGCATTTTGACAACGAAACCAAAACCGGCTACAATTTCTCTCTCGACAAGTTTCACGACAAAAAACTGGTGTCGCATCTCACAGCCTCCACAGTGCAGTACGACACATTGGCCCAAAAGCGCTACAAATGGCGGATACGCAATTACGAGGTGAGGGAGTTGCACGGTATGCGCGAAAAAATATCTACAGGGGGGGATGTCGATTCTATAATCATGATGGAACCGTCTGATTTCATGTATTCGCGCAACCAGCAGGAAACGCTTACCTCGCCACAGTTGTATGAGTTTATAAAAAAGCAGCGCGCGCGGGGAGGGGCCAACCTGTGTATGTTTGAAGTGGAGTTTCACAAGCGCATTGCCGCCCCGTTTGCTGCCTTCATACTTACAATTATAGGTGTATCGCTTTCCTGCGAGAAAAGAAAGGGAGGTATGGGGCTTTCACTGGGCATAGGCTTGGCTTTGAGCTTTTCGTATATACTTTTTGAAACTGTTTCCTCGACTTTTGCAGTCAATGCCGGTTGGCCTCCCATGCTGTCGGCTTGGCTTCCCAATATATTGTTTTCTATAGTAGCTTTCTGCCTCTACCGCAGGGCGCCGCGTTAACCCCGAAATATTACGAAATGGATTTTTACGATTTAGATTTAGACGATAAAGTGCTTGATGCGCTTGATGCGATGCGCTTCGAGCAGTGCACCCCGATACAGGAAAAGACAATACCTTTGATTCTTTCCGGCCGCGATGTTATGGGCATTGCCCAGACAGGAACCGGAAAAACCGCAGCGTACCTCTTGCCGATTATAAACCAATTGTTTGTAGGAGCAAAACCGGGAAATGCGATAAGCTGCATTGTAATGTCGCCTACACGCGAACTTGCGCAGCAAATCGACCAGGCTATGGAAGGCTTTTCGTATTTTGTGCCGGTATCGTCGGTGGCTGTGTATGGCGGAAACGACGGAGTGCGTTATGAGCAGGAGAGCCGTAGTCTGCGGCTGGGTGCCGATATGGTTATAGCAACTCCCGGACGGTTGCTGTCGCATATTCAGCTCGAGCACCCCGATTTTTCCCAAGTCAGATTTTTTGTGCTCGATGAGGCCGACCGTATGCTGGATATGGGCTTCTACGATGATATAATGAGTATTTACAAACTGTTGCCTTCAACATGCCAGAATATTATGTTCTCGGCCACGATGCCTGCGAAAATCAAGCAATTGGCCAAAGGCATTCTCAAAAACCCTGCCGAGGTTAAGATTGCCGTTTCAAAGCCTGCTGAATCGATAGCCCAGAAAGTTTGCTACTGCAGTGAGAATCAGAAAATTGATGTCATGAAAAAACTTTTCAGCGGCAAGCAAGGCGCAAATCGGGCAATAGTATTTGCTTCATCGAAACGCGGAGTGAAACAACTGGCTATAGAGCTGCATAAACTGCATGTGAACGTAGCGGAAATGCATTCGGACCTCGACCAGGAAAAGCGCGATGAAACAATGACGAACTTCCGTAATGGCCGTATAGATGTGCTGGTAGCTACCGATATAGTTTCCCGGGGAATTGATATCGACGATATAGAGCTGGTGGTGAACTACGATGTGCCTTCCGATCCGGAAGACTATATTCATCGCATAGGACGTACGGCCAGAGCCGGGCGTGGAGGGGCGTCTCTTACATTGGTAAGCGCCCGCGACCGCCAGCGCTTTCGCAATATAGAGCGGTTTATAGGTAAAGAAGTGGAAAAATCGGAGTATAGCGTAGGCAGTCCTGACGAACAGGAGGCGAAGCCGGGCCCTGCACGTGGAAATTCACGCCGCAAACCGCGCAGAAGTGCCGGGAAGCAAAAGAAACAGGAAACAAAAAACAAAAATGGGGCGGAAGCAAAGCATAAAAAAAGCAAATAGTGCTTGTTCGCCAAATGTTTGTCTTGTAGGCTATCGAAAAACTTCGTAATTTTGCAGGCACTTACAATTTACAAATGAGCGCTAACAGATTTGCTATTATTGCTTCAATGGCATCGGTGTTGTTCCTCTCATCGTGCGGCAATTACAACAAAATAATAAAGTCGGCCGACTATCTTTACCGTTACGAGGCAGCAAAGCAATATTATGCCGACGGTAGCTACGCCAAGGCTACTGCACTTCTGCAAGACGTCATATCCGTTTTGAAAGGTACCGACAAGGGGGAGGAAAGCCTTTATTTGTTGGGCATGTCGGCTTATAAGGGGCATGACTACGAATCGGCTTCCAATTTTTTCAAGAAATACTATGAAACTTATTCCAATGGGATTTATAGTGAAGAAGCGCGTTTTTACAATGCCATGGCGTTGTATTACAACACCCCCGAGCCCAAACTGGACCAGACCGACACCTATGCCGCAGTTACTGCATTCCAGAATATGCTGGAATTGAACCCCCAAACCCCTTATAAGAAAGATGCCCAGAACATGATTTTCAAGCTGCAGGATAAGCTCGTGGAAAAAGAATATCTTTCGGCCAAGACATATTACGATTTGGGTAACTATATCGGCAATTGCTCGTTTGGAGGCAACAATTATCAAGCCTGCATAATAACTTCGGAGAATGCCGTGCGCGATTACCCTTACTCCGAACGCCGCGAAGATTTCGGAATCTTGTTGCTGCGCGCAAAATACCAGTTGGCGCTGCACAGCATCGAAGCCCGCAAGAGTGAGCGTTTGGATGCTGCCGCAGAGGAATATTATGCTTTCGCAGGCGAGTTCCCCGAGTCGAAATACATGGCAGAGGCGAAGTCGATATTCGAAAAGATTTCCCGCAAGAACCGCGGCAGCAGCAGCGCACAGGAGAACCCTTAATCGCAGCAGCAGCAATCATCAGAAATTAACAACAACGTAAATACAATCAGTTTAATATGGATTACAAGAAAATTGACACCCCAACCAATACCCAAACGCGCAACATTACAGATTTTGCAAAAGGCACGGGCAATGTATACGAAAGCGTAGTGATAATGTCGCGCCGGGCCAATCAGGTGGCTGTGGCAATGAAAAACGATTTGCAGCGCAAGCTCCAGGAATTTGCGTCGTCGAACGAAAACCTTGACGAAGTGTTCGAAAACCGCGAGCAAATCGAGATTTCGCGCTACTACGAGCACCTTCCCAAACCGGTGCTTATAGCAGAACAGGAATTTCTTGACGACCGGCTTTATTACCGCAATCCCACAACCGGAGACGAAGGTATAGTGTAAGCCTCCCCCTGTTCATGGCTTCTCCCCGCGCGCGCAGGACACGCGCATCGGGGATTTGGTATTTACGGAAATGCTAAAATAAAAAGCTAAAATAAAATGCTGCAAAGACGACAAACTGTTTTTTTGCTGTTGGCACTGGTGCTGCTGGTAGTAGCCGCGTTCAATGCCGCTTTCACGTTCACCGGCAACGATGGGCGGGCAGTGGCACAACTTTCGGAATTCAGCCTTATGGGCGGCGCCGAATCCAATGCCCTGTATGCCGTGCAGGGCGTGATGCTTCTGGCGTCTGCTGCCATGTCGCTGGTAGCGGTGGGCGCTTACCGTAACCGGCGTTTCCAGATGCGCATTTGCCGCTGGACTGTATTCGTCATACTAGTTTATTGCGCAGCCCGCGTGAGTTGCGTAGTGGCAATAATCCATAGCCTGTCGTTGGCTCCACATGCAAATTTAAGCGAAGCGCTGCCCATAATTGCCGGCATCAGCGTTGTGTTGGCATACCGTGGTATCCGCAAAGACGAACGGCTGGTGCGCGATTCCTATCGGATAAGATAACAATGCCGTAAACACACATTTATGCCATGTCGTTGAATAAAGTGATGCTAATAGGCAACGTAGGTCGCGAACCCGAGATAAAGTACGTGGATTCCAATATGGCTGTTGCGCATTTGTCGTTGGCCACTACCGAGAGGGCGTATAAATTGAAAAACGGGACTCAAGTTCCCGAACGGGTAGAGTGGCATCGCCTTGTGGCGTGGCGCGAAACCGCACAGTTCGTTGAAAAGTATGTGCATACGGGTGACAAACTTTTTGTGGAGGGACGTTTGCGCACTAACCATTATACCGACAAAAATGGAGTGGAGCACTACACTACCGAAGTGCTTGTTGAAAGGATAGAACAGCTCACTCCGCGAAATTCAAACTCTTCCGATTAGATACGGCTTGAACAAGGTTGCTTGTAATCCAAACAAGATGCCTTACAATTTAAACGAGATGCCTTATAATTTGAACTATAAAGCATCTTGTTTTTTGTATATACTGTTTTGTTCCGGACGTTGTGCTTACAGAAGAAATCGGGGGCGGCTTTTTGCACACTACAAATGCATTAAGTGCAGTAATTAATATTATGAAAGTCTTGAAAGCAACCTTTTTAGATTTTTTATGTGATGTATAACCCAAAAATGCTCATCGGAAAAAATTAATCGCTAACTTTGCTGCAAAGATGTGTAATATGAAAAATCATTGTGTTATGAAGAAGTTGTTGGTTATAGCCAGTGCGCTGCTCTCAGCCGGCATTGGCGCGTATGCACAGGATGACGATATGTATTTCACTCCGTCGAAAACATCTAAGACGAACACTGCCACATCCTTGAAGATACAAAATGGCAGCTACGGTGACGAAGATTGCGCCGACTACAATGGCCAGGACTATAGCGACTCCGAAGTGGATGCCTACAACCGCCGCAATTCCACAGTTTCGGGCGACACTTTATATTTGGGCGACGGCGACAAGGATTCAATGGAATATTTTGACGATTACAGTTCCGGCGATTACTATTACTCTTCACGCCTTGCCCGTTTCAACGAACCGGTAGTAAACATTTACTACGGCTACGGTGTTCCTTTCAGAAGTTATTACGGTTGGTACGATTCATGGTACGATCCTTGGTACTATTCCTGGTACGACCCGTGGTGGAGTTACAGCTCATGGTGGAACTATAGTTTCTGGGGATGGAACTGGTATCCGCGCCATTACTCATGGTATGGTTGGGGATGGGCAAATCCGCGCCCGCACTATGCTTGGCATGATTTGCGTCCCGGAGCCGGCGGGGGATGGAGAAGCAATCCTGCGATGGGCGGCAGAATGTTGGCCGGGCAAACCCATTACGCCAAGCGCGGCTCGGCTGGCGGCGGAATGATATGGGGCGGCGGCCGCAACTATCGTGATGCCGCGGGCAGGACTGGCTCAAATTCCGCGTATTCGGCATCAAGCCGCAGCAACGGCAACAGTCGTATGATTTACAATGGGCAGCAGCGCGCACGCATTAGCAGTCAGCGTTCATACAGCTCCAGCAAAAATTCCACTTCCACACGCTCGTATTCAAACTCCAGTTCGAGCAGCAGTCCGTCAATGGGTACTCGCTCGTTTGGCGGCGGCAGAAGCGGCGGCTCAGGTTCGTCGATGGGCTCGCGCTCATTCGGCGGTGGCGGCGGCGGCTCGTCAATGGGAACCCGCTCGTTCGGCGGCGGTGGCGGCGGACGCCGATAAACGCTTTCGTGATGGTATAAAGAACATAAGCTAAGAATTTACTCTGCATCAAAATGAGAAATAAAATACTGACATTTGCACTGTGCGCACTAGGCGTTTCGGCCAGTGCACAAGATATATATACAATGGAAAAGTTTGCCGGTGAAGACCTCAACGGTACGGCAAAGTTTGTAGGCATGGGAGGCGCCATGAGTGCCCTTGGGGCCGAGATTTCCACTATGGGAACAAACCCCGCCGGCATCGGCCTTTTCCGGCATGCCGATGTCTCGACCTCGCTTAGCGTGCTTATGCAAGCCGACGGCGAAAAGTTCGACACACATGGAAAGTCGAGAGTGTCGTACGACCAAATCGGACTTGTTTATCCCATAAAAACAGACATGGGCTCGATGCGCTATTTTAATGTAGGCTTCAACTACCATAAACGCAATAATTTCTTTGCCCTCACCGAGGCAGACCAAGCTTTGAGCGGTGCTTCCCAGACTTGGGCCATGACCGATGCTGCATCGTATTGGGGCGGCATAGACAATGCTACTCCTCTTACTGTAGCCGGCTATCAAACCTATCTTTATAACAAACTGGGTACCACCGACGACAAGGGCTACGACCAATACAGCATTTATAATGCTACCGGCAACTCATACCGCAAATGGACTACCGGCGGCGTGCAGCAATACGATTTCAATTTGAGCACCAATATAAGCGACAGATACTTTTTCGGACTCACTATCGGCGTTTATAATGTGGACATTGACAGCTATAGCCAATATAGCGAAGACCTTGCATTTACCAACGGAAAATCTGCCGGCTCGTATATGCTCGAAAATTCGCGCACTCTCGTTGGCAATGGGGTGGATGTAAAGTTCGGAACAATCATATATCCTTTGGAAGGCTCTTCGTTCCGTTTCGGAATCTCGGTGTCTACGCCTGTTTGGTATTCACTAACAGCCAGCAATGTCTCAACAATCAATTCCAACATTTATAACCAAAGCAAGGGAGTATTCGAGAACTACGACTATACCACAACAATAAGCGACCACGATTTCAATATCAATACCCCGTGGAAATTCAATGTCTCAGCAGCAGGAACTTTGGGCAATTTCCTCGCCCTTGGTGCCGAATATGAATATTCCGACTATTCGTCAACCAAACTCACTTACGATGATATTGACAATGACTGGAATTGGGGCTCCACCACTAAGGACAAGGAACTCAACCGCCAGGCGAGCAGATATCTTAAAGGCGTCAGCACCATACGCCTCGGGGCGGAAGCAAAACTTGACTATGGATTGTCGTTGCGGCTTGGATATAATTATGTTTCTTCGCCGATGAAATCCAATGCCCTTCAAAATCAGTTCATAAACAGTGCATCAATTGATTACAGCACATCTACCAACTATACCAATCTAAGCGATATCAACCGCTTCACTGCAGGCTTGGGCTATAAGGCAACGCACTTTTATGCCGACTTTGCCTGGCAGTATCAAAAGCAGACGGGCGATTTCTATGCATTCTCTACCCAGCAGGGTAACGATGCTACCGAAAACCTCGCACCATGCACGAAGCTGAAACTCGACCGTAGCCAACTGCTGTTCACGCTCGGCTATAAATTCTGACAAGTCGGTTTGCAACGGAAATCAATAATACAACAATATTTTTACAGATAACATTATGACAATAGACAAATGCAATTTCGCAGGCAAAAGGGTCATCGTTCGCGTTGACTTCAATGTGCCTCTTGATGAAAACGGAAACATTACAGATGACACCCGTATACGTGGCGCTCTGCCTACACTGAAGAAAGTACATGCCGATGGCGGCAAGCTTATTATCATGTCGCACATGGGCCGTCCCAAGAAAAACCCGGACCCCAAGTTCTCGCTTGCACAGATTATGCCTCGTGTAAGCGAACTGCTCGGCGCTAAAGTGGATTTCTGCGATGACTGCCAGAAAGCCAAGGCTCAAGTTGACGCTATGAACGATGGCGACGTTCTGCTGCTCGAAAACTTGCGCTTCTACGAAGAGGAGACCGGCAAGCCTCGTGGAGAATTTGCAAGCGACGAGGAAAAGGCTGCTGCCAAAAAGGCTCTCAAACCCTTGCAGAAACAATTTACCGAAACACTCGCTTCGTATGCCGACTATTATATAAACGATGCTTTCGGCACAGCTCACCGCAAGCACGCTTCCACAGCCATTATTGCCGACTATTTCGATGCAGACCACAAGATGTTCGGCTATCTCATGGAGAAGGAAATCAATGCCATCGACAAGGTGCTCAACAACATACAGCGTCCTTTCGTAGCAATAATGGGCGGCTCGAAAGTTTCTACCAAAATAGAAATCATTGAAAACCTGCTGACCAAAGTAGATACGTTGATACTCTGCGGAGGTATGACCTATACGTTTATGAAAGCTCAGGGTGGAACGATTGGAACTTCGATAGTTGAAGACGACCATCTGGACCTTGCCAACAACCTTGTGAAAGAAGCTGCCGAGAAAGGTGTGAAATTGCTTCTTGCAGAAGATTCCGTGCTTGGCGACCAGTTCTCCAACGATTCCAATGTGAAACTTTCTCCGTCGAATGCCATACCCGACGGCTGGGAGGGACTTGACATAGGCCCTGTAACCCGCAAAAAATTTGCAGACGCAATTAAGGGTGCCAAGACAATTCTTTGGAATGGACCTGCAGGCGTGTTTGAGTTCGAGAAATTTGAAGCCGGTTCGCGTGCTATTGCAGAAGCAATAGTTGAGGCTACTGCAAATGGAGCCTATTCGCTGATTGGCGGAGGCGACTCTGTGGCTTGCATCAATAAGTTTGGACTTGCCGACAAGGTTTCGTATGTGTCGACAGGCGGCGGTGCTTTGCTCGAAGCTATCGAAGGCAAGACTCTGCCGGGCATTGCAGCTATTAACGGCACGAAATAATAACTCATAAACTTCTATAGAAAGCAACAATGCCAGTCTTAACGGCGCGGCAAAGTTGCTTTCTTCGTATTGATGCATGAATATTGTAGTAAGATACCTCTTTCTGATTACCGCTATAGTGTCGGCTACGTCATCTTGTTCCCACCATAGTTCGTCAACTAATGACAAGGTGAAAAGCGATACCGTTGATTTGAAAATAGGATTGATGCCTGTTTCCGACTGCTTGCCGTTGTATGTGGCAGACTTAAACCGTGAGTTCACCCGAAACGGAATAACAGTAAAAGTCGTCAATTACAATTCTATGCAGCAGTGTGCCGATGCATTCTATAGAGGAAAAATCGACGGAGCTTATCTCACACTGCCCGATGCTCTGTATTGTAACCAAAACGGCGTAAACATGAAGGCGATAATGGGATGTGACGGGCAAATGACACTCATTGCCAATGGCGCAAGGCGTATCAGAAAAATAGCCAGCATAAAAGGGCATACCATAGCTTTGAGCCGTCACAATACATCCGAATATCTTGCGGATATTATAGCCAAAATGGTGAAAGCCAAACGAATCGACATCCTCTGCCCTCAAATTAACGATATATTTGTGCGGGCTGACATGCTGGGGAAAAAGCAGATTGATGTGGCTGTTTTGCCGAGCCCCTACGATGGCCTGTCGGCAATGCAAGGCAATGTGGCACTTTATTCCACCCAGGATGCCGGCATAAGGTTTGGAAGCCTGTGCTTCCACGACTCTGTAATTGCGCGTAAAAGCGATAAAATCGCGAAACTGGTAAAAGCCTTTTCGTCTATGGCCAGCAGCATCAACCGTGACCGCCATGTTGCCGATACCACACTTCTCAAGGTGTATAAAGTGCCGGGCGAATGGCTTGACTCTGTAAAACTGCCGGTGTTCGCAAGTCTCAAAGCAGTGGTAAAAGCCGACTATGAACGTGCCGTGGCATGGAGCCTTGAAAAGGGCTATATTAAGAAGAAACCGGAGATGAACGATGTAGTTTCATACAAATTTGCTGAAAAATGAGCGATACAAAGCTAAAGAATACTCTTTACAAAAAAATCATTGACAGTCTGGATGCGCAGCGGCTGGCCGAGGCTATGGAAAGCCTTAAAACTCTTGTTGAAGCCACTGGTGACTGGAAACTTTCCGACGAGTTGAAAAATGTAGCTTCTTCGTATTCTCTGCTTTTAAATTATATGCTGGAAGGGGCTCCCGACCCCGAGCGCGGCACGCAGCGCCTTAAATTTATTGCCCGCTGTTATGAAATCGCCGATGTGGCAATGCAGCAGAACCCGACATCTGCTTCTGCCGTGGCAACCAAACCCTTTTCTTCGATACTTAAGGATTTCGAAGACCTTGGCATGAAGCAAATCACGTCGGGCCTGGATGCCGAGGATATACGGAAACACGACTTGCTGTATGGGCAACTGTTTCACGAATGTGTCAGTTCCTTCGTTTGGAACGCCGAGCAGAAAACCCTTGCTCAGGAATTTGTAGATTCCGCTCTTGTGCCGCACAACGACAAACTTCTGATGATAAGCGCATTGATGCTTAGCTGCCTTTATGTTTTCGATGCCGGCAAAATAGTCTTCCTCGTAAATCTGTATTGCATTGAAACCGACTTGACGATGCGCATGCGTATTCTGGCAGCCTTTGTGTTGCCTTTGCAGAAGTACCGAAACCGTCTTTTCGCCTATCCTCAAGTGCAAAAATGCCTGGATTTGCTTCGAGACTGTTCTTGGTATACTGCCGATATTGAAGCGCTGCAGCTGGCGGCTATAGAATGCCAGGCCACGCACGGGGTAGAGCATAAGATGAAAAACGAAATATTCCCCTCGATGCTTAAAAACAACCGCTTGTTTGATTTTCAGTCAGGCAAAATGGATATCGAGGAACTGGATGAATACAATCCGGAATGGAAAGACATCGATACCTCGATGAAGAAAATTGCCGAACTTGAAACGCAAGGGGCTGATATCTTCTATACCTCATTTTCATCAATAAAGCATTTCCCTTTCTTCGAGAAAACCGCAAATTGGTTTTATCCGTTCGATATCTCCCATTCGGCTGTGCCCGAAAACATAAAAAAGTCAAGTGCCAACGACATAGTTCGTGTCATGATCAACAATCCCGCTTTTTGCGACAGCGACAAATATTCGTTCTGTATGCTTGCCGAACATATATGCGACCAGCAGAAGCAAATGATGGAACTGAAGGCTCCCGACGGGATGCAGTTCCCCTCGCAGGAAGCTTCGCGCAAAACCGCAATGCGCAATGTGCTGCGCAATGCATACCGTTTCTTTTACCTTTTCAAGGGAGACAAACCCGAAAATCCATTCGAAGGCGATTTGATTCTGGTTGACAATCCTGTTTTCGAGCCCTTGTTTTCCCGTGCCTCTGTCGAGCGCATTGTGTCTTGCGCCGTAGCTTTGAAAAACTTCAATACCGCCATTTCTTATATTGAAGATTTTCTGTCGAAAAACACTGCCGATGCAATGCTCTACCAAAAACTGAGTTATTGCTACCAGCAGCGGAAACAGTGGTACGAGGCTATTTCCGCCTACGAAAAAGCCTATGCCATAGACGAACGCTCACAATGGACATTGCAACGCCTGGCTACGCTGAATATGTATGTGGCAGATTTCGGCAAAGCGGCTGGATATTTCAAAAAACTTGCGGCAGGCGGCGATGCATCGGCGAATGTGGCGATGCGCATCGGTGAATGCCTTGCAAAACTGGGAAACTATGGCGAGGCCCTGCACGAGTTCTTCAAGGCAGAATTCCAGGAGCCGGCAAATGCCGCTGCGCTCCGGGCAATTGCATGGTGCTCGCTTATGGCAGGCAACATAGCGCAGGCGCGCACATATTATTCCAAGTTGTGCCGCGCGGAACCGCAATGGGGGGACTATGTGTGTGCCGGGCATGCCGACTTGCTTAGTGGCGACGCCAAAACTGCGTATGCCCATTACCTTAAAGCGGCAACCCTGGAAGGGAATGAAGCTTTCCTGCAAAAGATGGCTGCCGACAAGGAGATGCTTTGCAGCAAAGGAATTAAAACGGAAGACCTGCAACTTATTGCCGATGCCGTGGTGATGAACGCCTCCCAATTTAATTGAGCAGCTTGCATTTGCCATTCCAACAACGATTATGATTTCATCGGTTCGAATTATTGTAATCATAATATTGTATGGCGTCTCGCTGCAAGGATATGCTCAAAGCAGCTTGACACTGATGGAACTCAATGCCGAGAACTTTTTCGATCCCATTGATGACCCTTTGACAGATGATGACTCTTTCCTTCCAAATTCCATAAGGAAATGGAGCTGGGGCAAATTTTATCACAAATGCCGGAACTTGGGCAAAACGATTGCTGCTGTTGGCGGAAAAGAAAGGCTCCCCGATTTGGTGGCATTATGCGAAGTTGAAAGCGACAGCGCGCTTAATAGATTCGTGCATACCGGTGTCTTGCGAAATGCCGGCTACGATTATTTCATGACTCATAGTCTTGATTCGCGCGGTGTCAATGTGGCATTGCTTTACCGACGTGTGTCGTTTGTGCCGATATGCAGTGAAACGATACGTCCAGATTTCAGCGGTCTGCCGCCGAAGCGCACGCGCGATGTGCTCCATGTCAGTGGCAAGATTGTGACTGGTGATACTTTGGACGTGTTTGTGTGTCATATGCCAAGCCGTCTTGACCGCCATCGGCGTGGTCTGCGCTATCGGTGCCGGGTGGCATCGCAGATTAAGGGCAAAGTCGATTCACTGATGTCAGCAAGAAAAGACGCCTACATAGTAATAACTGGGGATTTCAATGCTTCGCCAGGCTCTAAGTCTTTGTCCGAGGCTCTTGGCGCAAGCCCTGCCACAGAAGCCGTAAGCAAAAATGAAGATAGCCTCTTTTGTATGATTGACGAGCATAGCGGAGTGGGGGATGTACATGGCACATACTGCTACAAGGATAAATGGGAAGTGATAGACAATATTATCGTTAACGGAAAACTTTTGAACGAATCATCCCGCATTTATACAAAAAAGGAATATTGCAGCATTTTCAGCGCCCCTTTCCTCCTGTGTGAAGGTGCTGTGTCGAAAATACCTTATCGCACTTACAATGGTATGCGTTATCTTGGCGGATTCAGCGACCACTTGCCTGTTGTGGCCCGCTTTGTGCTGAGTTTCAAAAACCGCTGACTTCTACTCGTGGTGATAGGGCTCGCCATTCAAGATTGTCAACGCCCTATAAAGTTGTTCTGCAATTATCACGCGCACCATTTGATGGGAAAACGTCATGCGCGACAGAGATATCGATTCGTGTGAGAGTTTTTTTATCTGTTCAGAAAAACCATAAGGCCCTCCCACGATGAAAACTATGCGCTTTGCCGCACTGTTGCACCATTTCTTTCTAACCCAAGCCGCAAAATCCACCGACCGCATCTCGTCGCCATGCTCGTCAAGCAGAATGATATGGTCGCGCGGAGCAAGCAGCTTCGCGATGTTTTCGCCTTCTGCCTGACATATTTGAGCCTCGGTAAGTTTGGCAGTGTGTTTAATGTCGGGTGTCACAGCAATGTCGAATTGTATGTAATGTTTGATGCGCTCGGCATAGCGTTCAACAAGCGTGGCAATTTCGCGGTCGGTAGTCTTTCCCGTGAATATTATGATGGTTTTCATTCTCGTTTGAGTGGGGTATGAAGATAAAT
>CAZDOH010000046.1:0-18640 GCA_964507005.1 uncultured Prevotella sp. | reverse complement strand
TAGTAAGCTTTACCACCTCTATTGGAAATCTGTGCTTTACTGTTGGCAATTTGTCCCGTAAGTTTTCCAAATTTATTGCTATTGTACTTACCGCCAACAAGTTGTGCAACTGTTGTTCGCGGGTCAATTTGTCCTGCATCTAAATATTTGGAAAGTTGGTCTCTAAGATTCTTAAAATCGTTAAGTTCACCTTGGGAATTCCAATTTTTCTTTGTTTTTGTCCATCTGACTGACAATGGAGCATTGCTGTCTCCATTCATAAAGGTTTTGGCTGCACTCTTTGTTTGATTCCATTTGTCCCCAAGCCAACCTTCTTCAAGTTCGCCATCTGCGATTTGTTGGTTTATTGCTTCATTTACACACTGTCTTATCATGTTTTGAAGGTCAGCTTCTGTTAATCTAATTCTTTGGGCCATGTTATGTTGTATTATTGTATTATTGTATTATTGTCTAATTTATAAATATATTTTCTTTCGTAAAAACATTCTGCCAATTGTGACAACAAGCAAATCATTGTCTGAAATTTTCAATTATTTATAATTATTATAAGCAGGGTAAACAGGTATATCATTGCCATTTTTCTTGACATCCTTTGCGAGCGCAAAAGTGCGTTACCGCGCACTTGGAATCTCGTGCGCCGCACTTGGACTATTGCGTTCCACGGCGGCATGCCTTACTTGGCGCATAACGGTGCGCCCATTTTGCCCGTTGCACTATCAGACTGCCGAAGAACTAAATGACTTTTTATATGAGTGCTGGACAAAGCACTTGGACGACTTCCGATAAATCTTCTACGTTTGCAATTTCATATTTCGATGCTTATGTTACTGTTGTTCATTTGTTTATTTGTTATTGCCAACATCCCACCCCCGCTCGTCGCGATGATGCGTGGTTTTTTTCGTAGAAAAGAAAAACGATATATGCGAAGTTTGCTTCATGTACTGCTTTTATTTCGTGCAGAACGTGCAAAAAAAGAAGAGAGGCAAGTGCCTGTTTGCTAAGCACTTGCCTCTTATTTCGCTAATTATCAGCAATCAGGATTTATTCCTCTACAGCAGCTTGGGCCGCAGCCAACCGTGCTATAGGAACACGGAACGGCGAGCAGGAAACATAGTTCAATCCTACTTTATGACAGAATTTCACCGATGAAGGCTCACCTCCATGCTCTCCGCAGATACCGCATTTCAATTCTTTACGAGCGGCACGTCCGCGTTCTACGGCAATCTTTATCAGTTGCCCAACACCATTTTGGTCAAGCACTTGGAAAGGATCGACGCTAAGTATCTTTTTCTCCAGATACACAGGCAAGAACGATGCAATATCATCACGCGAATAGCCAAATGTCATCTGAGTCAAGTCGTTGGTTCCGAACGAGAAATACTCTGCATGAGATGCTATCTTGTCTGCAGTCAGCGCTGCACGCGGTATCTCTATCATGGTCCCGACCTTGAACGGCACTTCTATGCCTTCTTCCTCAAAGAGTTTGGCTGCGGTAGCACGTATCACCTTTTCCTGTGCTTCGAATTCATAGAGTATACCTATAAGAGGTACCATAATTTCCGGATGCGGGTCATACCCTTCACGTTTAAGTTCTATGGCCGCTCCAAGTATGGCACGGGTTTGCATCTCTGTTATTTCGGGGTATGTATTGCCGAGTCGGCAACCACGGTGTCCCAACATTGGGTTATGCTCTGAAAGGCTGTCGATGCGTTGACGGATATCTTCTACTGTGACTCCCATTTCTTTTGCCATTTCCTCCTGTCCCTTGGTGTCGTGGGGTACAAATTCGTGCAAAGGCGGGTCAAGCAGACGTATGTTCACAGGATATCCATCCATAGCCTTGAATATTCCCTTGAAATCTTCTTTTTGGTATGGCAGCAGTTTGCGCAGTGCCTTTTCGCGTCCTTCCTTGGTATCGGAAAGAATCATTTCGCGCATTGCTACAATTTTCTTACCGTCAAAGAACATATGTTCTGTACGGCAAAGACCGATACCTACAGCACCAAACTTGCGGGCAACAGTAGCGTCGTGAGGAGTATCGGCATTGGTACGTACAACGAGCCGTGTATATTTGTCGCAAAGCTGCATGAGTTCGGCAAATGCTCCCGAGAATTCTGCTGCCTGCGTAGGGATTTCCCCTTTATATACATCTCCTGTAGAGCCGTTTATGGAGATGAAGTCGCCTTCGTGAAGCACTGTGCCGTCAATAGTTACAGTGCGCTGCTTGTAGTCGATTATAAGAGCTCCAGCTCCCGAGACACAGCATTTTCCCATACCACGTGCCACCACTGCTGCGTGGGATGTCATTCCACCACGTGCTGTAAGTATGCCTTCGGCTTCTGCCATACCGGCAAGATCTTCGGGGGAAGTCTCTATGCGGACCATTACTACCTTGTGGCCGTCTTTATGCCAACGGGCAGCATCATCTGCAAAAAACACAATCTGTCCGGTTGCCGCACCTGGCGATGCAGGAAGTCCACGTGTAAGTGACTGAACTTTGGAAAGTGCCTTCTTGTCAAATACCGGATGAAGCAATTCGTCAAGTTTGTTTGGCTCGCAACGTTCCAAAGCTGTGCGTTCGTCTATTTTTCCTTCGTGGAGCAGGTCCATTGCAATATTCACCATTGCCGTACCTGTACGTTTACCGTTGCGGGTCTGCAAAAACCAAAGTTTTCCTTCTTGTACAGTAAACTCCATATCCTGCATATCGCGATAATGTTCTTCAAGACGGTTTTTGATAGCCTCGAGTTGCTTGTATATTTCCGGCATAGCTTCTTCCATCGAAGGATATTTCGATATGCGTTCCTCTTCGCTTATACACTGCATTGTAGCCCACTTCTGAGATCCTGCCTTTGTAATTTGCTGCGGTGTACGTATACCTGCTACAACGTCCTCGCCTTGGGCGTTGACAAGCCATTCTCCATTGAAAACGTTTTCTCCGGTAGCTGCATCGCGGCTAAAACAAACACCAGTAGCTGAAGTGTCTCCCATATTACCGAATACCATGGCCATAACAGATACGGCTGTACCCCATTCTGCAGGTATTCCTTCCATTTTGCGATAGAGTATTGCACGCTCGTTCATCCAACTGTCAAACACAGCACAGATGGCGCCCCACAGTTGTTCCATTGGGTCGTCGGGGAAATCTGCATTTGTGAATTCTTTGATAGCCTTCTTAAACTCGGATACAAGTTGTTTGAGCTCTTCTGTTGTAAGCTCATTGTCAAGTTGTACGCCACGCTGCTTTTTAACCTTCTCTATAATGGCTTCAAACGGGTCAATATCTTCCTTGCTCTTTGGCTTCATTCCGAGTACAACATCTCCGTACATCTGTACAAAGCGGCGATAAGCATCATAGGCGAAACGGGGATTGTTGGTCTTGGCTGCAAGGCCTTCTGCCACTTTATCATTGAGTCCAAGATTTAGAATAGTATCCATCATTCCAGGCATAGAAGCCCTTGCTCCAGAACGGACAGACACGAGAAGCGGATTGACAGGATCGCCAAACTTGCTGTTCATCAATTGTTCTATATGAGCCACCGAACGTTCTACGTCATCTTTGAGAAGTTCCACAACTGCATCTTTGCCTATGCGGTAGTATTCGTTGCACATATCTGTTGTGATAGTGAATCCCGGCGGAACAGGAATCCCCAGCAGATTCATTTCGGCAACATTGGCACCTTTACCGCCAAGTATGTTGCGCATACTGGCATTGCCTTCTGCGCTTCCATTACCAAATAAATAAACTCTTTTATCTTCCATATTCTTTGTGTTGTTACGTATATTCTTATAAACTTTTCAAGTTAATATCATTCAAGTATTTTTTGCTGCTACTTGCCTTGCCAAAAGGCGAGTTTGCAAACATCCCTTTGCAAAATTAATATTATTTTGCAATACCACGTGTCAATCATCCACAAAAAACACATGTAATTTCATTTTTAGAGCCACAAAGGGTAAAACCCCGAAAAAAAACGGGTAAGTTGAAAACTAATTTCAACAAACCCATGCTATTTTGTTGTATGTGGCAACGACAATTTAAGATTCTTCCGGAAGAAGTTCCTTTAGATAATCGTGAAACATCTTGGTAGCATAGAAAGTTGCTACCGCAAGGTTCTTGTCACGTCCACAATCTTTTTCCAATTTTTTTGTGACAATTTTTTCGGCATTACCTACAGCAATCCATATAGTTCCCACTGGAGCCTCATCTGTTCCCCCACCGGGGCCTGCGAAACCTGTAACTGCTATGGAATAGTCGGACCCAAATAATTTATTGGCGCCAGTTACCATCTGCCGAGCTACCTCTTCGCAAACAGAACTTTTGTCATCAATCACTTTTGAATCAACATTGAGCAGGCTAGTCTTTACACGGTCAGCATAACATACAATACCGCCCAAATAGTATTCAGAACTGCCTGGAGTGGAAGTTATGACGGCCGCAACACGTCCTGAAGTACAACTCTCTACTGTGGAAAGCGTCTTTTTTGTTTTCCAAAGCATTTCGTTTATATCACGGCTTAATATTCTAATATCCAAATTCATGATAAATATATTTAACAATTAATTTTTACACGAGAATAGGCAGGTTTCGCAATATCGCAAAAATCATGGTCGAGGAATTTATAATACCCTGCAATAGCAATCATAGCTCCATTGTCTGTGGTATATCCGAATTTCGGAATAAACACATTCCAATTGTTCGTTTCAGCTTCATGTCGAAAAGCTTGTCGCAAGCCAGTATTTGCCGATACCCCACCGGCTACTGCTACACGATTTATGCCAGTATCTGCTACAGCTTTTGTAAGTTTTTTCATCAGTATTTCTACCACTGTACGTTCAAGTGACGCTGCAAGGTCTGCTTTGTGATGTTCAACGAAGTCGGGATCTTCCTTTACGTATTTACGCAACTCATAGAGGAACGAAGTTTTAAGTCCACTGAAACTGTAATCGTAATGTGGAACTATAGGTTTGTTGAAACTAAACGCATTAGGGTCACCCATACGTGCCAATTTATCAATTATAGGACCACCAGGATAACCTAAGCCCATAACTTTTGAACATTTGTCGATAGCTTCACCTGCGGCATCATCTATAGTTTGTCCGATAATTTCCATGTTGTTGTAGGAGTTAACCTTAACAATCTGTGAATTACCGCCACTAACAAGCAAACATATGAAAGGAAAATCAGGAACATTCGCTTCTTCTTCGTGGGTACGTATAAAGTGCGCAAGGATATGACCCTGAAGGTGGTTAACTTCCAAAAGAGGCACGCCTAAAGATAGTGCAAGGCCTTTTGCAAACGATACCCCTACCAGAAGCGAGCCCATTAACCCCGGGCCTAGTGTGACAGCCACAGCCGATATTTGTTCTCGGTCAACTCCGGCTCGTTCCAATGCTTGATCTACAGTAGGGACAATGTTTTTTTCGTGCGCTCGCGAAGCAAGTTCTGGAACAACTCCCCCATATGATTCGTGCACGGCTTGCGATGCAGTGACATTGCTAAGCAAAAATCCATTTTGCACTACTGCGGCCGATGTGTCATCACAACTTGATTCGATGCCTAATATTGTAATTTTTTCTTCTGTCATTATCTGCAAGCAACTAATGAGTCAAAATTTCAAGACCATGTTCACGCATTACAAAAGTATGTTCCCATTGAGCACTAGGCAGTTCGTCTTCGGTCACAACTGTCCAATTGTCTGCGGAATCTATAAACACATGCCTATCGCCCATATTTATCATAGGCTCTATTGTAAAAACCATTCCAGGAACAAGCAACATACCTCGCCCTGGCTTTTTAGCATAGTGATCTACATCCGGATCTTCGTGAAACTCCAGTCCTACTCCGTGACCACATAATTCGCGCACTACGGTAAATCCGGCATTGTGGGCATGGCGTGTAATCGCATATCCAATATCGCTAAGAAAGCCATAGGGCTTAGCAGCTTCCATTCCTATTTCAAGGCATTCGCGGGCACAGTCAACAAGCCGTTGCTTTGCAGCAGAAGTTTTGCCTATTACAAACATACGCGAAGCATCACTGTAGTAACCATTGAGTATTGTTGACACATCAACGTTCACTATGTCCCCTTCTTGTAGTATTTCATCTTCGCTGGGTATGCCATGACATACAACCTCATTAATGCTAGTACAAACACTTTTAGGAAAGCCTTCGTAGCCGAGCGGAGCAGGAATAGCTCCATGTTCTACTGTATAGTCATAAACAATGCGGTCGATTTCTGCGGTTGACATTCCTGCACATATCTGCTTTTCAACAGCATCTAGCACACCGGTATTAATGATGCCGCTAAGTCGTATGCCTTCTATTTGTTCCTCTGACTTTATAAGTTGACGAGGAGGTACAATAACTCCTCTTTCTTCTGCAGCCATAACGCGGCTTTCACGTTCGTCGGGCTCCGCTCCTTCCGGCAAATTCCATAATTTTTTACGTAATCTACCCATTATATTAAGTAGTGCAAAGCTTTATTTTACACAAGATATTGGTCTGAAATAGATTCATTATTTTCCACTCGGCGTATGGTTTCAGCAAACATATCTGCAACTGTAAGCTGTTTTACTTTTGCGCAACGGTTAGAGTAAGGGATACTGTCGGTAAATACCATTTCTTCAATGGCAGAATCTTGTATACGCTCACTGGCTGGGCCAGACATGACGCAATGAGATGCTATTGCACGCACAGAATTAGCTCCTTTCTGCTTCATAAGATTAGCAGCCATGGTAATAGTTCCAGCAGTATCAACTATATCATCAACTAATATTACATCCATACCCTTGACATCACCGATAACCTGCATCTCGCTTACAATATTGGCACACTTGCGAGTTTTGTTGCAAAGCACCAAAGGGCAATCAAAATATTTAGCATATACGCTAGCACGCTTCGACCCACCTACATCAGGAGTTGCAATACATAGGTTTTTGAGTTTAAGCGATGTAACATAAGGCAACATTATGGTAGAAGCATAAAGATGGTCAACAGGAACATTAAAAAAGCCTTGTTCCTGGTCGGCATGCAAATCCATTGTAATCATTCTATCAATGCCAGCCACACTAAGAAGATCAGCTACCAATTTAGCCCCAATACACACTCTAGGCTTGTCTTTTCTGTCTTGACGCGCCCATCCGAAATAAGGAATAACAGCCACGATATTGCGTGCAGAAGCCCTCTTGGCAGCATCTATCATCAGCAACAGTTCCATAAGATTGTCTGAGTTCGGAAATGTAGACTGAACGAGGAACACGTCGCGTCCTCGTATGGATTCTTCATACGATACAGCAAACTCACCGTCTGCGAATGTTGTTATTTGGAGTTTGCCAAGTTGGCAACCCAATGAAGCACAAATTTTTTCAGCTAAGTATTTTGATTTCGTCCCTGAAAAAACCATGTAAGGAAGTTTTTCGCTCATATTTTCGAATTTTTATATTTACCTCTAATTTAATTATTATTCAGATGCTCTTCGTAGTAATCTAAAATACGCTATTGCATCTTTAAAATCTTGCGATGAAACAGGATTGAACTTTTGTGTCAAAGACCCATATACAGCAGCTCCACCGAACCCAAATTCGTGGAGCATGCCAATATTTTCGGTACTCACACCGCCATATGCTATAACTTTATTATCAATAATGCCTTTATCATGCGCTAAGCGCAATTGTGAAATTGTAAAATTGTCACTAAACTTCTGAGGCGACGCGCTATTGAATATTGGGGAAAGAAATAGGTATTTCATAAAAGGTTTATAGGCAGCAACTTCATCGTATGTATGACATAGACAAGACACACTACCATGATGACCTTTGGGAATCTCGGAATTTCTACTGTTAAGATGTATGCCCATTAATCCGTATTTATTCTTTAGCTCAAAATTGTCATGAACTGCAATTTTTTTTCGACAATTTTCCGGTAGTAGTGCAAGAAGTCGTTCCCATTGAGCCAAATCGCCAGAAGATTTACGAAGATGCAGAATATCAAGTCCTTCGTTGAAAAGCTCTCTAATAAGCAGATGCTCTACAACAAAGAACTTAGGCTTAGTAACTACAACTAATTTCATTTTCTGCCCATTTCTTCCGGTTTCGCACTACAAAAGTAATAATTTTAAATGTAATGCTACTGATTGCCTATACGCAAATAGGCAAAGGCAATCCCCTTTGAATAAATTCAGCTATGAATAAGATTCACAACTTGCCATTACCTTTATATGTTACAAGTGAAAGACTGTTTTGCAAACTTTACAGTTACTCTCTTTTTGTTGCGAAAAGCCGATCAACACGACCAATAGAGAGATAGTCAAAGCCAAATCTTTTCATGTCGTTGATTTCATAGATGTTACGTCCATCAATTATAAGCTTTCGCTTGAGTTCAGACTTCACCTTGTTCCAATCCGGTACGCGAAATTGTTTCCATTCTGTTATCAACAACAATGCATCGGAATCGTGTAAAGCCGAATACATATCTTCTGCATATTCTACTTCATCGCCCAGCCTTCGTTTACACTCAGACATAGCAACAGGGTCGTACACTACAACACGGCACCCTGCTTTTTTAAGTAGCTTTATAGTTACAAGAGATGTAGCTTCACGCATATCATCAGTCTCGGGTTTGAATGCCACTCCCCAAATGGCTATTTTCTTACCCGCAAGATCACTTTGATAGTATTTGTTTAGCTTATGGAACAAAATTTCTTTTTGGTCAAGATTTACCTGTTCTACAGCTTCAATTACCTGCATATTATAGCCAACATTGTGGGCTGTGTGAATCAATGCTTTAACATCTTTGGGAAAGCATGAGCCCCCATACCCGCAACCTGGATACAAAAATCTATTGCCTATGCGGGAGTCTGCGCCTATTCCACGCCTTACAGCGCTCACGTCGGCTCCAAGAATTTCACACAAGTTGGCTATATCATTCATAAATGAGATTCTTGTTGCAAGCATAGAATTTGCCGCATATTTTATCATTTCAGCAGACGGTATATCCGTGATTATAAAGCGGTCCTTACTAAGCATGAACGGTCGATAGAGAGAAGATAGCAAATCTTTCGCCTTTTCTGATTCAACGCCAATCACAACACGGTCTGGTTTCATAAAGTCAGTAACCGCACTGCCTTCTTTCAAAAATTCAGGATTACTGGCTACATCGAATTCTACATCAGCGCCTCGAAATGACAATTCTTCAGATATGGCGTTTTTTACTTTTTGCGCTGTACCTACCGGAACAGTACTTTTTGTAACAACCACTAGGTAATGGTCCATGTTACGCCCTACCTCCCGTGCAACGTCAAGCACATACTTCAAATCGGCAGAGCCGTCTTCATCAGGAGGAGTGCCTACTGCACAAAAAACAACGCTTACATCATTCAAGCAA
This sequence comes from uncultured Prevotella sp., assembly GCA_964507005.1. Lineage (GTDB taxonomy): Bacteria > Bacteroidota > Bacteroidia > Bacteroidales > Bacteroidaceae > UBA6398. The sequence continues at coordinate 9,258 of CAZDOH010000046.1, read as the reverse complement.
TCTTTCAAGCTTGTAGTGAAATGCAAGCGTCCTGCTTTTCTGTTGCGTTCAACCATTTCATCAAGTCCGGGCTCGTAGATTATAGTCTCACCATTATTAAGCCTGTTAACCTTCTCTTCGTTAACATCTACGCATGTTACATCTATACCCATTTCGGCAAAACAAGTTCCCGAAACCAGCCCTACATAACCAGTACCAACTACTGCTATATTCATTTCAAAGTCTTTTAAAATTTAAAACATCAAAAGATTGCCAAACACATGACAATCATTCGATATTGAATTAACAAGATTTTTACTTGTTATCTGTAGGCTGTGCTGACGATGATGAAGACGAAGCGTCTGCAGCACCTTGCTGAACACCTGTAGAAGGAAGCGACTTAGTCTGCTGCATTGGCAATGACGTCGGCATTACTGCCTTTTCTTTCAGCACCACACTTTTCTGTTCCGAAGCCGACGGAACAAAATAAGAAGAAGCAACACTAAGAACAACCAAAGCAATTGCAAGCGTCCATGTCGATTTCTCAATGAAATCAGTGGTTTTACGAACGCCCATAATCTGATTGGACGATGAGAATCCTGACGCCAATCCGCCACCTTTTGACTCTTGTATAATTACAATGAAGCACATCAAGACGGCAACTATCACCATCAGAATAACTAATACACTATACATTATTTCTTGTTTTTATTATTGATTACTACTTTTTCGAGAAATCTAATTTGATCTGCAAAATAACAACTTTTTTTCGGATTATTCGCATTAAGCCTTTGCATAATTTCTATTGCGTCCTCAAATTTGCCCTGTTGTATATATTTTTTTGCCAGAATTTCTGCCGTATTTTCTGTTTTCCCAACCAATTCTAGCCTATCCCGAGTGTGTTCACCATCAACTGGCACAGGATCGGTGTCTTGCATCTGCGATTCAACGTTATCGGAAGCATGCCCTGCCTCTTCCATTTCATACTGTTGAGCGAGGTAGGTTGCGTAATCGGTTGCAGCATCAGCAAGAGTCATACGGCGCTTCGGTTGACCATCGGGCATTTTTATCAAAAAGCCGTCTATCAATGTCAAAGTTCTATCCGTATTTCCCACATCTATATTTATTGCATTCGAAGAACTATTCTCTTTCGGATTTTTCCTTTTTTCTGCAATACCTTCGTTTATCGGTTTAATAGCGTATTTGTAACCTTCAATCATATAATACAACACCTTTCGGTCGGGTACGAAAAGTGAACTTGTACGTATTTTGTCGTCTAAAGTTTCGCTCCCTAGCTTAATCAACCGAGTCAAATAGTCAATCCAAGCCGACTGGTCATAGGGATATCGCTCCACTAATTGTTTAAGTTCAACAGGACTGCTTTCTGATTTATAATTGTTTAGCATTTTATCGTCGCTATTTTATATGAAACTCATTACTCGGATTTGGCTAAATATATATAGCAATAATTTCAATCTCACTCACCAATTGGCCACTGTTGCATTAAATATCTGGTCAGCCAAATCTTTTACCATCTGAGTCACAAGTTCCTCTTGTACGGAATTCAGTGAAAGTGACGAATTGTATTCACTCGTAGCAGAAAAACGCCTTTCAAAATCTTGCGAATGGTTTTTATTGTTGACAAACCGAACATTAACAGTCATCCTAAGTTGTACTTGAGATGCATACCCTTCTGAAGAAATAGACTTGTTGAATTGCTCGTAACCAACAATCTCGCCGCTAAGTTGCAAATCGCCTTTACGCTTCACTTGACTCAAACGTGTTTGATTGGCGTATACATCTTGAAGCTGATTGTTGAAAATCGAACGCATTGGAGCCCAAACAAGGGCTGTACGCAAGGGGAAATCTTCTATTTGAATAGTTTTTGTCTGGTCATAATTTATCGAAGCCCCATTAAATTTATATTGAACACTGCAAGCGACAAGGGCAACACAGCAAAAGCAATATACAACCTTATGCAACAATTGCACACCAAACCTACCCAAGACCATATTCCTTGATTTTTCTGTAAAGCGTACGTTGGGATATTCCGAGTTCTTCTGCGGCTTCTTTTCGTTTTCCGGAGTGATGAAGCAATGCCCGTTTCACAGCTTCACGCTCATAACTCTCCAATGTTGCGCTTGATGTTTCGCCAGCCGACTCTTTCAATTCTTCAACATATTCTTCGGATTTAATAGGTGAGGAAAACTTTGTATTACAGTCAAGCTGTTCGCTTCCGTTGAGAGTTTTTCCCTCAGATGTAACATAGTGAATTGGAGCAATGCCCGAATTGTTCGTATTGTTACTACGCAGTTGCTGAACTTCATTTTTCAAATCGCTTACATCGCGACGCAAGTCAAACAAAATCTTGTACAATATTTCCCTTTCATTTTCAAACGAGTTGTTATTATGCTTCAACTCCAGGGGGACAAGCTGCCCAGCGCCGTCTTCTGCCGGAATATATTTTTTTATCAGTTCTCCATCTATCTCTCTCAATTCAGATGTTACCGACATATTTTCTGTTATATTCTTCAACTGGCGCACATTGCCAGGCCACGAATATCCAAGCAAAATGTTTTTTGCATCCTCGGTTAAACTTATGGCAGGCATATGATACTTGTCACTCATTTCCATAGCAAATTTCCTAAACAGCAGAAAGATATCGTCGCCCCTTTCGCGCAAAGGGGGAACATTTACCGGAATGGCGTTTAGGCGATAATACAAATCCTGTCTGAATAGTCCTTTTTCTATAGCCTTGGGAATATTGACATTGGTGGCGGCAACTATTCTGACATCGGTTTTGCGCACTTCGCTGGAACCTACGCGTATAAATTCTCCGGACTCAAGCACACGCAACAGTCTAGCTTGTGTTGACAGTGGCAATTCTCCGACTTCATCCAAAAAAAGGGTTCCGCCGTTTGCCACACCAAAATAACCTTCACGCTCGCCTATTGCGCCAGTGAATGCCCCTTTTTCATGACCGAACAATTCGCTGTCAATTGTCCCCTCGGGAATGGATCCGCAATTGATTGCAAAATATTTTTTCGATTTGCGTGAACTGTTGTCATGAATAATTTTAGGGAACACCTCTTTGCCTACTCCGTTTTCGCCAGTAATCAACACCGACAAGTCGGTCGCCGCTACCTGAAGAGCAATATCCAATGCACGGTTAAGGTCCTCGTTGTTACCGACAATGCCGTAACGGAGTTTAATATTCTGTAGTTTATCTATATCCATCGCAGTAGTTTTCGTGCCAAAATTAAAAAAAAATCACGAGTTAACAACTCTACTGTTTCGCTGCTTTTATTTTCTTCATCTGTGACTTCATGCATTTTTTCAAGCATCTGTCTTTGCGGTTTCCACGCGTTGAACTAAATTTGCATCCGTTTAGTAATATCATAACGCCGATGAAATTTGAAGAAAATTCCGACTTCAACTTGTCGAAGATAAATAAGGAAGTACTTGCAGAATGGGATTCCAATAATACTGTTGAACGTAGCGTGAAGGAGCATGAAGGCCATCCGCATTTCACATTCTACGAAGGGCCGCCATCTGCAAATGGCCATCCAGGCATACACCATGTTCTGGCGCGTACAATCAAGGACACCATTTGCCGTTACAAGACAATGCAAGGCTATTGTGTACCGCGTAAAGCCGGATGGGACACCCATGGTCTCCCCGTAGAATTAGGCGTAGAAAAGGAAATGGGTATCACCAAAGACGATATCGGAAAATCCATTTCCATTGAAGACTACAATGCCCGTTGCCGCAGCAACGTAATGAAGTTCACTGCCGAATGGGAAGACCTCAGCCGGCAGATGGGATATTGGGTCGACATGAAGCGGCCATACATCACATACGAAAACTACTACATAGAATCTGTATGGTGGTTGCTTCACAATCTTTATTCGCAAGGTCTGATATACAAAGGCTACACCATACAGCCTTATTCCCCTGCAGCCGGAACTGGTCTAAGTTCACACGAACTTAACATGCCTGGGTGCTACCGAGACGTAAAGGATTTGACTGTTACTGCCATGTTTCACATGCTTTCCGACAAAGGCAAAGGACTTTCAACCAACTGGGGAGAAACCTATTTTATGGCCTGGACAACAACCCCTTGGACTCTTCCTTCAAACACAGCACTCTGCGTTGGTCCCAAAATAGACTATGTACTAGTAAACACATACAATCCTTACACCGCGCAGCCTGTAACTGTTGTCATGGCCGAGGCCAGGCTTTCTGCGTACTTCAATTCTGAGGGAGAAAAAGCAGATATAAACAAATACGAAAAAGGAGATAAAATTCTTCCTTACCGTATTGTAAAACATTTGAAAGGCGCTGAGCTCGAGGGAATGAGATATGAACAATTGTTCAAATACATCAATCCTGGCGATGAGGCCTTTCGGGTGATAACCGGTGACTATGTAACCACTGACGACGGTACAGGCATTGTACATATTGCCCCGACTTTTGGTGCAGACGATGCCATGGTTGCCAAAAAAGCCGGCGTGCCCGCACTTACCCTTATTGACAAAAACGGCAACACTCGGCCATTGGTAGACCTGAAGGGACGCTTCTATCCACTCGAAGACATTGACGACAATTTCAAGAGTGACAAAATGAACATCAATCTCTACAGCAAATATGCTGGCAGATATGTGAAAAATGCCTATGACGATAACCTTACAGACAAAGACGAGTCGTTGGACATGGCTATATGCATGGAGATGAAGGCTACGGGGTGTGCATTCAAGATAGAGAAACATGTACACAACTATCCGCATTGCTGGCGTACCGACAAGCCCATACTTTACTATCCGCTTGACAGTTGGTTCATACGTTCCACAGCCCGCAAAGAACGCATGGCTGAACTAAACAAAGAGATTAAATGGAAACCGCAATCTACAGGCACAGGACGCTTTGGCAAATGGATTGAAAACCTTAACGACTGGAATCTTTCCCGTTCGCGTTTTTGGGGAACCCCTCTTCCTATTTGGAGAAGCGAAAGCGGAGAAGAAATATGCATAAGCAGCATACAGCAACTCTACGACGAAATCGACAAGAGTGTAAAAGCCGGAATAATGACCAGTAACCCGCTTAGAGACAAAGGTTTCGTTCCGGGTGACTATTCCAGCGAAAACTATCACAAAATCGATTTGCACCGCCCGTATGTTGACAGCATACTGCTGGTATCGCCTACAGGCAAAACCATGTACCGCGAAAGCGACCTCATTGACGTGTGGTTCGATTCTGGCTCAATGCCTTTCGCACAACTTCATTACCCGTTCGAAAACCGCGAACAGATTGACAACGGACTCGCATTTCCGGCAGATTTCATAGCAGAAGGTGTTGACCAAACCCGAGGATGGTTCTTTACCCTTCATGCCATTTCGACAATGGTAAAGAACACCCTCTCTTACAAGGCTGTAATAAGCAACGGATTGGTTCTTGACAAAAACGGCAACAAGATGTCGAAACATCTTGGAAATGCAGTCGATCCTTTCAGCCTGATTGAGAAATATGGTATCGATCCCATTCGCTGGTACATGATTACCAATTCGTCGCCATGGGACAACTTGAAATTCGACGAAGCAGGAGTTGCTGAAATTTCCCGCACATTCTTTGGCAAGCTACATCAGACATATTCTTTCTTTGCAATGTACGCAAATGTAGACGGATTTGATTGCTCACAAGAAGAAGTTCCCTATAGTGACCGACCGGAACTTGACCGTTGGATTCTGTCTGAGCTAAATAGTCTGGTATGTAAGGTTGAGGAAGCATTCAACGACTACGAGCCTACCCGTGCCGGAAGATATATAGAAAATTTCACTATCAACAATCTTTCAAACTGGTTTGTAAGGCTCTCGCGCAAACGTTTTTGGGGAAGTGCAATGAGCCAAGACAAACTGAGTGCATACCAAACGCTCTACACTTGTTTGGAAACCCTTTCCAAGCTGATAGCACCGATATCGCCATTTTATGCCGACCGTCTGTATAAATGCCTCACCAAAGGCACAAAAGACAAAGCCAAAGACAGTGTACATTTGACTCTTTTCCCCAAGGTAAATGAAGCGGCCATTGACAAAGAACTGGAACTTCGCATGGAAATTGCCCAGAAGATCACGTCAATGGTACTTGCCCTGCGCAAGAAAGAGTCAATAATCGTGCGCCAGCCACTAGGCAAAATAACGATTCCGGCAGAGCCTGACAGCATTGCACGCAAGCGTATAGAACAGGTTGCAAAACTTATTCTTGACGAAGTGAATGTAAAGGAACTGGTATTTGTTGACAACAACAACTTGCTGAAAAAACGAGTGCAACCCAATTTCCGTATTCTTGGCAAGAAATACGGCAAGTTTATGAAAGGGCTGGCTCAGGCTGCCAAAGAAATGAGCCAGGAAGACATACGGACATTTGAGCAAGACGGGGCGTTCACTTTCAATGTTTCGGGAGAAAGCATAAAGGTAGACATTGAGGAAGTAGAAATTGTAAATGAAGATATTCCTGGATTTGCAGTTGCCAATGACGGAAATCTTACCGTAGCGCTTGACTTGAATATTACTGAAGACTTGCGTACAGAGGGCATGGCACGCGAACTTGTAAAGCACATCCAGACCTACCGCAAGGAAAGTGGCTTCAAGATTACCGACCGCATTGCCGTAACTATTGAAAACTGCGGATGCGCTCACAGTATAATGAACAAATTCAAGGACTACGTTTCCACCCAGGTTCTTGCACAGTCACTAGATATAAAAGATATTGAAGACGGACAAAACTGGAATTTGGGAGACTGCTCTGTAAAAGTAAAGATAGAAAAAACCACTCAAAGTTGTTGAATTATGGCCGACAAATACAGATATAGTGATGAAGAGCTTAATGAATTCAAGGAAATAATCCTTAAGAAGCTCGAAATGGCTAAGCATGAATACAACCAGATGATGTCTGTTTTGACAAATCGGGCAAGCAACGATGTTTCCGATACATCGCCAACATTCAAAGTTCTTGAAGAAGGATCCGTTACCCAAACGAAAGAAGAACTCACGACAATGTGCGCCCGGCAGCAGAAATTCATCCGCGACCTACAGCAGGCACTCGTGAGAATTGAAAACAAGACTTATGGAGTGTGCCGCGTTACCGGCAAGCTGATTCCCAAAGAGCGTTTGCGTATAGTGCCTCATGCAACTTTGTCAATCGAAGCCAAAGAGATGCTCAACAAACAAAAACACAGAAGCTGATTCCAGGTGCTGTTTACCAAGACACGAATAAACATTATAACGGCAATAAGTGTTGTTGTTGCCGTTATCTTTATTGACCAGGTTATAAAATTTGAGGTCAAGACAAATTTCCTGCTCCACGAAGCCCGCGAGGTAACTTCGTGGATGTACATCTATTTTGTTGAAAACAGCGGAATGGCCTTTGGCGTCAATATAACAGGAACCGTAGCCTTGGCTGCGGCAAGGATTGTTTTCGTGGCTTTCCTTTGCTGTTTCGCATACAAGACGGCCAAGCGCAATTCGCCGAGGGGATTCATCGTATGCATTTCCCTTATCATAGCCGGGGCAGTGGGCAATATTGTCGACAATGCATTTTACGGTTTGCTGTTCAGCGAAAGCAGCGATTTTCATGTAGCGTCGACAGTTCCGTTCGGTGAAGGTTACGGCGGCTTTATGTCGGGGAAAGTCGTTGACATGTTTTATTTCCCGCTCATCGACACCATTCTGCCCGATTGCCTGCCGATTGTGGGCGGAAATCATTTCGTGTTCTTTGCCCCCATATTCAATTTCGCTGACTCTGCTATAACTTGCGGCTCAATCGCCATTCTTTTGTTTTACCGTAAGCAATTGTCGGTTGCCTTGAAGCAAAAGGGAACGGATTGCCAATAACATTAACCGCCTTGCGTTGACATGCTTCATAATCTCAAGTTTGCTGTAATTCTGGCAATGTCGCTGACATTGATGTTTGCCTGCAAGGTGCGTACCCCCAAGGGCATAATCGGCGAAAGCGAAATGGAAGAGCTGCTATACGAGTATCATGTGGCCCAAGCCATTGCCCAGGATTCCGCGCAATCCGCCCGCTACACAGAACTGTATACCGAAGCAGTGCTGCAGAAGCACAATGTATCGCGCGAAGCCTTCAACCGCTCCATGGAGTATTACTCGCAGCATGCCGATTTGCTGTACGACATCTACGACCGTCTGGGAAAACGTTTTCAGAACGAGATGCAGGCAATGGGAGAAAACAGTTTGTCCAGTAGATATTCCGCCCTGTCAGCTGAAGGCGATACTGCAAATATATGGACAAGCAAGAATTATTGTCTTCTGGTGCCATGTGCCGGGAAGAACCTCTTTTCCTTTCACATAGAAGCCGACACGTCGTTCCATCCCAAAGACCGGTTTGAGTGGCATTTCAACACCCAGTTTGTTTATAAAGAAGGACGCAAGACCGCACAGGCTGTAATAGCGATACAGTACGACAACGATTCAGTTTTCTCGGCTGCGCAGACAATTTATGGCGAAGGTGAAAACATACTGACCATTCAGGCATCAAACTTCCCGATAAAGAAAATAGAGGGATTCCTATATCTTGACGAGACGCGAAGCGAAACGGTAAAACTTCTCTTTGTTTCCGGAAATTCGCTGATAAGGTTCCATTCCACCGAAAAGCCTTCGGAGAAACCGGATGAAGCTTCTAGTCAAGACAGTATAGCCAATCGGGAGGAGACTTTGAAAAAGTCGTTTATCGATTCTATCCAACGTACAAGCGTGGAAAAGGATACAAGCGACCATTTCGGCGGGCAGCCTGTAAGGAAACGCGAAATTCCCCACAGCAAAAGATAGAGCTTACCCGCTCCCTGACTTATTTGGCCTGCACCGCAGAAGATTGTATATGTATAGCCGAAAACCAGGCAATTATACCTATCTGCCGAAGTATGCACTAAATTAGGCAATGATACACTTGGTGTCACAAATCCAATAAACGGTAAAGGGGATTAATAGGCTATGATATATCTAGTTACCCTGTTATAAAATCTATATAGTTTTGGCAATGATATACTTTTAGCCACCGAAATATCCTATAGCTATCTAAGTTGTTTCATTATTTGAATATCCCGCAAAGATTGACTTTCCCTTCCTCCGTTCCGGCTCACTATTATTCCCAAATCATAACTTCACCCTTCCTTCTCATTCTCTCCGAAAGTTGGCAAGGCATGGGGTTTACATAGCATTCGTCAAAACCGATATCATAGGTGTATCTCTTGCCAATTGAGTCAATATC
>CAZDOH010000045.1:0-18895 GCA_964507005.1 uncultured Prevotella sp. | reverse complement strand
GAAAGGACGCCTTCTTTATTGGGTGGCGGGCATGTAGCCCCTCATAAGTGCAGTGGCTTGGCTTCGGCCAAATGGCACTCTATTTCCTCACGCGGTACTAGTGTAATCTTCAGCGTACGGAAGCGGGGCAGGGCTGCGAAGAATTCCGAAGTTGAAGTGTACCAATCGGCTTTTACCACTTCCGGCGATGAGAGCATAAGTCGGCTTATCTCGTGTATGCGTGTTGTGGCAACGGCTGCGATGCCTGTTGTACCGCTCTGCAGTTCTACTACGCAGAACACCGTAAGCCGCAGGGCGCGTTGTTCCCGTGTTGCTATGGCAGGCAAGCTGTGGCGGCGTGCTGATATGCTGACGTGGCGGCCGTAGCGGAAGTTTATGTCGTTCATCATGCGGCGGAATTCTTTGCCGTGGGCCGAAGTGTCGGCTATTTGCCGCGAGTCAATGAAATAGTGTATCATTTCATGGATTATGATGTCGTTGAGCGCTTCGGGTTCAAAGTCGTAAAGTCGGCTGATGCACAGCGTGAAATCGTATTTTCGCTCTTTGCCGAAAAGTGTCCGGGTTTTTCTGTAGCGTAGTTGTCCCAGGCTACCCAGGGCATTGCTCAAACGAAACGACGGCACAGCAAGTGTGCCGTCGAATATCATATCATTGTATTCGTGGAATTTCCTTTCAATGTATTCCAGTGAGGCTATCATTGGAAGTCGCCGCCGTCAGTTTGCTATGATAATGGCTGTGCCGGTATAGGAAATGCGGTAACGTTCGAGCTTGCGTCCCTTTTCTCCGCTTGCCACCGGTCCGCCGTTGTTGAGGTCATAGGTGCGGTGGCAGCGGCTGCACGAGGCGAGTGCCCCGTTTTCCAGGGTAAGCGCTTTGGCTATGTTGTCGTTGTAGTTGCAGTTCGGGCAAGCCAGGTCGTAGCACAGGTATGGGTATTCGCCCGTGCCGAGTTCGGTGAGCGACGAGCGTCCCACTATAAAGCCGCCTATACATATGAAGGTTTTGTAGGCTGCATAGGCATCGCGGTTTATTTGTGCTGAGTTGTTGAGCGTGCGGAAATAATAGTGCAGCGCATCAGCGCTTATGGTGCAATATTCTCCGTACGCCCCCATTGCCTGTGTGAGGGGGGCTATGGTGTTGACGGGCGAGAACGAGAACGAGGCGCGGTTGTTCGAGAATTTCGACTCTACGGTGTCGCCGTCACATGCCACTAGCGTGGCGGCAAACAGTGTTGCTGCCAGTAGTATTGCGCTTGTCCTTGCTGCGGCTTTGTTCATGGCTTATGCTTGCTTTCCGGCCAGAAGGCTTTCGATGGCTTTGTCCACGCGCTCGAAATGGAATTCGCCGAGCGTGGCGTTCATGAGTTCGGCAATCTTGTCGTTGCAGAGGTTTCCGATGCTGCCTTCGTGGGTGTGGTGCAGGTTTTTGTCGGGCGAGAACTTGCCGGCTTCTATTTCGAGCCCTACCTGGCGGTAAGCTTCGCGGAACGGGGTGCCGGCCAATACGCGGCGGTTTACTTCTTCCACCGAGAATATCGGGTCGTAGAGCGGATTGTCGAGTATGTGCTCGTTCACTTCGGTGCGTTCCACGATGTAGGTGGTCATGCGCAGGCAGTCGAGCAGTTCTTCGAATGCCGGCATGAACACTTCCTTTATGGTTTGAAGGTCGCGCGAGTATCCGCAGATGAGGTTGTTCATGATTGATGTTATCTGCACGGGGAGTGTCTGCAGTTTGTTGCATTTTGCGCGTATCAGTTCAAACACGTCGGGGTTTTTCTTGTGCGGCATGATGCTCGAGCCTGTGGTGCATTCTGCGGGCAGGTGTATGAAACCGAAGTTCTGCGAATTGAAAGTGCAGGCATCGAATGCCAGTTTTGCGAGTGTGCCGGCAATCGAAGCTATGGCGAATGCTATTGTGCGTTCGGTTTTTCCTCGTCCCATTTGTGCGTAAACCACGTTGTAGTCCATGGAGTCGAATCCCAGCAGCCGTGTGGTCATGGTGCGGTTGAGCGGGAACGAGGAACCGTAGCCTGCTGCGCTTCCCAGCGGGTTGCGGTTGGTTACCCTCCATGCGGCGAGCAACAGCTGCATGTCGTCGGCAAGACTTTCGGCATAGGCTCCGAACCACAGTCCGAAACTGCTGGGCATTGCCACTTGCGTGTGGGTGTAGCCGGGCATGAGCACGTGCTTGTATTTCTCGCTTTGCTTCTGCAGTTCGGCAAATAGTTTCTGGCTTTCGTCAGCAATGCTGCGTATGCCGTCGCGTGCGTATAGCTTGAGGTCTACAAGAACCTGGTCGTTGCGCGAGCGCCCGCTGTGTATTTTCTTTCCGGCGTCGCCGAGGCGTCGTGTTAGCATGAGCTCCACTTGCGAGTGCACATCTTCCACGCCTTCTTCGATTACGAACTTGCCGCTTTGCGCCAGGCTGTAGATGTCGCGCAGTTCCTTAAGCAGCGCCTTGAGTTCGGATGCCGTGAGCAGGTTGATGCTTTCGAGCATTGTGATGTGGGCCATTGAGCCGAGTACGTCGTAGGGAGCCAGGTATACGTCGAGCTCGCGGTCGCGGCCTACGGTGAATTTCTCAATCTGCTTGTTGAGCTCCACGTTTTTTTGCCATAGTTTGTTTGCCATTTTGTTTGCCGTTTTGTTTGCCATTATGCTTGTTTTTGTTGCGCAGTTCCCCCGGTTCCGCCCTGCAGTTTGTCGTAGGGCAGCGAGGCAAGTATGCCTGCCAGGTTGTTGACGCCTGTGGGAAGGTATTGGTCGGCTATTCCCTTTATAAAGAAGTTCAGTTCGGCTCCTGCCGTTACCTTTATTTTGCTTCCCGTTTCCGTGGGCAGAATCTGTATCCACAGACAAGTGTCAACGGGCAGTCCCTTGGCTTCCACTTTTATGAGTTTGGGTTGTTCGCGTTCCACAATCTGCAGCGTTACCTTTCCCACCATCGGCGCTTCGAATGTCACGCTGTCGGTCGTGGCTTCCATGTCGTGCAGCGCTTTCTGTGCCTTTTCCACATTTTCCTTGCCGGCTTTTGCCGCGAGGAGTTCGCGAAGTTCGGCATTCTCAAGCGCGTGTTCCAGGCGCTTCAGTATACTGAGGTCGGAAAGCACGCTGTATACTTGTACATCGGACGAACCGCTGTAGCGTATCTCGCTTTCGTATTTTTTCAGGCTCATTGCGCAGTGGTTATTTGCCCGTCCAGTTTGCGGGGTCTTTGCGCCATGCGTCGAGCAGGGCGAGCTGCGATTCCTCAATGTATCCTTCCTTTACGGCTGTCTGTACTACGGCGTTGTAGTCGGTTATGGTGGTGAGTTCCACTCCTGCATCGGCGAATGCTTTTGCTGCCACGTCGAAGCCGTAGGTATAGGATGCCACCATGCCAACCACTTCGCATCCTGCCTGGCGTATTGCCTCAACGGCTTTGAGCGAACTTGCGCCTGTGGAGATGAGGTCTTCCACTACCACTACTTTTTTGCCTGCGTCGAGGTCGCCTTCTATGAGGTTTCCCAGTCCGTGGTCCTTGGCTTTGGCGCGCACGTATACGAAAGGCAATGCCAGTTCGTCGGCCACGAGTGCTCCCTGTGCTATTGCTCCTGTGGCTACGCCTGCCACCACTTCGGCTTCGGGGTATTTCTCTGCCACGATGCGGCTGAGCTGGAGTTTTACGAAGGCGCGCAGCGCGGGATAGGAGAGTGCCTTGCGGTTGTCGCAGTAGAAGGGCGATTTCCAGCCCGACGCCCAAGTGAAGGGCTCAGTGGGCTGCAGTTTTATGGCCTTTATCTTGAGCAGTTTCTCGGCCATGATATTTTCAGTGTTCTGCATATCTGTAGTTTTTTGTGGTTTTTCGGTTTATGAATGGTATCCGCGCGGGCGGTGGAAAGTGCGGGTGTAGTATATGGCGTGGGAGATGCGGTATACGGGCCAGGCCACGAGCAGTCCGGCAATGGCATCGATGGCGTAGTGGGCGTGGATGTAAACTGTGGAGAAGCATAGCAGTGTGTAGAAAGGCAGCAGCCCGAGGAATACCCGGCGGTGTCTGTCGGCTTTCCATGCCAGTATCATTATTATGGAACTTATTCCCACGTGCGAACTGGGGAAGGCCGCTGTGGGGCGCTCTCCGCTTTTCTGGGCAGCTTCCACCAACCATTGGAAAAGTGCTCCGCCCGCCGGCGGGTCTATCATGTCGAAATGGTTCTGGAAGTACAGCCCTATCTGTGGGAATGTTCCCGCGCGCACCGCATCGAGCCCTATGGCCTGATAGTAGAATTGAGGCCCGGCCACGGGCAGGAACATGAACACGGCGTAGAATATGAAGAACGAGCACATCACAATGAACGTAGTCTTTTCGAACAGTAGGTAGCGCCGCATGAAGGTCCATATCACCAGGAACGCAATCATGGGGTAGTAGGAGAAATATCCGAGGTTGAACAGTTCGCACCACACCGGGCCGCCCAGTTTTTCGCTGAACAGCAGCGCGGGCTGGCATCCGAAGATGTGCTGGTCCACCATGGCGAACACGTGGTCGTAGTTGCCGAACAGGCGGCAGAAGAGATATGTCTCGGGATACCACACTGCGAGCATCGCCATCTGCAGTAATATGCGCAGGAAGAAAGTAAGGTGACATGCCCTTCGGCGGTACACAGCTGCGAGCACGGCTATTCCGGCCAGGAATGCGGCGCGTGTGGCGAGCATCTGCGGGAGTTCGGGCATTTCGCTGCGGAACAGCAGGGCTGTAAGTGCGGTGGCTACGGCGTAGATGATGCCAAGTTTTTCAATTCCCAGCAGCCCGGGGCGGCAGCGCTTTTTCTTCAGGAGTGATGTCATATCCAGTTGTTTTCTTTATACCACTTTACGGTCTCGGCCACACCGCGCGGCAAATCGTATTCTGCGTGGAAGCCAAGGTCTTCCACGGTGTCGCTTATGTCGCACTGCCAGTTGCGTTGCTTGAGTATTTTGTATTTGTCGAGGTTGAGTGTGGGTGTCTTGCCGGTAAGGTTTGCCGTTTTCTCTTCTATGGCACATACGGCGTGCAGCAGCCATAGCGGCGCCTTTATTCTTGCCACGCCTTTCACGCCCATCTCCTTTTGCAGCAGATGCCCGAATGTGCGGCTTTCGTATGTGCGCCCGTCGCTCAGCAGATAGGTTTTGTGCGTTGCACCTTTGGCTATTGCGGCGAACACGGCGTTCACCACGTCTTTAACGTAGATGAAGGTTATCTCCTGCGGCTTCATTCCCACAGCGAAGTCCACGTGGCGTGCAATTGATTTTGCCATCAGGAAATAGTCTTTTTCCCGTGGTCCGTATACGCCGGTGGGGCGGAGTATGAGCCAAGGGAAGTCGGGCGTGTTCACGAGATAGTTTTCGGCTGCAGCCTTGCTCAGCCCGTAGGCTGTGTTCGGCACCGGCATGTCGCTGCTTTTCATGGCTTGGTACAGCACGGTCTGCAGTTCGCCGCTTTGCCCTTTCGAGCCGAACGGGTCGCTGTCGGCATGCGGCTCTTGCGGCTGCTCGCGTATAGCTCCCAACACGCTCAGCGAACTTAGGTATATGAATTGCCCCGGCACGGCTCCTGCATTGCGCAGGGCGGTAACCATGCGGCGTGTGCCGTCGTAGTTTACGCGGAAGAACATGTTCCGCCACCGGCTTTTGGTAATTCCTGCGGCATGCACTATTACGTCCCATGCCCCGAAGTCGCATTTGGCTTTTTCGAAAGTTTCGCGCAGGGCCTGTTCGCTGTCGAAATCCAGGTTTGTGAAGTGCAGACGTTCGTCGCCGAGATACTTCCGGCTGCTGGTGGATCGCACTCCGGCCCACACTTCCATGCCTGCCTCCAGCGCGCGCTCGGCTATGAAGCTTCCTATGAATCCGCTGGCTCCTGTGATGAGTATCTTGGTCATGTATATGATTTTTGCTTGGCCTGCAGTCTGCAAAGATAGCAAATTAGTTTTAGGGGGACTCTAAAAAGTGCGCTCAAAAGCAGTGACGGCTGTCAAAGGCTTTTGCTTCTATAGTTCCTTCTATAGTTCTATGTATGGGCGCAGACGCTCCATGTCGCGCGGTGAGAACAGCGTGTCGGCCAGCAGGGCATCGGGCGAACTTATTTTCCCGAATTCGCGGCGCAGGCGGAAGATGTGTTTCGTTTGACGGTAGTTGATGTAGGGGTGATGCAGTATTTGAGCGAACGAGGCACGGTTGATGTTTATGCGCCGTGGTGCGGGGTTGCTGACTTCAAACCACCGGGCGCTTGTGCTGTCCATGCCGTAGACTTCGGCAATCTGCCGCGGCTCTACGTATCCTCCCAGTTTTTCACCGTAGGCGATGATGCGCTTTGCCGTTACGCTTCCCACTCCCGGCACTTGCATCAGCAGGGCGGTGTCGCGGCAGTTAAGGTCAACGTGCTCGCCGGCGCGCAGCTTGTGCGGGCGCATGCCGGGCAATGCGGCGCTGTGCGGGGCTGGAGAGTGGACGGGAGTTATTGCTATGTAGGGCGCCAGACGCCTGTAGTCATCGTTGCCCAGGCAGTAAATGCGCTGCAGGTCGGCGGCCGTGCGGAACTTGCCGCCGGCGTTGCGGTAGTGCACTATGGCCATGGCTTGCCGCGGACGAAGACCAAGACTGACGAGTGTGGCACTGTCGGCTGTGTTGGGGTCGAATGGCGCGGGCCGTACCTGTTTATGCCATTCGGCACGGCGCGGCCCACGGGGATGCTTTTCTGTGTTGCGGGCTTTCAGGAAACTGTCGTAGGCTGTCAGCACACTGTCGGGCGGTGCCGGAACAGGATCGGTTTTCCCGTTGTTTGTGAGGATTGCCGTCACAACAAGCGCGCACACAGCCAGCACGGCTGTCGCCATGCGGTCGGGACGGCTGGTGCGTGGAAAGCGCATGGGGCTGTATGAATCAGAAAATCTTCAGCAATCCTATGCCGTCGAGGAACACGAGAGCTATGACGGCGGGCGCCACGAAGCGCAACACAAACACCAGCGCGCCGTAGAAGCGCAACTTGAGTTCTCCGCCGTTGGTGAGTTCGTATTTTATGGCTTTGCGCTGCATTATCCAGCCGGCGAAAATAGATGTCAGGAAGCCGGCCAGGAGCAGCATGATTTTGGCTGTGACGTAGTCGAACAGGGTGAAGATGTCCATGCCGGCAATCTTGAAGTCGGCCAGCACTCCCATCGACAGCGAGCAGAGCGCGCCCAACGCTATGCATCCTGCGCTTACAATGCCGGCTGCCTTGCGGCGGCTCATGGCACGCGTCTCGCTCACATAGGCCGTTATCACCTCGTGGAGCGAGATGGTGGAGGTGAGCGTGGCCACCACAAGCAATATATAGAATGCCAGCGAACAGACGTATGCCAGCACAGGCATGCTGCCCAGCACCATCTGGAACACGTTGGGCAGGGCTATGAACACCAGCGACGGCCCGGCATCGGGCTCAAGGCCCGCCACGCTGAACACGGCGGGGAATATCACCACGCCCGCCATGATGGCTACCATGGTGTCGATAACGCCAACCGACAGCGCAGTGCGGGCGAGGTTGGTCTTGTGCGAGAAATACGAGGCATAGGTGCACATGCATCCCATGCCGAGGCTCATGGAATAGAAAGCCTGGGCCATGGCGGCCATGACTACTCCCGAGTTGATTTTGCTGAAATCGGGGGCAAAGAGGAATTCAAGGCCTTTCGAGGCTCCCGGCGTGGTGAGCGAACAAACCATAAGCACGGCCAACAGCAGGAACAGGAACGGCATCAGCAGTTTTGCCGATTTCTCAATACCGCCCTTTACACCTTTCACTATCACCATGTGGGTGATGACTATGAATGCCGCCATGCACAGCAGCGGGAGCCACGGATTGGTGATGAAGCCGGTGAAGTTGTCGGCAAATGCCTGCCCGCCAGCACCGTGGGCGGCCATGGCATTGAAGCGGTTGAGCAGCGACTGGAAGGTGTAGAACAGTGTCCAGCCGGCCACCACGCCGTAGTATGACAGGATGAGGAACGCCGCGGCTACCTCGATTTTGCCAATGAAGCCCCATCGCCCCGACGGCGACAGTATCTTGTAGGCCGAACCGGTATTGGCGTGCGAGTGGCGCCCTATCATGAACTCGGCCATAAGCAGAGGAACACAAATTGCCGCTACACATATAATGTAGACTAAAAGGAAAGCGCCGCCACCGTTGTTGCCCGCTTCGGTGGGGAAACGCCAGATGTTGCCAAGGCCCACTGCCGAGCCCGCAGATACGAGTATCGCACCTATCTTGCTGCCGAAATTGCTGCGCTGTGCCATATTGGAATATGTGTGGAGTTTTTGATGTTATTGTATTGCGGCAAAAATACAAATTTCTAGCCGCCCGGCGGAACTAATGGCTGCGTATTGCGGGAAAACTGTATGCGTATAGCGCAATAATTGTGTGCGCACAAAAGAAAAATTATATGCGCATAGAAGAAAAATTCTCTGCAAGTATAAAATGTAAGGTTGCTGCAATCTTCTGCCGCTTCGCGGGGCGGAAAACCGCGAATTGCGCTATTTTTGCATAACGCCTTTCAAAACAAAAATACTGACGGAGTATGATACGGAAATTTCCCTTTACGACATTGCTTGTCCTGGCCACGTTTACGGTATGCATGGTGCCTATACCCGAAACGCCGCTGAGCGGCGTGGCCTTTATCGACAAATGGACCCACGCGGCGCTGTATTTCGGGCTCGAGGCGGTGTATTGGGCCGAGCGCGGCCGGGCGCACCTCGATTCGGGCGGATGGCGGCTGTTTGCGGCGGCTTTGGCCGCGGCAGTGATTATGGGCGGAGTGATAGAACTGATGCAGGAAACGCTTACCGCGTGCCGCTCGGGCGACTGGATGGATTTTGCCGCCGATGCCATTGGAGCGCTGGCAGGCGCCGCGCTGGGGCGCGCGGCTGCCTGGCCGCTTTTTGCACGGTGGGGAAAGTGACTCGCGGCCTCCGCTGCCCCGTGCCGTTACATCCATTACAAAAGAGGGAGGGCATCCGGCGACCGAAGCCGGCCTTGTGCCCCCCCTGACCTAAAACAATGTGAAAAGTCTTGTGTGTCGGCAGCGTCCCCCTCTGCTGTCAGACAGCTGCCTTTATGCGCTGCATGGCCTCGCTGGCATCGTCGTGGCTGCCGAAGGCCGTGAGTCTGATGAAGCCCTCTCCGCTGGGGCCGAAGCCTACACCGGGGGTGGTAACCAGTGCCGCATCCGACAGCAGGCGGTCGAAGAACGACCAGGAAGTCTGCCCTTCGGGAATCTTCACCCAAAGGTAGGGCGAGTTTACACCGCCGTAGACAGTAAGCCCGAAGTCTTCGAGCGATTGCTTCATCATGGCGGCGTTCCGGTGATAGTAGTTTATGCTGGCTTCGATTTCTGCACGCCCCTGCGGTGTGTAGATGGCTTCGGCACCGCGCTGGGTGATGTAGGAAGCGCCGTTGAACTTGGTGGTCTGGCGGCGGCGCCACATTTGGTTGAGCGACATGCTGCTGCCGTCGGAGTTCTTCACGCTGAGGCTCTTGGGCACTACGGTATAGCCGAGCCTTACGCCCGTAAAGCCTGCCGTTTTCGAGAAACTGCGGAATTCTATGGCGCAGTTCACGGCTCCCGGAATTTCGTAGATTGAGCGCGGGGTGTCGTCGGTGATGAAAGCCTCGTAGGCAGCGTCGAAGAGCAGCAGCGAGCCGTTGGCAAGCGCGTAGTTCACCCAAGCCGTAAGTTGCTGGCGGCTGAGCACGGTGCCCGTGGGGTTGTTGGGGTAGCACAGGTATATCAAGTCGAGCGTGCGGTCGGGAATCTCGGGCGCAAAGCCGCCTGCTTCGGTGCACGGCAGCGTTACGATGTTGGAATAGCCCTGCAGGCATGGTGTCCCCGAGTGGCCGCTCATGACGTTGCTGTCGATGTATACGGGATATACCGGGTCGGTGAGCCCAATGACGTTGTCACTGCCGAAAAGGTCGGTGATGTTGCCGGTATCGCTCTTGGCGCCGTCGCTTATGAAAATCTCGTCGGGGGCGATGTCGATGCCGCGCTGGCGGTAGTCGGTTTCCGAAATCCTGTCGCGCAGAAAGGCATAGCCTTGCTCGGGGCCGTAGCCGTGGAAGGTGGCAGCCGAGGCTTCGTCGTCGACGGCGCGGTGCATGGCCTTGACCACTTCGGGGGCCAGCGGGCGGGTGACGTCGCCTATTCCCAGGCTGATGACGCGCTTGCCGGGGTTTTCTTCCTTGAACTGCGCCACGCGGCGGGCTATTTCGGCAAATAGGTAGTTCTGCGAGAGTTGTGTGAAATTCTTGTTTACGCTTATCATTTCTGTATCGTTTTTTATGTTCAGACGGTGATGCTGCCCTCGAAAACGGTTTCGGCAGGTCCTGTCATCAGTATGCTTCCCTCGGGCGAATATTCTATGTAGAGCACTCCGCCGTCGAGCACCAATGCAGTGCGGCCCTTAACCAGATTGCAGGCAGCGGCGGCTACATAGGTGGCACATGCTCCGGTGCCGCAGGCCATGGTGATGCCCGAGCCGCGTTCCCATACGCGCATCCTTATTTCGGAGGGCGACAGGATTTGTGCAAACTCCACGTTGGTGCGGTCGGCAAACCACGGATGGCGCTCGAAAAGTGGCCCGATACCGGCAACGTCGAAGGTTTCGGCATTGTCAACGAACGAAACCAGGTGGGGGTTGCCCATCGAAACGGCAGTGGCCCGGAGCGTAATGCCGCCGGCTGTAATGCTGCGGGCGACAAACGGTGCCGCATCGCCGCCAAGGGCAAGCAGCCGGGGCTTGCCCATGTCAACGCGCACCGACTGCACTTCGCCCTGCTTCACATCGAGCTCGAGAATCTTTATGCCCGAAAGCGTGTCGAGGGTTATGGTCGTCTTCGTGGTAAGTCCTTTGTCGTAGACGTATTTCCCCACGCATCGGCTGCCGTTGCCGCACATCATGGCTTCGCTGCCGTCGGCATTGAAAATGCGCATGCTGAAATCGGCCTTGTCGCTGGGGCCGATGAGAATCAGTCCGTCGCTGCCTATACCGGTGTGGAAACGGCTGAGGCGCACCGACAGCGCCGCGGGGTCGGCAATGGGAAACCGCCCAGTATCGACATATATATAGTCGTTGCCGGCACCGTGCATTTTTGTGAATTCTATAGTTCGGGACATAGGGCGTCAGGCGTTGATGTGCACATCCTTCACGGCGCGGCCCGAAGGTTCGTTGCAGTTCTTGAACGAAGCGTCCCATGCAAGCGCTTCGGCTGTGGAGCATGCCACGCTCGGTACGCTGGGCACCGTGCGTGCTGCGCTTTTGCTGGGGAAATGGCTTTCGAATATGGTGCGGTAGTAGTATTCCTCTTTGTTGCGCGGCGGATTGACGGGGAAACGCTCAGCGGCGTGCGCCATTTCGTCGTCGCTCACGGCTGCAGCGGTGATGTCGCGCAGGGTGTCAATCCAACTGTAGCCCACACCGTCGCTGAACTGCTCTTTCTGTCTCCAGGCCACCTCCCCGGGCAGCATGTCGGAAAAGGCTTCGCGCACAATCTTCTTCTCGATGGTGTTTCCCGGGCACATCTTGGCCTCGGGATTGAGCGTCATGGCCACATCGAGGAATTCCTTGTCGAGGAAAGGCACGCGGCCTTCAACACCCCAGGCCGAAAGACTCTTGTTGGCGCGCAGGCAGTCGTAGAGGCTCAACTTGCCGAGTTTGCGCACTGTCTCTTCGTGGAAGGCGCGGGCATCGGGAGCTTTGTGAAAATAAAGGTATCCTCCAAACACTTCGTCGGCCCCTTCGCCGCTGAGCACCATCTTTATGCCCATGCTCTTTATCACCCGCGCAAGCAGGTACATTGGCGTTGAGGCGCGCACGGTGGTGACGTCGTAGGTTTCTATATGGTAGATTACGTCGGAGATGGCATCGAGCCCTTCCTGTATGGTGTAGTTTATTTCGTGGTGCACGGTGCCGATATAGTCGGCCACGAGTTTTGCCTTGGCAAGGTCGGGGGCACCTTTCAAGCCTATCGCAAACGAGTGGAGTTGCGGCCACCAGGCATCGGTGTTGCCGCTTTCTTCAATGCGCTTGGCGGCATATTTCTTTGCCACGGCCGAAATCACCGAACTGTCAAGCCCTCCGCTGAGCAGCACGCCGTAGGGCACGTCGCTCATGAGCTGGCGTTTCACGGCGTCTTCGAGCGAGCGGCGTATGTCGGCGGCCGAAGCGCCGTTGTCCTTTACGTTGTCGTAGTCGGTCCAGGAGCGGTTGTACCATTTGTGGAACTTGCCGTCGCGGCTGTCGAAGTAATGGCCCGGGGGGAAGGCGGTGTATTCGTCGCAGAAGCCTTCGAGAGCCTTTAGCTCGGAGCCGAAATAAATGCGGCCCTCGCTGTCCTTGCCTATATAAAGAGGTATGATGCCTATATGGTCGCGTCCTATCATGAATACGTCGTTTTCCTCGTCGTAGAGCACGAAGGCGAAGATACCGTTTATGTCTTCGAGAAAATCCATGCCCTTTTCGCGATAGAGGGGGAGAATTACCTCGCAGTCGGAGCCGGTTTGAAACTCATACTTGCCTTTGTATTTTTCGCGGATGTCCTGATGATTGTAGATTTCGCCGTTCACGGCCAGCACCTGCTTGCCGTCGGGAGCGAAGAGAGGCTGTTTGCCCGACTGGGGGTCGACTATCGAAAGCCGCTCGTGGGCGAGAATCGCAGTCTTGCCGCAGTAGATGCCCGACCAGTCGGGACCGCGGTGGCGCAGACGCGATGACATTTTCAATGCTTTGGCGCGAAGGCTCTTGCTATGGCCGTCGCAGTTCAATATACCTGAAATTCCACACATAGTGTTTCTGATTTTTATCTTGCCGAAAGAGACCGGCTTTATGGCGGGTTTCTTACTTTGTGTCGCAAAAATACGAATAAACCTTGCAAGTTGTTTGAAAAATCGCGATAAACTTCGCTTTTTTGTAGTTTTACCGCGATTTTGTGCTTTCGAACTTCTTTTTTCGGGCCAAAAGTGTTGCTGCATGTAGTTAAAAGCCTGTTGCGTGACGGTGATTGAAAAACGAAATGAATTTATTGCTACCTTTGTAGGCAAAACTGGCAGATATGAGAAAGTTGATTGTTTCAGGAATAAGTCTGATGCTTTGCGTTCTGGCATTTGCATCGCCTTCGCTAAGGCTCAGCCGCAGTGTTTTGCAGCCCGACGGCAGTGTGCTCACCGTGGTGCGCGTCGGCGATGAAAGCCTTTCGTTTTTCATTACCGACGACGGCTATGCTGTGGCCGCAAACGGGGCTAACGGCTTTTGCTATGCCACGGGCTACGACGGAGGGCAGTGGAGCGTTTCGGCGGTAATGGCTCATGGCGGCGATGTGCGCGGTTTCGCCGAAAGCCAATGGCTGGAAGCCGAAGGCATTAAGGCGACTGATGTCTGGGAAAAGGCCAAGGTGAAAACCCAGGCCAAGGCCGTCAGGGCTATCGGGCGCAGCGAAAATCCAAAGGGCGAGTTCACGTACCCCATAATACTTGTGGAATTCAGCGACGTGAGTTTCTCGATTACCAATGCGGTTGACACCTTCGCACTGCAGTTCAATGAGCAGAACTTCTCTGGGGGCGGAGCGAAGGGAAGCGTGCGCGATTATTTCATGGCGCAGAGCAAGGGAATATACAGCCCGTCGTTCAGCGTGACGGCCAAAGTTACGCTTCCTAAGCCGTATGCCTATTACGGCGCGCGCAACGGCAGTGCCAACGACTCGCATGTGGGCGAAATGGCAAAGGAAGCCGTGAAACTGGCAGAGCAGAATGGCGTTGATTTCTCGCAGTTCAAAGGCACCGACGGCAATGTACCGCTGGTGGGCCTGGTGTTTGCCGGGCTGGGCGAAAACACGTCGTGGGACGAAGATGCGGTATGGTCGAGTTTCTACCGGAATTCCATCAATGCTACCACGGCAAAGATAAACTCCTATCTTGTGGTAAACGAACTGATGCCGTCGTTGCACTCAAGCGATGGCGGTAGCACAGTCGATACATTATATAATATAGAGGGCATAGGCACTTTCTGCCACGAATTCTCGCATTTCCTGGGATTGCCGGATTTCTACAACGTATATAATTCGTCGTCAACAAAAGCCATGTCGTGGTGGTCGATTATGGACTACGGGCAGTATTACGGTAACGGTGCATTCCCCATGGGCTACACCGCCTACGAAAAGAATTTCATGGGGTGGCTCGCGATTGATACGCTGAAGACCGAAAAGCAGGTAGTACGCCTCAATGCATTGGGCAGCGCTGACGAAAACGCATATTATATAATGAACGACAGCGATGCCACCGGCAACGAGTATTATATACTCGAAAACCGGCAGCCGTCGACATGG
This sequence comes from uncultured Prevotella sp., assembly GCA_964507005.1. Taxonomy (GTDB): domain Bacteria; phylum Bacteroidota; class Bacteroidia; order Bacteroidales; family Bacteroidaceae; genus UBA6398. The sequence continues at coordinate 4,534 of CAZDOH010000045.1, read as the reverse complement.
TATCCGCGCAATTTGGGAACCGGAATGTTGGTGGTGCATGTTGATTACAGCGCTTCGGCATGGTCGGCAAATACGGTGAATACTGTGGCGTCGCACAGGCGCATGTCGTATGTTCCCGCCGACAACGACTTGAAATTCGAATACGAAGCAACTCCGGCCGACTACAAAGGTGACCTCTTCCCGGGAATTACCGGCAATACCTCACTGCGCGACACCTCTACTCCCGATTTCCAGCAGTACACGGGCAAAGGCCTCGGAAAATTCCTTACCTGCATCACCGACACGCAGGGAGTAGTGTCGTTCGTGTATATGGCAGAAGGGGTACTCCCAGCGCCGCAAGGCCTGAAGGTTACCACCGACGAACAGGTGAAGACTCTCGTGGCCGGATGGGATGAAACCGAAGGGGCTGACAAATACCGGGTGCAACTTGTTGACGGCGACAGCACGGTTTATGTGGTTTTGGCCGACAGCAACAGCATTGAATTGGGAGGATTCCCCGACTGCAGCAACCTCACACTGAAAGTCACGGCGCTGTCCGAAAACTATATCGCTTCGGAAACATCGGCTATTGATTTCAACAATCCCGTAGGAATATCTTGGGCAAAACGAAATGCGGACGGGACGTTGTGGAGCGTGTATTCCGTTTCGGGCGTTTGCCTGAAAACGGGCATAAAAGAAGACGCCCTGAAAGAGCGTCTTCCGAAAGGTGTATATATATTGCGTTCCGACAGCGGGTATACGCAGAAACTTCTGGTAAGGTAAAGAATTCCGGCAGAATAACCGTTCCGAACTTTAGGTCTGCCGAAGGCTTATTTCTTTGAAGTAGTCTTCTTTGCAGTCGTCTTCTTTGTTGTGGTGGCTTTCTTTGCCGTTGTCGTTGTGGCAGTGGTTGTTGTGGTGGTGTATTGCGCCAGCGGCTGGTAGTTCTTGAGTATCGACGGCAATTCCTTCTGTATGTCGGAAATGCGGCGTGCATCGCTGGGGTGCGTGCTTGCTATCTCGGGCACGCTTGACGTTGACGACGACGACATCTTTTTCCAGAAGTCAATTGCAACCTCGGGGTTGTATCCTGCGAGCCGCATAAAAACCAGACCGATATTGTCGGCTTCGCTTTCGTGTTTGCGCGAGAAGGGAAGTATCACGCCGTAGTTTGCCCCCAGACCGTATACCTGTCCGGCTATTTGCTGTACGGCAGCGCTTTTGTTTGCCAATGCCGTTCCGAGTATGCTTGAACCATATTGCGCAAGTACTTGCTGGCTCATGCGCTCGTTGCTGTGCTTGGCCACGGCGTGTGCCACTTCGTGCCCGAGTACTACTGCCAGTTCGTCGTCTTTTGAAATTATGCCCATAAGTCCTTCGTAAACCACAATTTTGCCGCCGGGCATGCAGAATGCGTTGAGCTCGCTGTTTTGCACGAGATTGAATTCCCACGAAAAGTCGCTCAGCTGGCTTGTGGCTCCCTGGCTTTTAAGGTAGGCTTCGGTGGCGGTGGCAATGCGCTTTCCCACACGCTCTACCATGGCGGTTTGGGTTGAGTTTGTGCTCTTCTTGGCCGTCTTCATGTAGGTTTGGTATTCGGTGAGGCTCGATGTGAGCACTTCGCTGTTGCTTACGAGATTGAGTTGTTTGCGGCCTGTTACGGGAACCGATGAGCAACTTCCGAGCAGCAATATTGCCGCCATCGGAACGAAAAGATATTTTTTCATGTGTGTGATACTTTTGTTTGTGTTTTCCGACACAATAGTTTGCTACTGCAAAAATGCCATTTTTTTATGAAAGGGGAAAGGCTTCGCCCTTTTTAGTGCATGGAGAAGAGTCTGCGTTGTTTAAATGTCGAATGTAATGTCGGCTCCGAAGTGGCACGGCGTGGCATGTTGTGAGAATCCGCGGTTCATGCTTTCGAAATGGAATACGTCGTAGTGCGCACCTGTGAGGTTCTTGCCCCAGAGGTTAAGCCGTGCGGCCCGTGAGTGCAGGGTTATATGGGCGCCGAGGTTTGCGTAGAAATCCTGCCACGACGTATTGCTTTCAGTCCAGTATATGCGCCCGGCTCCCGTTACGTCGGCTCCCAGCGAAACTGCCTGCAGCAGTCCGCGTGCTATTGGCTGCCGCCATTCGGCTGCAATGCTCATGTTATGTGCGGGTACGAATGGAACGGTTTTGCCACGGTAATCGGTTTGCCCGTCGTTGTATTTGCGGAATTCCGAATGTGTGAATCCGTATGAAAGCGAAAGGTCGAGACGGTCGCCGGCGAGCGAGGAACGTAAGCCGAACTCGGCACCGCAGCATGCGCTTTTGCCGGCATTCACCATCTGCCTTCCCAGTCCGTTTTCGGAAAATCGCGATATCTGCTGGTTGTGAGTCTGCATGTAAAACAGCGCGGCGTCGATTTGCAGTCCGTCCGAAGGGTTGAGGTGCACACCTGCCTCGTAGTTGTATGAGCATTCGGGCTTGTAGCGTAGCGTCTTTGCCCCGGGGGCGTTTATGTTGGGGATGTTGTCGTCGACTTTCTGCTTTATGCCTTCGAACATTTCACGCAGTTGCTCGGTGCGCGCATTGTCAATGAGCCCTTGAAAGAGATCGTCGCAGTAGTCCTTCACTCCGCGCATCATGTCACCGCGCATTTGCGTTTGGGCCAGTTCGGAACACATCTGTATGTTGTAGCCGCCCGAGCGGAACCCTTTGCTGAACGACACATATACGTTGCCTTTGCGGTTGTCGAACGTGTATTGAAGCGCGGCTTTAGGCAGAAGTTGTAGATAGTCGTCCTTGTGCGTGCCGCCGAGCGAAGTTGATGCCGTGAGTTGGGCAGCTTTGCTCATGGTGGGGGCGAAAGTGTATGCGGTTTCGGTTGCGGGCATGCGGAAGTCAAGGCTTTGGTGCTCGTAGTCGAGCCTGAGGCCAAGTACAAGCGACAGTTTCCGTACGAGGAAGTCCTTTATCGTGCTTTGGTGAAAAACGGCGTAATTGCTTACCGGTGTGCGGAATCTCCCGCGGAATGCGAGTTCGGAATCGGTGATTTCCATACTCATGCCAACGTTCATTGGCTGGTGGGTATACGGGTTTTCCTGCGAGATGGTGGGCATGGCGCCCGCAATGTTGCCGTTGAGCATGGAAATGCCGTCGGAATAGAACGTGACGGGCGACGACGTGTGCTGGCTCTGGTGCATTGCGAACAGGCCGCTTACGCTTTGCCACCGTTGGTCGCCTGTAGTTTTGTAGGTCAGTTCTTCGCTGATTGAATTGTTGCGCTGGCGCTGTTCGAGCGAATATATGTCGGCGGCAATGAAATCCTGGTCCATGAACATGCGGTCGTTGAGGTACTGCCACGATGTTACCGAAGAAATTGTTGAGTTTGTGAGTTTGTAGTCGGCGCTTAAGCCTGCCGTCAGCATGTTGCGCCGGTAAGTGCCTTTGCGGTTGGCTGTGATTTTGCCGATGTATTGCGGGTAGTCTTCTTCGCCGTCTTCCGAAGGGCTTTTCCCGGTGTAGTAGTACGGATATGCGCCCTGGGATGTGTAGTTGTAGGACAGTTGCATGTCGAGCGTCAGGCGTTTTGTCGGTTTGTACACTGCGCGTGCCCTTGCACCGGCTTCTTCTGAGTTGTCGGTCTTGTGGCGGGTGGAGTCGTTGCGGAAGAAACCGTTTTCCTTCGCCCAATAACCTCCCAGCGAGAAGGCGAAACTGTCGCTCAGCTTATGACGCGTGACGGCCGAAATCCTTCGCCCGGTAGTGCGCCCCGTGGCCCCCAGACTTATAGTAGTGCCTTGTTTCCTCATCGGGTTGGTGGTGTACATGCGTATGATTCCTCCCATCGCGTTGCGCCCGTAAAGCGTCGCCTGCGGGCCGTTGAGCACGTCGGCGCGCTCGGCGTCGAGCATCATGAAGTCGAACGCGCTTTTGTCGTTGCACGGCATGTTGTCGATGTAGAGCCCCACGGCCGGGGTGTTGATGCGCGAGCCTATGCCACGTATATACATTGCGCTTGTGAGCCTGCTGCCGTAGTCGGGAATGAAGAGATTGCGGGCATGGCTCGACAGACCTTTAACGGAATTGATTCCGAGGCGTTCCATGCTCTCTTGAGAAAAAAGCGAAACCGACGATGGCTGTTCCCGAAGCTTGAAGTTTTCTTTTGGAGAAGCAACCACCACCACTTCTTCTATGTCGATTACGCGCGAAGAGTCGGAGGGGACGTTGCGGTTGTCGGCGAGGGAAAACTGTGGTATCGAAGCCAGGGCTGCAACTGCCAGAAGTATGTTTTCTTTCATGAATGTACGCGCATGTTGTAGAAACGGGTGCAAAGTTAGTGATAGTATGCAAGGTGAACAATCGCTGCAGGTGCAGAATTTACCCGCTGAAGTGCCTGGGTTGGGCGAAAAAGGAGAAAAATTGCGGTTGCGGCGAAAAAAAACGTTGAAAAACTTGCGAATTTCAATTATTGGCTGTACTTTTGCACTCGCAATTCGGAAATGTCCGATATACATCGCGGAGTGGAGCAGTTGGTAGCTCGCCAGGCTCATAACCTGGAGGTCGC